>NZ_JAXLWP010000011.1:0-209133 GCF_046328425.1 Kouleothrix sp.
CGAAACGCGCCGTGGCCGGCGCTGGCTGGCGGCTCGGCGGCTTCGGCGGCCAGCGCGGCGACTCGCTCGACGGCGGCGGCGTACTGGTCGGCCAGCGCCGGGTTCACGGCGGCCATTGGCGCAGTGTACTCGCGCAGCTCGTCGAGGTCGTCGGCCATGGTGCGCGGCGGGCCAGGCACTTCGGCGCAGCCGTGCAGCCCCGCCAGGCGCGCGCCGGCATCGCGCAGCCAGCGCTCGCGCAGCCCGGCGTCTTCTTTGGGGTCGAAGGCCAGGTCGTTCAGCTCGGCGCCGCCCTGCACCTCATCCTGGAGCAGCAGGTGAGCGTCGGGCCAGTAGGCCAGCGGCGGCAGCACGCGCGGCATGCCTGGGTTGCGCTCGCGCGCATCGTGCAGCGCGGTGATCGTCGCCAGCGATTGCTCGCCGCCCTCTCGCAGCAGCTTGCCAAAGAATGTCTGCGGCCCGGCGCTGGTGTCGAGGTCGTAGCGAAACACGCAGCGCACGCCTGGCCGGTAGCGCACCGGCGCGATCGTGCAGCCGTTGATCGTAGTTTCCGGCAGCAGCGTGGCGAAGCGCGCGCGCATCGCATCGGGGCTGGTGGCCTCGGCCATCCACGGCAGATGAGGGTCGTCGGTATACAAGCGGTGGTGCGCGCCGTCGGGCGTGATCTCGAGCACGCCGATCGTCGGCTCGGCGGGGGCGCCTGGCCGCTCGGCGCTCAGCGCGTAGGTGGTGACGCAGCGCGCGTGCGGCTGGTACTTGGTATCCTGCAGCTTGATCTTGCCTATGCTGATCGGGCCGGCCGACTCTGCCGGCCAGTGCTCGGCAAACAGGCGCGCCACTGCGTCAAGATCAAACGCAAGCGGCAGCGCGGGCAGCTGTGGGTCGAACGAAAATTGCTGGCTCATCGTCCCCCCATTGAGTAGCATATAGGGCTTACTTGGCGCTCTCAGCCTTCGGCAGAGCGGTACTCTTTCCGCATCGTATGCAATTTTCCACGCTCCGCGCGGAAAATTGCATACAGAAGGTGAACCAGTACCATGCTGCCGCAGGCTCAATCTCGTACCTTGGGGAAGCCGAGTCACGCAAGTGCGTAACTCCTAAGCATTATGAGTGCAGGCTGCAGATAGCGCTATTCTACACCTTTTTGTCAGCGTTAGCCATATCACCAGGGCCGTGGCCGGCCAAAAAAAACATGCCGATCTTTCGTGCCCTAATGTTGGCGCTTTACGCCAACATTGAGGCACCAGGAATAAAAAGTACCGCTCTGCCAAGGGCAAAACGCCCACCGCGTCCCTCGTGTTATACCAAATTCGCTTGATGGCGTACACTTTGGTGGGGGTTTGTGGGCGGCTTCGCCGCCCCCCAAATTATGATTTTGTTGCACGACGTGGCTTCGCCACGTCGTGCAACACAATCACTACGTGATCAAGCGAACAGCGTGTGAATCAGCCCCGCCCTATGCCGGCAGCGTCAGCGCCGGCAGGCGCAGCCCCAGCTCGAGCGTATCGAGCATACTGGCCTCCTCGGCGGCGGACTGCATCATCTCCAGGATCATCCTGGCCGATCCGTTGATGCCATCGACATCGGGCCGCGTCTCCGCGCTCATGCGCGGGCCGCGATCGAGCGCGGCGCACACCTGCGCGGCCACATTCGCGCTCTCCAGCTCGTCGGGGTCGATCATCTCGACCCAGCCGCGCTCGGCGAATAGCCGCGCGCGCATCCGCTGCTCGGCGCTGGGGCCACGGCGCGGGATCAGCACGGCGCGCTTGCCCGAGCGCAGGATCTCCATGGTGGTGTTGTAGCCCGCCATCGCCACCGTCAGGTCGGCCGCCTCGATATAGCTGATCGGGTCGTTCACCGAGATCGACACACGCGCCGGCAGGCCGCGGCTGCGCGCCTCAAGGTCGCGGCGCTGCTCGGCCGGCATGAACGGCCCGGCCACAATCGCCAGGTACACTTTCTGCTGCGCGCTGATCGCCGGCAGCGCGTCGAGCATCGCGCGCATCATCGGGTAGGCGTCGGCGCCGCCGCCGGCCATCGCGACGATCAGCTTCGTCTGGGTGTCGCCGCTGGGGATGTACTTGGCGCGCGCGCGCGCGGTGTAGCGCGCGGTCTGCGGCGTGCAGACATACCCGGTGTACTGGATGCGCTCGCGCACGCTCGCCGAGAAGCCGTACTGCTCGGCCAGGTCGAACACCTCGCGCTTGCCGTACACCAGCACGCTGTCGTAGTAGCGCTCGATCGCCTCATACGCGCCCTCGACATCCCAGCGCCGCCGCACGACCTCGGGCGCGTCGAGGATGTCGCGCAGCCCCAGCACGATCCGCGTCGGCGCGCCGCTGGCGCGCAGCGCATCGAGCGTCGGCAGCAGCTCGCCCATCGCGCCGTGCGGCATATGGTCGACAAGCAAGACATGCGGCTGGTAGCTCATCACCGCGCTGCGGATCAGCTCGCGGCGCATGCCCGACACAGCCTCGAATGGCATCGGCAAGCTCACCGCGCGCCAGTCGCCGGGGCCGGCCTTGAAGATCGACGGCAGCTTCAGGTAATCGTGGTTGGCGCTGGTCTCGAAAAACTGGCCAAGGCGCGAGTCAGCCATTGTGAGAATGGCCGCGTCGGGGCGCTCGCGCACGATCTGGTTGGCGATCGATGTGGTGCGGCGCATATGCCCGAGGCCGAAACCATCCTGCGAGTACATCATCATTCGCGGTGCTGTCTGCTGGCTGTTCGCGCTGCTCATGTCGGTGCTCCCTCCGCGTATGGTTCGATTTCCGTGCGGTTAGCATATCCGAGCACGCGCCGATCTCAATGATATTTTTCACACCGTGTGATCTGTTTGTTAACTCTCAGAGCCTGTTTGAAAAGAGGGTGCGCAAGGGGCATCGCCCCTCGTACTTCCTTCTGGCAGGTGGCGGCCACATTCGCGGCCGCCACCCGCCAGAATGAGTGATATTTGGAGGGACTTCGTCCCTCCAAACCACCCTTTTCAGGCAGCTTCTCAAATCAGCTCTGTTTGATCGCTCCTTACAGCACGCAGTCAGCAAACCGCAACATTTGCGCCAGGCCATTCGTCATCATAAATAGCAGTACGTACGATCTCGTAGCGAGGAGGCTTCATGAACCCCAACTACTCCGAGCAAGATACCGAGCGCGCGCGCCAGGCCGAGCGCTCTTCAGCCGGCCTGCAGACGCAGCAGCTGAGCGCTGCTTCCTACACCACTCCAGCGCGGCCGCTGGCCAACAACCGCAACAACACGCTGGCGCTGGGCCTGATCGCCGTTGGCATGCTGCTGTTTCTAGGGCGCCTCGGCCCGCTGCACGTCGAGTACGAAGGCGGCATGGTGCTGCTGACAATCGCCAGCTGCTTTTTGTTCTTCTCGTTCTGGAAGCGGATCTACGGCCTGCTGATCCCCGGCGGCATTCTTGCCGGCCTGAGCATGGGCGTGGCCTTCGCCGATATGACCAACGGCGTGTCGGTGCTGTGGGGCCTGGCGCTCGGCTTCATGGCGGTGCTGTTCGGCGGCCGGATCCTGTTCAACAAGCAGAGCGCGTGGCCGGCGATCCCGGCGGTGGTCTTGTTCGCCATCGGCACGATCGTCGCGGTCGCCAGCTTGCCCGGCCTGTTCGCCGGCGGGCTGGTGTGGCTGCCGCTGCTGCTGATCGGCGCCGGCCTGTACCTTGGCTGGGGCCGCAGCAGGCTGGCCTGAGCGCGCGCCAAAGCCTGGCGGCCGCAACCTCTCCCGCGCTGCGGGAGAGGTTTTTTGCTGGCGGCGCGGCCAATCGTGGTACAATCGGGCCGATGATGAGGGAGCACCATACCTATGAGCGACATCCGCCAGTTCGGCACCGAGATGAGCCATCCCATCCAGCGCCCCGGCGCGCGCGGCGTGCAGGCCTCGGTGATCCTGCTGCCAGCCGCAATCGCCGCCCTGATGACCGAGGCCGATATGGCCGAGCGCTACCAGGGCCTGCCGGTTATTCTCGACCAGCCAGTGGCTGTGTTCGGGCTATTCTTCGACGCCGACGCCACGCTCGATGAGCACGCCGCCGAGTACCCGATCCTGTTCATGGTGATCGGCGGCAGCGGCTACGTGCGCGTGGGCGGCGCCAGCGCGCCCGCCGAGCGCGTACACGCGGGCTACGCCGTGCTCTGGCCCGCCGATACCCCGCACCTAGCCTGGACCGACGGCGAGCCGATGCAGGCGATTGCGCTTGAGTTCCCTGCGGCTAGCCCCACGCCGCTCGATGCGCTCGAAGGCTAATACCAACTCCGCCTTTTGCACTGCGCTGCCTGGCTTTGCCGGGCAGCGCAGTGCAAAGCCAAATTTCGCGGGCGGCTTCGCTGCCCCCGAACCCCACATACGGCGAGCAATTAGCAGGATAACGTCTGTCGACCCTTCCCCCTACCCCTCACCTGACAGGGGAGGGGGTAGGGGTGAGGGCCGACGTTGCACGAGCCCTGTGGCCACGTACGGCGAGCTATCGTACGCGGCCGGTTCGTGCTACAATACCACTGCCCGCATGTTGTGCGAAGAATCACTGCCGATAGGAGATCGCATGGACATGCTCCTCGCACGATCTAGCCGCAGCGCGCGCCGCCTGAGCACCCTGCTACTGGCCACGGCGCTGCTTGCACCGGCGCTCGCGGCCCAGGCCGCGCCAACTACCTTTCTCGTCACCAAGTTCAGCGATAGCATCGACGGCGCGTGCGACAGCTCCGACTGCTCGCTGCGCGAGGCGCTGATCGCGGCAAACAATAACCCCGGCGCCGATACGATCGTCGTGCCCGCCGGCAGCTACACGCTGTCGATCGCCGGTGCGGGCGAGGATTTTGCGGCCAGCGGCGACCTCGACATCCGCGACGCGCTGACGATCAGCGGCTCGGGCACAGCGACGATCGGCGTCGCCAATGGCTGGGACGACCGGGTCATCCACGTGCTGCCCGGCGTCGCGGCGACGCTCGGCCACCTGACGATTGCGGGCGGCAAGCAGGCCGGCGGCAATGGCGGCGGCATCCTGAATGAGGGCACGCTCACGTTCAGCGACGGCACAGTGAGCAACAATAGCGCCGCGAGCGGCGGCGGCATCGCCAACACCGGCACGCTCGCGCTCTGGCGCACCACCGTGAGCAACAACGCGTCGAGCGGCGCGCTCGGCGGCGGCGGCATCGCCAACGCCGGCACGCTCACGCTCTACGCCAGCAGCATCAGCGGCAACAGCGCGCCTGGCGGCAGCGGCGGCGGCATTGTGGCAGCCGGCGCAACCAGCATCGGCGCCAGCACGATCGGCGGCAACAGCGCCAGCGCCGGCGGCGGCCTGAGCCTGGCCGCCACGGCGACGATCACCGAGACGACGATCAGCAGCAATAGCGCCAGCGGCAATGGCGGCGGCGTGTACAGCAGCGCCCCGCTCACCCTGGCCGAAAGCACCCTCAGTGGCAACAGCGCCAGCGGCAATGGCGGCGGCATCTTCAACACCGGCACGCTCGCGCTCACAAACGCCACGCTCAGCGGCAACAGCGCCACCAGCGGCGGCGGGCTGGCCAACAGCGGCGGCGCCACGCTCGCCAGCGCCACGATCGCGCGCAACAGCGCCAGCAATGGCCTCGGCGGCGGCGTGCTCAACGGCGCCGGTAAGTCGGCGGCGCTGCGCAACACCCTGCTGGCCGAAAATAGCGGAGCGACCGCGCCCGACTGCTCGGGTACGCTCACTTCGCAAGGCTACAACCTGGTGGGCGTCGTAGCAGGCGCCTGCGTGGTGCCCGCCGCCAGCGGCGACAAGCTCAACCAGGAGGCGCTGCTCGCCGGGCTTGCGAACAACGGCGGCCCAACCCGCACCCACGCGCCGCTGGCGGTGTCGCCGGCGCTCGACGCCGGCAACCCGGCCACGCCGGGCAGCGGCGGCAACGCCTGCCCGGCCAGCGACCAGCGCGGCGTGGCGCGCCCGCAAACCGGGCGCTGCGATATTGGCGCATTCGAGCTGCCCGGCGTCACGATCGTCGATTTCGCCTTTCAGCCGGCCAACCTGGTGGTGCAGGCCGGCACCACCGTGCGCTGGAAGAACACCGCCGCGACCAGCCATACCACGATCAGCGACCCCAACGGCTTCGAGAATTGGGTTTCGCCGCTGCTGGGCACCGGCGACGTATTTCTGCACACCTTTGGCAACAACGGCAGCTACAACTACCACTGCTCGATCCACACCGGCATGACCGGCAAGATCACCGTGGTCGGCAGCTCCGTTCCCACCACGCCGCTGCTCAGCAGCATCAGCCCGAACAACGCCGCCGCCGGCAGCCCCGAGCTAACACTCACGCTGAACGGGCTGAACTTCGACCAGAGCGCGACTGTCGACTGGAACGGCGCGGCCTTGCAGATCAGCGCGTCGAGCGGCGAGCAGATTGTGGCGAAGGTGCCGGCCGGCCTGCTCGCCAGCGCCGGCTCGGCCAGCGTGCGCGTCGTCAACCCGGATCAGACTGGCGGCGCGTCGAACGCGCTCACATTCACGATCACCAACGTCGCAAAGCCAACCCTCGACGCGCTGAGCCCGGCGTCGGCCACCGCCGGCAGCCCGGCGTTTACGCTCACGCTGCTCGGCAGCAACTTCGACGCCGCCGCGACGGTGGATTGGAACGGAACAACCCTCGCGCCGATCAGCGCGGCGGCCAGCCAGATCACCGTGCAGATACCGGCCAACCTGGTGGCCAGCGCCGGCAGCGCCAGCGTGAAAGTGGTCAACCCGCAGGCCAAAGGCGGCGAGTCGAACACGCGCACCTTCACGATCACAAACGTAGGCGAGAACCCCGTGCCGGCGATTACAAGCATCAGCCCGCGCTCGGCGCCGGTGGGCAGCGGCCCGCTGACGCTGACGATTACCGGCGCGGGGTTCGTGGCCGGCGCAACAGTGCAGTTCGGCAATACAACGCTCACGCCATCGTCGATCGGCAGCGGCCAGATCGTCGTCAGCATCCCGGCCAACCTGCTCGACGAAGTCACCACGCTGAGCGTCAGCGTCACCAACCCCGCGCCGGGCGGCGGGCTCTCAAACGGCGTGCTGTTCCGCGTCGAGCAGCGCTACCTGGCCTACCTGCCGCTGGCGCGCCGCTAGTCGCCGCACCGTCAGCTGCTGTCAGGTGGTACTGCTCCATCTTCTGTATGCGGTTTTCCGCACTCCGCGCAGAAAATCGCATACAATACACGAAACGGACTACGCTGAGGCGGGCGTCCCGGAGTATTGGATCGTTAACCCAATCGAGGCGACAATTACGGAGCTGCGGTTGACAGAGGCGGCCTATCACGAATATGGCGTATTCAAGCGCGGCGAAACCGCGCGCTCGGCGCTTTTGGAGGGTTTCCATGTCGCAGTCGACGATCTGCTCGACGCGCGCTGAGACACTCCGGCGGGCCGGGAGTTTTGTGTAGACCAGCCTACACAACGTGTAGACAAGCCTACACAACGTGTAGACAAGCCTACACAACATGTAGAGAAGTCTACAGAACATGTAGACCAGCCTACACAACATGTAGAGAAGTCTACAGAACATGTAGACTGAGCTGACACACCATGTAGACGAGCCTACACAACATGTAGAGAAGTCTACAGAACATGTAGACCAGCCTACAGAACATGTAGACCAGCCTACAGAACATGTAGACCAGCCTACACAACGTGTAGACTGAGCTGACACAATGTGTAGGCGAGCCGTGATCATTGGTGCGCGGGGGCAGCTGTGTGATCGGATCGGGGTTCGGGGGCGGCTTCGCCGCCCCCGAATTTCTTTTTGTGATGCCCTGCCTGGCGAAGCCAGGCAGGGTATTACGAAGAGACCGGCTGCCGCAGGATTTTGTCCAGCGCCCTGCCCTTTGCAAGCTCATCAATCAGCTTATCGAGGTAGCGAATATTGCGCATGAGCGGATCTTCGATCTCTTCCACGCGCACCCCGCACACTACACCTTTGATCAGCGCGGTGTTTGGATTGATCAGCGGCGCCTGGGCAAACAAGGTCTCGAAGTCACTCTCATGTTCGATGTGCCGCTGGAGCTCCGTCTGGCTGTAGCCGGTCAACCAGCAGACGATCTGGTCGACCTCTTCTTTCGTGCGGTTTTTACGCTCTGCTTTCTGAATGTATAGCCGGTATACACCTGAGAATCTCGTTCCGAAGATCCGGTGCTGAGTCATGGTCACTCCTCCAGTCGCACAAGGCTCGATAGACCTGCGCTGCGGGCGCTGCCAGCAATTGATACCAATTGGTGGGGGTTTGGGGGCGGTTTCGCCGCCCCCAAATTTCTTAGAGCCTGTTTGAAAAGGGGGTGCGCGAGGGGCTATGCCCCTCGCACTTCCTTCTGGCGGGTGGCGGCCACGAATGTGGCCGCCACCCGCCAGAACAATGGATACTGGAGGGACTTCGTCCTCCAAACCACCCTTTTCAAACAGCTTCTTATTGTGTTGCACGACGTGGCTTCGCCACGTCGTGCAACACGATCTATACGTGATCAAGCGAACAGCGTATCACAGCTTGAGCGCCCGCCGAGCAGCGCTGACCTGATCGCGTGCGGCAGCCTGCGTCATCCACGCAGCAGGAACCATCTGAAACCCATGGTACGCGCCTGGGTACACATGCAGCTCTGTTGGCACGCCGGCGTAGAGCAGGCGCCGGGCATACTCCATGTTCTCCTCGAGAAAAAGGTCAAGCGCGCCTACGGCAATGAAGGCGGGCGGAAGGTTCGCCACATTCTCCGCTCGAGCGGCGGCCGCATAGGCCGATACGCCACTGCTGCCAGGCTCCTGGCCGAGCAGCGCCGCCCAGGCGAAGCGGTTTGACTCGCGCGTCCAGATGAACTCGCCGGTGTACGGGTGCGGCGTGTCGCGCGCGGCGGTGCGATCGTCGAGCATAGCGGCGATGAGCAGCTGAAAGGCAAGCGGTATCTCGCCACGGTCGCGGGCAAGCAGCGCGAGCGCTGCCGCAAGGCCGCCGCCGGCGCTTCCGCCGCCAACCGCCAGCCGGCCGGAGTCGACGCCCAGCTCTGCCGCGTTGGCGTAGAGCCAGCTCAGTACGGCGTAGCAGTCCTCGAGCGGGCCGGGAAAGGTGGCCTCGGGAGCCAGGCGGTAGTCCACCGACACCAAGACGCAGCCAAGCTCGGCGGCCAGCGCCCGGGCGCGTACATCCTCAAGCTCGACATTGCCGCCGACATAGCCGCCGCCGTGGAGCCAGAGTATGCCAGCGGTCGGCTGTGCTGGCTGCGCCGGCTGGTACAGAAAAATACGGACATCCGGCGCGCCTGCGGGGCCGGGCACGTAGCGCTCGCGAATGGTAAGGTTGGGCGATTCGCGCACGGGCATGCTCGCGACCATCGCGGCGGTGCGCGCCCGGTTTGTGGCCAGGCTTTCTGATGTAAGTGGGGTGGAAGGGAGCAGGTCGAGCAGCGCGAGCAGCGCGGGATCGACCAGGTGACGGCTGTTCATGGGCAATACCTCTGTAGCAGTTCCTGCGGGCTAGCCGGGAGCGCGTGCGTCGTTTCCCCAGCGGCTCAGCCCGCGTACAGGTACAGCTCGCCGGGCGCGAGCATATGGCAGCGCTGAAATGGCGCGCGGCGGTCGATCTCCTCGAACAGCATCCCCGCGCCGACGCGATTCTCGGCAAACAGATCGTTGTGGATGCCGATCAGCACGCGCGCGCCCAGCCGCACCGCCATCTCGGCCGCCTCGCCCGGCCACATGTTGCCGGTGATCTCCTGCTGCTCGCGGAAGTAGTCGCGGCCGTTGATCGGCAGCAGCGCAAGGTCGATCGGCGTGCCCGCCAGCGCCTCAAAGATCTGCGGGATGGCGATCGTATCGCCCGAGTGGTACAGCGTCACGCCATTCCATTCGATCAGAAAGCCCATCCAGCGCGAGCGGCCCTCCGAGTCGACCTCGTAGCTATAGTGCGCGGCCGGAATAGCTGTGTAGGCCAGCTCGCCAAGCTGCGTGCGCTCGCCCAGGCGCGGCAGCACAATGCGCTCGTCGGGCACATCGGCCGCCAGCGCGATCTCGCGGCCCTGCGGCGATGTCACCAGCAGCGCGTGCGGCGAAGCGGCCATCAGCGGGCCAAGCGTCGGCGCGTCGGCGTGGTCCATGTGCTCGTGGGTGGCGAACACCACGCGGGCGTGGCGCACCGCGCCGGGCGCCAGCGGGCTCGGGAAGCGCCGCGCCGGCCCGCCGCTCTCGGTGATCGAGTCCGATAGGTACGGGTCGATATACGCAACAGTATCGCCGCCCTTCAGCGCAAAGCCGGCCTGCCCCAACGACCACAGCGCCAGCTGCCCGGCCGGCACCGCCAGCCGGTCGATCTGCGCGAGCAGCGCCGCGCCCGATAGCATTGCCATGATTCCTCCTTTAATTCCAATGAAGCCTATTGTACCAGCTCCCGGCGCGCGTAATACCCTGGCCGCGCCGATCGTCTTGATCATGACACAAACTTTCAATTATAGGATTTACGCGCTGCCCTTCCCAGTGGGAGGCTTGGAGGGCGCAAGCCATCCAAAGCCACTCTTTTTGGCAGGTCGCTGCCACGGCGGCGGCAGCGACCTGCCAAAAAAAGAAGTTTTCGGGGCGGCAAAGCCGCCCCTGAACCCCCACCACGTAATCTGAGCACAAAAGAAAGTACAGTACCCTGCTGCCGCAGGTAGAAGGAGCTAGCCACAATGGAGACACCCACCGACAAGCAGACGCTGCTGGCGGCGCTGGCGCAGGGGCGGGCGGAATGGGAAGCCGTGCTTGCGCGTGTCGACCTTGCGCACATGCATGTGCCAGGCGTCGACGGCGAGTGGTCGATCTGCGAGGTGCTGGCGCACGTGACGGCCTACGAAGAGTACGCGGCGGCGCACAGCCGCGACATGCTCGAGCACGGGCAGATCGCTGCCGCGCATGTCGCCGCGCTCGACGCATACCACACCGCCGAGCTGGCGCGCTACCGCGGCGCGCACCCCGAGCTGCCCGGCGACATAAACCAGCTGCCGAGCGAGCAGCTCAACGCCCTGTTTGTGTACGAGCACGCCGGCCGCGCCCCCGCCGAGGCGCTTGCGCTCGGCCGCAGCGCCTACGACGCGCTCTACAGCGCGGTATCGCAGCTCGGCGAAGACAGCCTGGCGCAGCCGCACACACTCTTCAACGGCCGCTCGCTCGTGCAGATCCTGCCGTTTCAGTCGTATCGCCACTACCAGAAGCACGCACAGGCGATCGAGGGCTGGCTAGATGCGCAACATGCTTGACATGCACCCGCGCACAGTCTATAATTTGCCAGCAAATGATTAGGGTACATAGCATTATCCCTAGCTTCCACGAGCTACGCAGAAGCGACTGCCGATAGCACGAGCGGTAGTGCCGGGCACAGCGCCCGGCACTACCGCTCGTGCTGTCCGCGCGAGTGATCGAGAACAATGAACGAACTACAGCGCGCGGCGCTCGAGCTGCGCATCCTCTGCTCGATCCTGACGCGGCTGGTCGGGCGCGATCTCGAGCAGCGCCTGCAGGCCTATGGCCAGCCAATTAGCACCCTGCAGTACGCGATCTTGCGCATGCTCAGCCACCAGCGCTATACCATTAGCGAGCTAAGCCGCAAGCTGCTGCTGGCGCCGGCCACGCTGGTGCCGTCGGTCGACGGTCTCGAGCGCCACGAGCTGGTGGCGCGCAGCCACGACCCGCGCGACCGCCGGCGCACGCCGCTTGAGCTTACCGCTCGCGGCAGCGCGCTGCTTGGCGACGTGCCGCCGGTGGGCGATGACGACGGGCTGGTGCGCAGCCTCGCCGCCATGGGCGCCGAGAAGCACCAGCTGCTGTTGGCGTTGGTGCGCGAATTGCTCGAAGGTATGCCCGAAAGCGGCGGCGCCGCCGCCGAGATCGCCGCGATGGTCGCGCTCCAGGCCGAGCCAGGCAATGCCTGAGCAGCGCCCGCAGCGCGCGGCCGGCGCATAGGTTGAAGAGAAGCAGAAGAAGGAGCAACTGATCATGGCGTATGGCGCGGCCCCCGCCCAGCCTCAGCCGGAGGGGCGGTTGGCCTACAAGTGGAAGGTGCTGATCTCGGTCATCTTTGGCATCTTCATGATCATCCTGGATACCACGGTGGTGAACGTGGCATTCCAGACGATTCGGCGCGAGTACAACACCAGCCTGAACAACGCGCAGTGGATCATCAGCATCTACACGCTGGCGCTGGGCATTGCCACGCCGCTGTCGGGCTTTCTCGCCGATCGCTTCGGCATCAAGCGCATGTATGTCGGCGGCCTGGCCGCCTTTGTGTTCGGCTCGCTGCTCTGCGGCCTGGCGCCGACGATCTCGTCGAGCATCTGGCTGCTGGTGGCGGCACGCGCGGTGCAGGGCTTCGGCGGCGGCATCGCGCAGCCGCTTGGCTCGGCGCTGCTGTTCAGCACCTTCCCGCCCAAAGAGCAAGGCACCGCGCTCGGCATCTTCGGCATCGCGCTGGTGGTGGCGCCGGCGCTCGGGCCGATCATGGGCGGCCTGCTGGTCGATCAGGGCGTGTGGCGCTGGATCTTCTTTATCAACATCCCGATCGGCATCGTGGGCGTGTTCCTGGCCTCGCGCTTCCTGCGCGAGCGCAGGCCCGAGCGCATCCCCGCGCTCGACCCGCTCGGCCTGGTCACTGCGGTGGTGGGCTTTGGCTCGGTGCTGTACGCCGCGTCGGTCGCCGCCGACCAGGGCTGGGGCGCCGCGAATGTGCTGCTCTGGTTCGCCGTCGGCGGCGTCTCGCTCGTCGCATTCGCGATCGTCGAGCTGTTTGTGGCCAAAGAGCCGCTGCTGAACCTGCGGCTCTTCGGCAACAGCACCTTTCTCACCGCCAGCCTGATCGGCTACGTCACGGTGATCGGCCTGTTCGGCGCCGAGTTCCTGCTGCCGGTGTACCTGCAGGCGCTGCGCGGGCGCACCGCGCTACAGACCGGCTTTATCCTGCTGCCGCTGGCGCTCACCTCGGGCGTGATCACGCCGCTGGCCGGGCGGCTCTACGACCGCATCGGCCCGCGCATGCTGATCACCACAGGCTTCGCGCTGCTGGCGATCAATACCTGGCAGCTCTCGAAGATCCAGGCCGACACGCCGATCGCGACGCTGCTGATGCTGCTGGCGCTGCGCGGCGCGGCGCTGGGGCTCACGGTGCAAACCACGTTCGCCACTGCGCTGGCGGCGGTGCCGCGCCAGGCGCTGGCGCGCGGCTCGTCGCTGATCAATGGCACGCGCTTCGTGGTGCAGTCGCTCGGCGTGGCCATCCTGGCCACCGTGCTGGCCAGCGCGCTTTCACCGGCGGTGAAGGCCCAGAGCCGCCAGTTCCAAGAGCAGGCCGGCCAGCGCGCCGCTAGCGCGCCGTTCGGCCTGTGCGAGACGCCAGGCGTGCCCGCCGACCAGAATGTGCCGCCAGGCGTGCCCGCAGTGGCGCGCGCGCAGGCGCTGGCGGGCGTGCAGCAGGCATGCCGCGAAAACCTGGTGGGATTCGAGCGCACCTACCTGCTCACATTTTATGTCGCGCTGGCCGCAGTTGTGATCGGGCTGTTCATGCCCGGCTGGCCATTCCGCTGGGCCGGGCGCGGCGCCGCCGGCGAGGCCCCGCCAACACCCGCAGCCCACTAATAGTAAATTCAGCCGAACACTTGCTGTAGGGTGGAGGTTCGGGGGCGGCTGCGCCGCCCCCGAACTTCTTTTTGCACTGCGTGGCGAAGCCGGGCGCCGCCATGCATTCCTACGCCCGCTGGTACAAATATTGCGAATGCCGATCGTAATGCATGCGGCGACGTGGCGCGTATCGTATTGTGATCGAACTGAAACCATTGCACACGGAGGCAGCATGCTAGAATACATATGTATGAAGCGCGTGTTAAGGGAGTCATGCGGTTGAGTGATGAATCCAAGCCAGGCCGGCCCCGGCGCGGCGCACAGCTTTTGGAAATCGCCTGGACCGGCGTGCAGGCGCTGGTGCTGTTCCTGGTGCTCTCGGCACTGGTCGGGCGCTTTGAAGTGCACCAGATCAGCATGGAGCCCACATTCCACGAAGGCCAGCGCGTCCTGGTAAGCAAGCTAGACAGCCTGTGGTCGAACCTGGTGGTAGGCACCGCGCACGCCGCCGACTCACGGCACAGCTCGCCATTCGCCCTGCAGCGCGGCCAGGTGGTGGTGTTCTACCGTACCCCCGCGCGCGACGAAGACGCGCTGATCAAACGCGTGATCGGCCTGCCCGGCGACACACTCGAGATCCGCGATGGCCAGGTGCTCGTCAATGGTGCCGCGCTCGACGAGCCGTACATCCACGGCATCGACACGAGCTGCAACGCAACCTGCGGGCCGCTGACGCTCGCCGCCGATGAGTATTTCATGATGGGCGACAATCGCGTGAATAGCCTGGACTCGCGCAGCTTCGGCCCGATCAATGCCGGCCAGATCGTCGGGCATGTGGTGCTGCGCTACTGGCCGCTCGGCGATATCGAGTTCTTTCCGTAGGGTGTAGCTCAACCGCCGCGAGAGCGTATACCAGCTCAATTTGATCACGGTTGTTTAGCAATGCGCTGCCCGGCTTCGCCGGGCAGCGCATTGCTAAACAAAAATTTGGGGGCGGCTTTGCCGCCCCCGAACCCTCGGCATTCAACGCTCCGAGAGGAAAATTCGGGGGCGGCTTTGCCGCCCCTGAACCCTCGGCATTCAACGCTCCGAGAGGAAAATTCGGGGGCGGCTTTGCCGCCCCCGAACCCTCGGCATTCAACGCTCCGAAATGTGGAGCGACGCCCGGCGCTAGCGATAGCGTCGCCGGCGGTAGTACGGCCGGCGCACCGCGCTCAGGATCGCCAGCAGGATCACCGCGCCAAGGATCGACCAGACGATCTCGATCCGGAAGCCCTCGATCGTCACCGGCAGCAGCGAAGGCAGACCCAGGCGCGGCGCCAGCCATGTACCAATCAGCGCGCCCAGAAAGCCGATCGCCACCGACGCCAGAAACCCGCCAGGGCTGTAGCCCACCAGCGCCTCGGCGATGCCGCCACAGATTGCCCCGACCAGGATAAGTAGCAACAGGCCAACCAGAGTCATCGGTTTGCTCCTTCGGTAGCATCAACATCCTGGTATACCAAAAGCAGAAAGCGTGCCAGAAGCAGCGCGGCTGCGCAGCCTGCACCTGCCCCAACTCCTGCGCACAGGCGCCTAGCCGCGCCTGGCCGCCGCCTCCATCAGCTTCTGGATGCGCTCGACCATAGCGGCCGGGTTGGGGTGCAAACCCTCGATCAGCAGCGCGCTCTCGTAGATCTGCTCGATCAGCGCGCCGGCCAGCGGGTCAGATGGGCTCGCCTCGAGCAGGCGCGCCAGGTCGGCGATCAGCGCGTGGCCGCGGTTCAGCTCGATGATCCGCGCGGGCACCTTGAAATCGCGCTCGAGCATGCGCTGGATGCGCTCCATCTCGCGATTGGGCGCATCGTCGGGCGACACCAGCCGCGCCGGGCTGGTGCGCAGCACATTCGAAGCGCGCACGCTGGCCACGCGCTCGCCAAGCTGCTGTTTGAACGCATTCACCAGCTGCGCGAACTGCTCGTCGGAAACCTGCACCTCGCCAGGCTTGGCCTCGCCCGGCAATGCAAGGTTCGGGTCGTCGACATTGCGCAGCTTGTGGCCCTCGTACTCGCGCAGCCCGCTGAGCATGAAGCCGTCCATCATCTCGACAAACAGCAGCGCCTCGAGCCCGCGCTCTTCAAGCGCCTCGAGGTGCGGGCTATGGCGGATGCTCTCGAGATCGCTGCCCATCACGTAGTAGATCTCGCTCTGGCCGTCGATCATGCGGCTCTTGTACTCGGCCAGCGAGGTCAGGCCATCACCAGATTTGGTGCTGTGGAAGCGCAGCAGCGGCAGCAGGTCGGTGCGCGCGTTCAGCTCGACGGCGATGCCCTCTTTCAGGAACACGCCGAACTCCTTCCAGAACGCGGCATATTTCTCGGCATCGCTCGTAGCCAGCTCGCCCAGCTCTTTTGTGAGCCTGCCGGTGAGCGACTTCTTGATGCGCGCCAGCACCGGGTTGCTCTGCACCATCTCGCGCGACACATTCAGCGGCAAGTCTTCGCTATCGACGACGCCCTCGACGAAGCGGAAGTAGCTGGGCAGCAGGTCCTTGGCTTCTTCCTGGATCAGCACCTTGCGCGAGTACAGCTTGATCTTGCCCTCGATCCGCCGCTCGATCAGGCCGCGCTCGCGGCGCGCCGGCACAAACAGGATCGTATGCAGATCGACCGGCGCGTCGGTCGAGAGGTGCACGTGCAGCAGCGGCTCCTCGAAATCCATCGTCAGCTGGCGGTAGAACTCGGGGTACTTCTCGGCCTCGACATTGCGCGGCTGCTGGCGCCACAGCGCCGTCTGCTGGTTGGCGCGCTCGTCGCCGACATACACCGGCCACGCCACGAAATCGGAGTGTTTCTTGATGATCTGGCGCAGCTTCCAATCCTGCGCAAACTCGGCGGCGTCGTCTTTCAGGCGCAGGATAATCGTGGTGCCGCGCTCGGCGCGCTCGGCCGGCTCGACGGTGAACGTATCGCCGCCGTGCGACCGCCACTGCGCGGCCTCGGCCTCGGGCCGGAACGAGCGCGAGATCACGGTAACCTCGTCGGCCACCACAAACGCCGAGTAGAAGCCCACGCCGAACTGGCCGATGATCTCGCTGCGCTGGCCGGCCTCGAGCCGCTCCATCAGCGCGCGCGCGCTCGACTGCGCAATCGTGCCCAGGTTCTCGATCAGCTCCTCGCGCGTCATACCGATGCCCGTATCGGTGATCGTGATCGTCTTGGCCGCGTCGTCGCCTTGTATGCGAATAGCCAGCTCGGCCTCGGCGTCGCGCACATTCTGGTTCGTCAGCATCTCGAACTGCACGCGGTACAGCGCGTCGGACGCGTTCGAGATCAGCTCGCGTAGAAAGATCTCACGGTCGGTATACAGCGAGTGCGCCAGAATGTGCAGCAGCTGCTTGACTTCGGCGCGGAACGGAACCGGCGTTGGCTCGGTGGCCGCACTGGTTTCAGCTGTCATGTGGGTGCCCTCCATCGGCAATTAGCAGACTCATAACGACAGTGCTAATAATACCGAAAGATGGCTATTTCGGCAAGTGGGTTTGACAGTGGGGCAGGGCTCGTGCAACGTCTGTCGACCCCTCGCCCTACCCCCTCCCCGCTGCGCGGGAGAGGGAGGTAAGGGGGTGAGGGCCAAGGTTGTACGAGCCCTAGACAGTGGGGTTCGGGGGTGGCTTCGCCGCCCCCGAAATTTCTTTGTGCGATAGCCTGCCCGGCTTTGGCGGGCAGGCTATCGCACAAAGAAAGCTACCAAGAGGAATGCCACTAGTCGCTGGCGTAGGCGATCGCGTCGAGTGGGAAAGCGATCACAAAGGTAGAGCCATTGCCCGGCGAGCTTAGCACGGTGATCGTGCCGCCGTGGGCCTCGACGGCAAGCTTGCAGAACGCCAGGCCCAGGCCGGTATTGCTCTGGCGGGTGCCATCGGGGCTGGTGACGCTAAAGCGCTCGAACAGGTGTGGCAGGCGCTCGGGCGCGATGCCGGGGCCATTATCGTGGACGATAATCTGAACGTTGGCCTCGGTGTGGCGGGTGCCAAGGGTAATCAGCGTGCCGACGGGCGTATGCTTCACCGCATTCGACACAAGGTTGTTGATCACGCGCTGGAGCAAGCTAATATCGACGAGCAGCGGCGGAAAAGCCGGACTCGGCGCCACGTCAATCTTCTTTTGCTCGAGCTCGACCCACGAGCGCAGCTCTTCGGCGCAGGTGTTGAGCATCTGCATAATATCGGCCGGCTCGCGGCGGATCTCGAGGCGGCCCTCGCTCAGTCGCGCCACATCGAGGATCTGCGACACCAGCATCAGGCCGCTCTTGGCACCAAGCTGGGCGCCGGCCACCACCGACTGCTGATCTTCGCTCAGCTCAGTCATCAGCAGAATATCGAGGTAGCCCAGCACGGCGGTGAGCGGCGTCTTGAGATCGTGCACCAGCATCTGGCTGAACTGCTCGCGCGAGCGCAGCAGCTCTTCTTGCGTCTGGGCGCGCAGCTCGT
Organism: Kouleothrix sp.; assembly: GCF_046328425.1. NCBI lineage: Bacteria > Bacillati > Chloroflexota > Chloroflexia > Chloroflexales > Roseiflexaceae > Kouleothrix > Kouleothrix sp. Next base: position 18,068 of record NZ_JAXLWP010000011.1, read on the forward strand.
CGGCCTGGCGGCGCCGCACCTGGGCGCGCTCGAGGTCGGTCAGCATGGTGTTGATCGAGTACGACAGGCGCGTCAGCTCGTCGTTGCCCTGCGTCTCCATGCGCAGCGAGAGGTCGCCGCTGGCGCCGATCGCGTGGGCGCGCGCGTCGAGCTTCGACACGCGGCTGATCACCAGGCGCTCGAAGCCCAGCATACCGGCGCCGCAGCTCACCACCACCACCACGATCAGCGCGATCACGAAGTAGTTCACCGTCGACACGCCCTGGCTATAGATATTGCGCGGCATCTCGACGCGGATAGCCAGGTTGGGCTGGCCGTACACATCCGAGAGCAGCGAATAGCCGATGATCGACTGCGTCGAGAGCGCGTGGATCTGCTCGGGCTGGTTCTTGCTAAGCTCGCTGGCCTCGCTGATCAGCTGCGCATCGTCGAGCTTCACAATATTGAGCTGGAGGTGGGTGGTATCGGCGAGCTGCCGCACCAGCCCGGCGTCGAGAAAGCGGCCAATCAGCAGCGCGCCGCGGATCGGGCCGTGGCCATCGCTGGTGAGGATCGGGCGCGAGGCCACCAGCATTGGCCCCTCGGGCAGCAGCACAAAGCCGTTGATCGCGCTATCGAGGGCGTTATGCTTGAACAGCGCGCTCTGCGTCACGGTGGGCTGGCGGAAGTAGCCTGGGATGGGCATTGCGCGGCCATTCGCCAGATCGTAGGCCTTGCCGCCGACCAGCTGGCCGTTGGTATCGACGATCAGCAGCAGGTTCATGTCTTCGGCAGGAAACGAAGGGTCGGCGAGGTCGACGTTCAGAAAGTTCTCGTTGTGATCCTGCACGAACGCATAGCTATTGTCCCACGTCGCATAGCCAGTGGCCGAGTGGTCGAGCTTGGTCACGGCAATCTTAAAGGCATCGTGGGCGCGGCCAAGCTCGGTGCGCAGCGTCTGCTGCTCGAGGGTGACATAGCTTTCGAGGATCAGCAGCCGCAGTGGCAACGCGAGCGCAACCAGCAGGCCAAGCAGGCCAACGCCGAGCAGGAACAGGATCTTGAAGCGCAGAGCCACAAAGCGCTTCTGCCCAAAGAGCCGCTGCTCGGATATAGCGTCGACGCGCGGACGCAGGCCAACGCGCTGGTTCGACTCGGTTGGGTTAAGCATAGACGTAAACCGTCGCCGTAGCCACTGTAACTCTGGCTAGCCAGCTTGGCACGGGTATATCAAACCAGCCGGCACATGCAGTGTGAATATAGCTGCCGTGCTAGCGCGCACCAATATCGGCGCGGGCTAGCCGATACAGGCTGCCTGGAAGAATAGCATAACATACGACAAGAGCATAGTGCAAGCGGCTATTAACGCTTCAATATGAGATTATGATCATACTCCGTAGCGACGGGCCGCGCTCTGCACGAGCATATCGAGCATGGCCGGGTAGCTGAGGCCCTGGCGCTGTGCGAGGCGGTAGAAGCTGGAAAGCTGCTGGATGTGCGGGTGCGTGCTGGCCTCGATAAACCAGGGCGTGCCGTCGGCATCGACGCGAAAATCGAGCCTGCCGTAATCGCGGATGCCTAGCGCGCGCGCGCCGCGCAGCGCCAGATCGGCGACATACGCGCGATCGATGTGCTCGGGCGGGTCGGCGTAGTCGTAGCCGTCGTTGTAGACTTCCTCGGTAGCGAGGTAGTGCGAGCCATCGGGCAGCCTGCCGTTGACGGTTACCGCCAGAATGCCCAGCACGCGCGGCTCAGGGTCGACAAGGATAGGCACCTCAAGCTCGATGCCATCGACAAAGGTTTCGACGAGGGCGGGCTGGGCGTAGCGCCGCACTAGCAGCTCGGCGCGCTCGCGCGCGGCCGCCGGCGATGCCACCACCGCCTTGCCCTGCTCGATGCCAATGCTCGAACTTTCGGCCACCGGCTTGACGATCGCCGGGTAGGGCAATCCGTCGAGCCGCGTCTCGATGCCGGGTGCCACCAGCGCCGCGCGTGGCGTCGGCAGGCCGGCATCGCGGGCCACCAGCTTGGCGTGGTACTTATTGCGCGTCAGGCTAAGCACATACGGGGTCGAGCCGATATACGGGATGCCGGCAGCCTCGAGGATGGCCGGTGCGAAGCTCTTGCGCTCGGCGCCGCGGTAGCCAACCGAGCGGTTCAGCACCAGATCGCAGTGCTGGCGCCAGTAATCGAGCCGAGCGAGCAGCGCGGTGGTGTCGCCTATCGGAATAACCCTGTAGCCGGCGGCCTCAAGGCCATCGATCAGCTCGCGCTCTTCTTTTGCCGATAGTAGCTCTGAGTTGCAGTCGGACGGATCGCCTTCGAGAAACTGGTAATCGGCTTTACGCTCGAACAACAGACCAATCTGCACCAATACCTCCCTCTACCGCAGCGGCTCACGCCGAGAGCGCCCAGGTTCCGGCGACGATCAGGCAGATCGCCAGCAGGCGCTGCGCGATAATCGCCCGGCTCAGCTGCTCGTGGCCATAGCGCGGGGCATAGCGCGTAAGCAGAACCGCATAGGCAAATGCAAACAACGGCTGAAGACTATGCACGGTGGCGATCAGCGCCAGTGGCGCCAGCAGCGACGCAAGGTTGGTGGCCATTTTCGCGCTGACGCCGATCGCCTCATTCAGCGAGACCAGGCGCACCAACCGCCAGCCGCCGTCGCGCAGCGAGGCGCGCACTTCCTCGCGATACTGCCGCACGCCAAACAGCAGGCACGCGCCCACCAGCGCAAATCCGGTGTACTCCCAGAAGCTCGACACCCAAAAATCTTCCTGGATGGCGACGTATTTGAACAAAAACCAGTTGAACGCATTCAGCAGCGCCGCCAGCAACATCAGGCCAAGCACGTCGGCCTTCACGCGCGGCCGCTGGCGGCCGCGCTCGAGCGCCACCACCACGGCGCCGAGAATGATCAGCAGCGCGGCGCCAAGCTGCGGCAGGCTGAGCTGCTCGCCGAGAAACACCAGCCCGAGCACATAGCTGAAGATCGCGGTGGTTTGAAACAGCGGCACCACCAGCGACGTTTCGTCGCGCTGAAGCGCGTAGTAGTACGGCAGCAGGCTGAGCACATACAGCACGCCATTCACCAGCACGATCGCGGCGTGCAGCGGCGTGATGCTCAGCACATGCGGCTGCACAAGCGCAATGATCGGCAGCAGCACCACCCCGACGGCAGCCGAGTAGATCATCAGCGTGCCCACACTGCGGCGCTGGCCGAGCAGGTATTTATCGATGTGATTGCTCAGCGCCCAGAGCGCGGGCGCGAGAGCCGCAAGCAGAAACCAGAGCATCTATCTTCTCGGGTGCAAAGCCCTTCGAGCGGCGCCGGGGATAGGCCATCGTGCCACAACCCCACGCTCGGCGCGCCCGTGGCCCACGCGCCGGCCAGGCCAGGCGCGCACTGTTTGCACAGTTACCGTTTGACGTCGGCGAATAGGCGCGATCTGGCACGATGAAAATCACGCCATCCGGCTCGCTACTTGCGTATGCGTATCGTGGGAACCTGCCGTGCGCGATGCGGCAGACGGCCGCATACACTACAGGGTTACAGAGTATACCATAGAAGCAACAAGGATTGACGCACAAGCCAAACGGCTGCAGCGGCGCCAAAGCGCCCACGCTTTGACGGCACCCTCAAACGGCTGTACCATTCGCGCGACGCACCGCCCGATTATCGTAGAGTTACGCACTTGCGCTATTGGCTTCCTCGAGCGGCGAGATGGCAGCCTGCGGCAGCTCCGTATGCGGTGTTTCCGCGCTCCGCGCGGGAAAACCGCATACAATACACGAAGAGAGTACCACTCTGCCGAAGGCTGAGAGCGCCAGCTGCGTAAATCCTACATAGAATAGAGCGCCGACGAGCAATGAGCCAAGCCGCGCCTCCGCGCATTCTGATCATCAGCCACGACGTAGTCGGCCAGCGCATGGCCGGGACGGGCATCCGCGCCTGGCAGATCGCGCGCGCGCTCGCGCGCCTGGGCGACCTGACGCTGATCGCCCCCGGCGCGATCGATCTGGCGCCCGATGGGTTTCGTGCCGGCGGCTACACCTGGGGCGACGCGGCTACGCTGGCGCGGTGGCTGGCTGCGGCCGACCTGGTGGTGGCGAATGGGTTCGTGCTGGAAGCCCACCCCGAGCTGGCGACGATCGCACAGCCGCTGGCGCTCGACCTGTACGACCCGGTGTTGCTCGAAAACCTCGAGCTGCTGCGCGCGGCGCCCGCCGAGGCGCGCGCGGCGCGCGCCGCCGCCGACGGCCAGCTGCTGGCGCGCCAGCTGGCGGCCGGCGACTTCTTCGTGTGCGCCACCGAGCGCCAGCGCGACCTGTACCTTGGCGCGCTGATGCTGGCCGGCCGGCTCACGCCAGGCCAGATCGACGCCGACCCTACCGCGCGCGCACTGCTCGACGTCGCGCCATTCGGCCTCGACCCAACCCCGCCGCAGCGGCGGGCTTCGGCGCTGCGCGGCGTGCTGCCGGGCATCGCCGCCGACGACCCGCTGCTGCTGTGGACGGGCGGGCTGTGGGACTGGCTCGACCCGCTGACGCTGATCGAGGCGATGCCGGCGCTGATCGCACGCCAGCCGCGCGCCCGGCTGGTGTTTCTGGCGGGCAGGCACCCCGGCGCCGCCGCAGCGATGCGCATGCCCGAGCAGGCGCGCGCCCTGGCCGAGGCGCGCGGGCTGCTCGGCCGCCACGTGTTCTTCTACGACGAGTGGGTGCCCTACGAGCGCCGCGCTGATGTGCTGCTCGACGCGACGATCGCCGTCTCGCTGCACCGCAACCACCTGGAGACCGCCTACGCCGCCGTGCGCTCGCGCTTTCTCGATCACCTGTGGGCGGGGCTGCCCAGCCTGGTGAGCGACGGCGATGCCGCCGCCGAGCTGGTGCGCGCGCACGGCCTGGGCGCGGTGGTGCCGCCCAGCGACGCGGCTGCCACCGCCGAGGCGATCGACGCGCTGCTGGGAGACGCGGCCAGGCTGGCCGCGTGCGGCGTGGCCGCGCGCGCGCTAGCCCAGCAGTTTGCCTGGGAGCACGTGCTGGCGCCGCTGGCCGCGTGGGTGCAGCGCGCCGGGCGCGGCGAAGTGGTGCGGCACGCCGAACCCGCGCGCGCCGCGATAGCGAGGAGCATGCCAATGAGCGAGCAGCAGCGCGAGCTGATACAGCAGATGGAGGCGAGCTGGCGGCTGGATGCGCCAGCGCCGGCGGGGCTGCGCGGCCTGGCGGTACGCCTGATCCGGCGCGGGCTGGCGCCGCTGCTGGCGCAGCAGCGCTCGTTCAACGCGGCAGCGCTGCGGCTGATGTACCGGCTGCACGACCCCGACGCGCCGCAGGATGAGTAGGTGTGAAGGCGCGGCCGGCACGCCGCGCGGCACAGAGAGGCGTATCGGGCTGCCCTGAGGCATAGCCGAATGTGGCTGAGGCTGGCACAGCGGTCTTTTGCATCACCACAGCGCGGCGCCCGCCGCAGCCTGGAAATGTTAGCGCTCGGCGGGCGGCCGGCCAGACTCGGCGAGACGGGCTTCAAGCTCGGCGACGCGGGCGCGCAGCTGGCGCTGCTCGTCGCGCAGGGCCTTGAGCTGGCCCTCGATCGAGCGCAGACGCTGCTCGCTGTGCATAGCCTCGAGCGACTGAACGCGGCTGGTGAGGTGGTGCAGGTGCGTGACGATCGCCTCGGACACGCGCACTGCCGCGCCGTGAAACTCGCTGGCCTGCTGCAGCTGCGGCAGCTGGTACCACCACGTGAGCTTGCGCGCGGCGCGCTGGCCCAGCTCGAAGGCGCGGCCAAGCGCGCCCGCGCGCGCAACCACGCGCCCCAGGTCGAGCGACCAGGTAGCGTGCATCTGCGCGACATTCTCGGCCAGGTAGGTATCGGCCATGAAGCGCTCGTCGAGCTGCGCGACGCGCTGGTGCTGATCGACCGCGCGCTCGACAGCTTCGAGCGCCGCGAAGACGCTGTGCCCCTCGGGCTCGACCCAGATGATCGCCATAAACTCCTCGCTGCTGTGGCTGCGCCGCGCGCATTATAGCGCAGTTTTTGCCAGGTGCTCTTTCGCGCTGCGGCAGAGCGGCGGCTCTGCCACAGCGCGAAAAACGCAAACCTTTGGAGGGCCTGCGACCCTCCAAACCTCATAGATTGTGTTACACTACGTGGCTTCGCCACGTAGTGTAACACAATCAGAAATTCGGGGGCGGCTTCGCCGCCCCCAAACCCCCACCAAGCCGAAGTCAGAGAAAGATGGCTGAATGCCATGCTGCCGCAGGCAACAGAAAGCGCGCAGACGGAAGCTGCTTAGCGGCGCGCCACCGGCACCAACATGTCGTGTACCTGTGCAGCCACTAGCATATGCACGCTGATCGACAGGTTGTTGACCGCCGAGCTCAGCGTGACGGTGCCATCGTAGCTGCCCGGCGCCTTGCCGGCCGCGTCGAGCGTCAGCGTAATGCTGCCGGGCGTGCTGCCGCTGCCGGGGCTGGCGGCGAGCCAGGGCTGATCGTCGCTGGCGCTCCAGGCGATCGCGCCGCCGGCCAGGTCGCTGATGCCGAGCGCGAGCGTGCGGCTGGTGTTGGCTTGCACCAGCAGCGATACGCTGCTGCTCGAGGCGTGCAGGCCCGATGCGAGCAGCAGCGCGTTGTTGTTCGCGCTGCGCCGCAAGGCCGGCCACGGCTGCGCCGACTGGCTCGCGGCGCCGTCGAAATCCCAGGCATACAGGCCGCCGGTGCTCTGGTTGCCGCGCGCGCCGGCCGCCACCAGCTCGAGCTTGCCGTCGCCGTCGATATCGCCGACCGCCGCAGCGCCGTTGACGCTGAACTCGGTGTTGAGCGCCCACTGGCCATTTTGCGGCGGGATGGTGGTGCGCGTAAGCTGGCCGCCGGCCTTGTTCCAGGCCACAATGTCGAAGTTCGAGGGCACGAACACCTCGGGGCTGCCGTCGCCATCGACATCGGCCACCACCGGCGAGGCGTTGGTGCTCCAGCTGATGGTGCCGCTGGCGCCGGCCGGGATCAGCGGCTTCTTCGGCCAGCCGGCCAGCTCGGAGCCATTGCCGTTGAACACGTGCACCCAGCCATCGGGCGGCGTGCTGAGGCCATCCTTTACTTCGGCGGTATTGACGATCACCTCAGGCTCGGGGTCGCCGTCCATGTTCGCCAGCGCGGGCGAGGCGAAGGCGTACTGGCCTGGAATCGCGCGCGGCCAGCCGGGCAGCGCATTGCCGCTCGCGTCCCAGGCGTTGATATACTCGCCTGCGCCCGCGTGCACGCGCCCGCCTGGCGCGCAGGCGGCCACGCCGTTGTAGCAGCGCCCGGTGCCCACCACGATATCGAGCTTGCCGTCGCCGTTGATGTCGCCAATGGCCGGCGACGACCAGATCACCTCGTCGATCTGCTTGGGGAAGCCGGCGATGTCGATCAGGTTGCTGTCGTAGACGTGCAGGATGCCGCCGTCGAGGGTTTTCTTGCCGGGGTCGACGTGCGAGTCGACGCCGATGATGATCTCGGGCGCGCCGTCGCCGTTGATATCGGCGATCGCGGGCGACGACCAGATCGTATCGAACACAAAGCGGCCCTTGGTGACGACGCAGTTGTTGTTCATGATTCGCACCTGCGCGTCGAAGCCGCCGAAGATGATCTCCTTCTGCCCGTCGCCGTTCAGGTCGGCGACTGCGGGCGAGGAGTAGACGCCATCGGGCACCTTGTTGCCGTCGAAGTCGTTGGTGGCGGTGAAGGCGCAGCGCAGCGTGCCGTTGCTGCGCAGCACATACACGCCCGCGCCGCTGTTCTGGGCAGTGAAGGTGCTGCCGGCGCTGACAACGACCTCGTTCGTGCCGTCGCCGTCGAGGTCGGCGATGGCGGGCTTGCTTTCGATCGCCATATTGCCGGTGTCGTACTCCCACAGCTTGGCGCCACTGCCGGTGTAGGCGTGCACCTTGCCGTCGCTCGCGCCGACGACGATATCGCTCACGCCGTCGCCGTTCACATCGCCAAGCGCGACCGAGCCGAAGCGCACAGGCGCGCCATTCAGCGAGACGGGAAAGCCTGGGTGTACGGTGGGCGCGGCGGCGATGGCGGGTGCCGCGAGCGTGCTGGAGTTCGACAGAGCCGAGGAAGCCAGTGCCAGTGCCAGTGTCAGCAGGGGAAATGCCCTACGGAGGCGAAATTGAGCCATAGTGGTGTGTGCTCCTTCGCTGTTGTACTGCGGCGATGTCGTGCGGCGAACCAATGTGTTCATTATAGCATCCGGGGGTGGCCGCCGAAGGCCGACGCTCTGAGGCACGATAGTTGACGCAGCGCTGTGGACGCGCGCCGTGGCTGCCTGACGCTTCGCACGCGCTGGCGCGGCAGCGGCACGCCGGGCAGCGCAGCCACCGCGCCAGCGCGGCTGGCGAAAGTGTGATCAAATGCTCACCTGGGCGCGGCGCTGGCGGGCAGGCTGCGCGCCCAGGTGAACAGCTAACGAGGAATCAGGCTCACGATCGTTTGAAAGTCGCGCATCCAGGCGTCGAGGGCCACAAACGCCTGGTTACGCGCGCGCGTGGCCGCCACAGCACGGGCATGCTGCTGCTGGCGCGCCCGCAGCGTATCGACACGGCGGCCAGCTGGCGCTGCCCTACGGCGATCTGCTCGGCGTTGACGCCGTAGGCCGTTAGGTGCGCCAGGATCGCCTCATCGTTCAGCGCATTGGCGTAGAATTGCTCGGCATAGTGCTGCCAGGCGGTCTGCGCGCGTGGGCATTGTTCGCCGAGGCCAAGCGCCTGGGCGAGCGCGCGCTCGCCGCGCAGCGCGACCTGCGCAATCGCGCGGTGCTGCGCGAATATACTGCGAGCAGATGCCTGGGCGGCGTGGTGCCTATTGATTGCAGCGATGCTCGCGCCATACTGCGAAGACTGATCGATGAACAGCTCCCAGGCATGGTGGTGAAGAGCGAGGCCTTCCTTCAAGCGCTCGGCGCTGTAGCCATAGTTGGCAAGCAGCGTGCGTTGGCGCTCGCTTTCGAGCATAAAGAGGAGCGCCATTCTCGCAGTATATGCGCGCTGCTCCATCGAGTCGGTGGTGCTGTACTTCTCGCCCCACGGCAGCCTGCGGTTCTGCCGCGGCTTGGCGCGCTTGGCGGGCGGGGCGGCGCCTTTGCGGGTTTGCGCGGCAGCTTCCGAGGTAGGCGTGAGCGTTTCTGAGGTTGCTCCGGCGCCTTTGCGGGCTCGCGCAGCGACTTTGCGGGCTCGCGTTGCCGCTTCGGGGGCTGGCGCTGTGGCTTCGGGGGTTGGCTGCGCTGCTACACGGCGAGACGGACGTTTGGCCTTACGATGCATGGGTACACTCCGGGTGTGTTTCAGAGTGGTTAAGTAGCGCGCCTAAGCACCTGGCGGATCCATTGTTTCATGTACCGCCCGGCGCGGCCCGCAGCAACCCACCCATGCTTGCAAAGTGTAAGCGTTTTAATTATGAAATAGGAACAGACGGCTAGCTACGCGCGGCGCACAGTCTCGGCGGCGTGCTGGTACACCTGCAGCGTCTCGCGGGCCGCGCGCGCCCACGAGAACTGCGCGGCGCGGGCAGGGCCGGCCTGGCGCAGTCGCGCGGCGGTGGCTTCGTCGGCCAGTATTTGTGCCAGCGCCTCGGCGATGCTGGCGCTGTCGAGCGGATCGCAGTAGAGCCCGGCGTCGCCGAGCACCTCGGGCAGCGAGCTTATGTTGGCGGCGACGGTTGGCACGCCGCTGGCCAGCGCCTCGAGCACCGGCAAGCCGAAGCCCTCGTAGAGCGAGGGGTAGACAAACGCCGCCGCGCCAGCCACGAGCAGGGGCAGCTCGGCGGCGGGCACCCGGCCGAGCCAGAGCACATACCCGGCTACGCCGGCGCGCTCGGGGGCGGCGAGGATCTGCTCGAACTTCCAGCCGTACCCGCCGGCGATTGCCAGCGGCGGCGCCTCCAGGCCCTGCGCGGCCAGCGTAGCGCGCAGCCGGGCGTAGGCCTCGATCAGGCGGACGTGGTTCTTGCGCGGCTCGATCGTGCCGAGGGTAAGAATATAGCCGTTGGGGTGCAGGCCGTAGCGCTCGATCGCCGGCTGCACCTCGGCGGGCGCGCGCGGAGCGAACTGCGGGCCGGCGGCCTCGTACACCACGCTGATGCGCTCGGCGGGCACATGGAGGTAGCGCTCGATGTCGCGCCTGGTGGCATGCGACACCGCGATCAGGTGGGTAGCGCGCGTGGCGGCGAACTGATCTTTGGCGCTGTGCAGCGCGGTATTATCGCTCACATGCCACTCGGGATGCGAGAGCGTGGTGAGGTCGTGGATCGTAAGCACGGCGGCGCCGCGCGGCGGCCGGTACTGGAACTGGTCGGAGCAGTGGAACACATCGGCGCGGCCGAGCGCGGCGCGCAGCTGGAGGCCTACCGCGCCGGTAGCGGCGAGCGACCACGGCGCGTCGAGCGCGTGGTCGGCGCGCTCGGCCAGGGCGTGCGCGCGGCCGGCTCGCGCGAACGGCAGCATGCTCAGGTAGCCGCGCTGTAGCCCGGCCACGCGAACCACACGGGCGTGCGGCGCGTCGAACAGCCCAGGATCGGCCTGCATAGGGCGGCCAGGATTGAGCGGCAGCATGTCGAGCAGCGTCCAGCGGTGCTGTGCCCCGGCGCGCAGCAGCTCGGCCAGGATGGCGCGGGTGTACTCGAGCACGCCAGCCTGCGCGATCCGCAGCACCGAGATGTCGAAGCCAATATGCATTGCTACGCTCGCGATCTCGTAGAGCGATCATCCACGCTGCTGCACGCCGATAGCCCCGAGCCGCTCGACGATCCGTTCGGCGGCGTGGCCCCACGTCCAGCGCGCGGCGGCAACCTCGGCGGCGCGCACACCCACGGCGCGAGCCGCGTCGCGGTGCTGGTACACATAGCGCATACGCTCGACGAGCTGCTCGAAGTCGGGCTCGGCCCAGCGCCAGCCGTGGTAGTACTCGCACTTAGCCTCGGCCGGCACCAGCGCGCGCGCGCGTACCGGGAAGCCAACCTGCTCGTCGAAGAACTCGGTCTGGCCGCTCCAATCGGTAGCGATCGCCGGCAGACCGCAGGCCATGGCCTCGAGGATGGGCATGCCCCAGCCCTCGCCGCGCGTCGGCAGCACGAAACAATCGGCGCTGCGATACAGGCTGCCCAGCTCGGCGGCGGGCAGGTGGTGGTTGAGCAGCAGCGCCACGGGCGGGCCATTGCGCGGCAGCCCCAGCGCGGCGATCTGGCGCGCCACGTCGACATCGCCGTCGAAATTGTTGGTGCGCACGATCAGCAGCACGTCGTCGCGCGGGCCGAAGGCGGCGCTATAGGCGCGCAGCAGCAGCTCAGGCGCCTTGCGCTCGCCCCACTCGAACACCGACAGAAACGTGTAGCGCTCGCGCAGCGGGCGGCCCGGCAGGGCCGGGTGGAAGCGCGCGGGGTTGTAGCCCAGCGGCATCGGGTAGATCGGGCGGCGCACCCCGGCGGCGCGAAACGTCTCGGCGCCCCAGCGGCTCGGCGTCCAGACCTCATCCATGGCATTGCAGGCCGCGACCCAATCGGCAGGCAGGCCGTCGACCTCGAGCATGGTATAGCCGATCTTGTAGCCGGGATGCGCGGTGTAGAACAGGTCGGCTTGGTCGTAGCTAACCTGCGGCGCGCCAGCGGGCAGCGGGAGCGCGGCGGCGGCCAGCAGCGCCGGGTGCGTAATCGTGCCGGCCACAGGCCAGGGCGAGGGCCGGTGGGCCAGCGTGACGCCGCGCGCCTCGAGCGCCAGCGCCAGCTCCTCGGAGTGGGCCGAGTAGCCGATCGGCAGGCCCCAGCGCGATTGCCAAATAATGGTTGTAGGATCCATATGTTTATTAGGAGTTACGCACTTGTGCTGTTCGGCTTCCTCAAGCGACAAGATTGCGCCTGCGGCAGCATGGTACTTCTCCAACTTCTGTATGCGGTTTTTCCGCGCGGAGCACAGTACCGCTCTGCCGAAGGCTGAGCACGCCAACTGCGTTTGTCCTAGTTTATAATACCAACGCCTCGAGGCGCGCGCTGATCAGCGCGGCGGCGCGCTCCCACGTCCAGTCGCGCGCCACAGCGGCGGCCGCGCGCGCGCCGACGGCGCGGGCCTCGTCGCGCTGGTCGTAGACATAGCGCAGCAGATGCACCAGATGATCGAAGTCGGGGTCGGCCCAGGAAAAGCCGGCGTAGTACGGGTTGCGCGCCACGGCGGGAACCAGGCCGCGCACGCGCAGCGGGTAGCTGATCTCCGGGCGCATAAACTCGGTTGGTGCGCTCCAGTCGGTGGCGATCGCCGGCAGGCCGCAGGCCATGGCCTCGAGGATGGGCATGCCCCAGCCCTCGCCGCGCGTCGGCAGCACAAAGCAATCGGCGCCGCGATACAGGCCGCCGAGCTGGTAGGCCGGCAGATCGTGGTTGAGCAGCAGCGCGACGGGCGGGCCATCGGCGGGCAGGCCCAGCGCGTCGATCTGCTGAGCCACGTTCACATCGGGGTCGCGGTTATCGACCTTCAGCACCAGCAGCACGTCGTCGCGCGGGCCGAAGGCGGCGTGATAGGCGCGCAGCAGCAGCTCGGGCGCCTTGCGCTCGCCCCACTCGAACACCGACAGAAACGTGTAGCGCTGGCTCATGCGCCGCGCGGCAATGCCGGGGTGGAAGTAGTTCGGATCGACGCCGAGCGGCACCACATAGATCGGCCGGGCCACGCCGCTGGAGCGGAAGGTAGCCGCGTTGAACTGGCTTGGCGCCCAGATCTCGTCCATCTGGTTGGCCTGGCGCACCCACTCATCGGGCAGTCCATCGGTCTCGAGCATGGTATAGCCGACGCGATAGCGCCCGCTGTTTTTGTGAAACAGATCGCCGGGGCCATACAGCACCTGTGGCAGCGCGGTGTCTTTGGCGCGCTGGCGCAGCTGCTCGACCCGCGGGTCGCCGCTGCTGGGCTCGGCGTAGGCGTTGCCGTACAGAAAGGCCAGGCGCACATCGACGCCGCGCGCATCGAGCGCCAGCACGAGCTTGCGCGACGACACGGCGTAGCCGCTGGGAGCGCTCACCTGGGCGTGCCACAGCAGGCGCTGGCGGTACCTGGCGCGGTAGTAGCCCTCCCACTTCGCGCGAAAGATCGCCTGCGACGCGCCGTACATCTTCCAGAAGTTGACGTTGTTGAGCCTGGTGCTGACATTCTCGTAGTGAACCACGCGCACATCGCCGTCGCACACGATCGCGTAGCCGGCGGCAGTCGCGCGCAGGCAGTAGTCGGTATCCTCGTAGTACGAAAAGAACTGATCGTCGAGCGGGCCAATCGCCTCGAGCGCGTCGCGGCGGATGTACATGCACGCGCCGATCACGCCCTCGACCTCGCGCACGCCGGGGTACTGGCCGATATCCTCCTCGTCGCCGCCGACCTGCCAGCCCCACAGCGCGTCGGGGAGCATGTAGGTGCCGACGTGGGCGAGGCGGCCGCTTGGCGCCAGCAGCTTACAGCCAACGACGCCGTAGCGCGCGTCGCTGTGGGCGGTGGCGCGCAGCCGCGCCAGCCAGTCGGCATGGATGATGCGGGTATCGTTGTTGAGCATCAAGACATCGGCGCCGGGCGGCACGGCGCGGAAGCCGCGGTTGTTGCCCCTCGTGAAGCCCTCGTTGGTCGCGTTCTCGATCAGCGTGACCCACTCGAGCGTACGCAGATACTCGCGGGTGCCGTCGGTGCTCCCGTTATCGACCACGATCACCTGGTACTCGACGCCGCTGGTCAGCTCGCGCAGGCTGCTCAGGCACTCCTGCGTCACCGCGAGGCCGTTCCAGGTAAGGATGATAATCGCCACCGGCGGCAGCGCGGGCGGGCGCGGGTCGGCCTGTAGGCGCGGCGCGGCGGGCGTGGGCGCCACTGCGGCGGCGGCGCGGGCCGCGCGGCTGGCGCCAGCCGCACGGCCACGCAGCTCGGCCAGCATGCCGGCAAGCTCCTGGCGCTGCCCACGCCAGGGCGCGGCCGGCGCAAGCTCGGCCAGCATCAGCAGGGCGTCGAGGTAGGCGCGGCGCAGCACGCCAGCGCCGCCGGACTCGACCCGATCGGCGAGCTGGCGCTGCTCGGCGGCGCGAAACTCGCCGAGCAGCGCGGCAGCAGAGGCGTGTTTGAGCAGCAGGCGCAGGCGGTTGCGCTCGATCAGCGCGGCGTGGCGGTAGTCGCCGGCGGCGGCGGCCGCGCCCTCGTGGTGCGTCAGAGTCGCCTGGGGCGTGTAGAGCACCCGCCAGCCGGCCGCGCGGGCGCGCAGGCACAGGTCGGCGTCCTCGAAGTAGGCCGGGTTGAAGCCCTCGTCGAGCAGGCCGATCTGATCGAGCATCGCCGGGCGCAGCGCTACGCCGACAAACGCGACATACTCAGGCTCGGCCGGGGCATCGTGCTGGCCGGCGCCGGGCTGGCCGTAGCCAAGGTTGCGCCCGTAGCCGAGCGGCCAGAGGATCTCGGCGCCAGCGTGCTGGATCGTGCCGTCGGGGAACAGCGCCTTGCAGCCCACCACGCCGACGGCCGGGTCAGACAGCGGCGCGAGCAACGCGGCGAGCCAGCCGGGGTGAACCTCGGTATCCTGGTTTAGCAGCACAAACGCCTCGGGCGCGGCGGTGGCGGCCGCGCGGATGCCACGGTTGACCGCGCCGGCGAAGCCGAGCGGCTCGGGGGTGCTGAGCAGGTGAACCTGGGGGAACTCGGCGGCGACGATCGCCGCGCCGTCGTCGGACGAGCCATTGTCGACGGCGTAAACCTCGAAGGCGGCGCCGCGCTGCGCCAGCAGCGCGCGCAGGCACGGGCGCACAAACGCCGCGCCGTTATGCAGCGGGATGATCACCGCGACGCTCATGCGGGGCGCGCCTCGTGGTGCTCGGCAAGCTGCTGCTCGAGCTGAACCAGCCGGGCGGCCAGGGCGGTATCGGCGTCGTCGTGCTCGGCGAGGTGCTGCTCAATCAGCGCGGCGCGGCGGGCCAGCGCGCCCAGCTGAACCTGCAGGCCCTGGAGCTGGCCGAGCAGCTCGCTGTGGCGGCGGTCGTCGTTGGCCGAGAGCGCCTGGAAGGCGTGCACCACCGCAGCGTTGAAGGCGTTCTGCTGCTCGATGATGCCGCCGAGCAGGCGGTAGATCGCGCGGCTGGCCAGGCTTTCGGCGCCGGCCGCCGCAGGCTGGCGAATATGCCACAGCTCGTCGAGGCGCTGGAGCGTCTGGTTGCGGGTGGCGTCGTCCATCGGTGTTCCTATTGCGCGAGAGCGGGGCTATTCTAGCACGGCGGCACGGCCTTGACAACCGGCTGCGCCGGGGCCTATGCACTCCTCCGTAGGGCACGCATGGTGCGCGCCCCTCCCCGTATGGGTGCCTGCCTGGGCCTGCGCGGCCCCGCGCCCTGTGTGGCGCTCTGCGCCTTTGGGTGCCTGCCGGGGCCTGCGCGGCCCCGCGCCCTGCGGCAGGGGGCTGCCGCCAGCCCCCTGCACCCCGCCGCTGGGGCTTGCGCCCCAGACCCCGTAATGGATGCCGGTGTCTATTGCGCCTTGGTGGCGCCTGCCTGGTGGCGCAGAAGCACGTGATGCTTTGCCCTGAGGGCTTGCCTCGTGGCATAGAAGACTCTGTTGGTTCATTCTGGGGCATGAACGTACGGCGTTGACGCTGGCACGGCCTTTCCCGTAGGGCGCGCATCGTGCGCGCCTCGTGCTCGCCTTTCCAAAGGCCTTCGGGAGCTACGCCCCAGATCCTAAAAAAGCCGTCGCTGGGACAACGGCAGTGGCGCCTGCCTCGTGGCGCAGAAGCACGTGATGCTTTGCCCTGAGGGCTTGCCTCGTGGCATAGAAGAATCTGTTGGTTCATTCTGGGGCATGAACATACGGCGTTGACGCTGGTACGGCATTCTTTCCCGTAGGGCGCGCATCGTGTGCGCCTTTTCCCTCTCGGGGTGAGGCAGGGCCTGGGCTGCCCCCAGGCTCCGTAATGGATGCCGGTGTCTATTGCGCCTTGGTGGCGCCTGCCTTGTGGCACAGAAGAATCTGCTGGTTCATTCCGGGGCATGAACATACGGCGTTGACGCTGGTACGGCATTCTTTCCCGTAGGGCGCGCATCGTGCGCGCCTTCTCCCCCTCGGCGTGGGCGGAGGCCTGCGCAACCCGCGCCCAGGGGTGTGCCGAGAGCCCTGCGTGGCCGCGTGCCATGGTGGGCGCGGCGCCCGAGCGTCGTGCTCCCGGATTGGTGTATACTATGGCGGCTGTTGAGTTAGAAGATGGATGCATGGCACTATGAAACACCTCATCACCGGCGGGGCGGGCTTTATTGGCTGCAACCTGGCGAGCGCACTGCTCGCGCGCGGCGAGGCCGTGACCGTGCTCGATAACCTGAGCCGGCCGCTGACCTCGCTGAACCTCGAGTGGCTGCGCGAGCAGTACGGCGCGCGGCTGCACTTTGTGCACGCCGACATCCGCGACGCCCAGGCGATGCTCGCGGCCGTCGACGGCCACGACGTGGTATATCACCTCGCCGGCCAGGTGGCCGTGACCACCTCGGTGGCCGACCCGCGCGGCGATTTCGAAGCGAACGCGCTTGGCACCCTGAATGTGCTCGAGGCCGCGCGCCTGGCCGGCCGACCACCGATCGTGTTCTTCGCCTCGACCAACAAGGTCTATGGCGGCATGGAGACGGTGACGATCGAGCAGCACGCCACGCGCTACATGTATCGCGACCTGCCCTACGGCGTGGCCGAGACGCAGCTGCTCGACTTCCACTCGCCCTACGGCTGCTCGAAGGGCGCGGCCGACCAGTACGTGCGCGACTACGCGCGGATCTATGGCCTGAAGACCGTGGTATTCCGCCAGTCGTGCCTGGCGGCCGACCAGCCGGTGCTCACGCCCTTTGGCACCAAGCCGATCGCAGCACTGCGCGCAGGCGACGTGGTGCATAACGGCCAGGGCTGGACGCGTGTGAAGCATGTGTGGAAGACGGGAGTGAAGCCAGTGCGGCGCCTAACCACAATGAACGGCATGGCGCTGACGCTGACGCCCGACCATCGCATGGTTCGCCCCCATGGCTTGTACAGCAATCAGCAGTTCACCTATGGTGACTTCCTGGCGGTGTTGCCCGAGGCACGCTACGCCCCAGCCTGGGAAGATGTGCCTGACATTGCGCTGGATGCTGAGGAATATCTCGCGGCAGTGCAGGCAAAAACTTCGGATCCACGGTGCCTGAACGAGGCTACCGCAATCGCCGAGCGCCTGCTGCCATTGCGAGGCGATCGGCTACTAGCAGTCGCCGAGATCGTCGGCCGCCTATTCGGCGATGGCAACTTGTCGCTGCACCAACGCATCTCGCGCACAAACCCTTCGTACTATGTGCAGCATTACGGCCTAACCGACGAGCTGTCACAGGTCGCGCAGTGGCTCGAGTGGCTGGGCTTGCCGACTAGCGGCATTATCGAGAGCATATCAGAGTCAGCCATGCCGAGCGGCCATGTGATCAAAGGCCGTTCGTACCGTATTCAGCAGCAAACAATCGCTGTTTTCACCTTGTTCGAGCAGCTTGGCGTACCCGTAGGTGATAAGGTGCGAGTAGCGTACGAGCTGCCGGCATGGGTCTCAGGCGGGCATCGCCTGGTCAAGCGCGCGTTTCTGCGCGGCTTTTTCGGTGCCGAACTGGGGCGGGTGTACGCCGACTCATACATCGCGCCTTCGTTCGCGCAGTCGAAGGATGTCGAGTTCTTGGCGAGCGGACGGCGCTGGCTACAGCAGTTGCGCGACCTGCTGGCCGAGTTTGGCATTGAGACCTCGTGCTTCGAGGCCCAGCCGACGATCTACAAGCGCGGGACGACCGTGCAAATGACGGTGCGGCTGCTGGGCGGCTACGCCCTTTACCCAAAGCTCGCGGCGATCGGCTATGGCTTCAGCCCTGAGCGCAGCCGGCACCTGAACACGCTGCTGCGCTGGACCTGGACGCACACAACGCCGGAGTGGTTCGACACGACCAGCGAGCTTTACCACGCCGATGGCCCGCTGCACTGGGATAGCCTGGCGCAGATCGAAGAGCTGGGCGAAACCGATGTCTACGACCTGGAGGTTGAAGACGATTCCCACGTGTTTATCGCCGGTGGTATGCAGGTTTCGAACTGCATCTACGGCCCGCGCCAGTTTGGCGTAGAGGATCAAGGCTGGGCCGCGCACTTCGTGATCGCCGCCACCATGGGCCGGCCGCTGTCGATCTACGGCGACGGCAAGCAGGTGCGCGATATGCTGTATATCGACGACCTGGTGGCCGCGTACATGGCCGCGCTCGAGCGCATCGACAAGGTCGGCGGCGAGATCTTCAACGTCGGCGGCGGCATCGACAACACGCTGTCGATCTGGGCCGAGTTCGGCCCGCTGCTCGAGCGCCTCACCGGCAATCCGATCGCGGTGCGCTACGGCGACTGGCGGCCCGGCGACCAGCCGGTGTATGTGAGCGACATCCGCAGGGCCGAGGCCATGCTCGGCTGGCGGCCGCAGGTTGCGGTGGCCGAGGGCATCGAGCGGCTGGTGCGCTGGGTGCAGGCCAACCGCGCGTTTTTCAGCAGGTAGCCCGGCCGGCACCCCGGCCAACAGCGAGAGCACCCATGCCCGACCAACGCCCGGCCTTGTTCACGATCACGCCCGCGCAGGGCGACGAGCCGCTGCTGAGCGCGATCGAGCGCGGGCTGGCCGAGCGCGCGTCGCCGCTGGCGGCGCTGCCGACGCTGACAAACGTGGCGCTGGGCGACCCGTACCTGGCTGGCCAGCTAGCCGCGCTGCACGGCAGCTGGGAGCTGCGGCCGCCGCCGGCGCGCGGGCTGCTGGCGCGGCTGCGCACCCGGCTGGCCTGGTGGCTGCTCGGCCGCGAGCTGGCTGAGATCAGCGCCACCCACGCCACACTCGTGCGGATCGTCGACAGCCTGGTGGTGCAGCTCGACGACGAGCGCAGCGCCCGCCGGCGGATCGAAGAGCACCTTGCCCAGCGGTAAATCTCGGGTACGCGCTTGCGTGATTCGGCCTCGTAAAGCGACGAGGTTGCAGCCTGCGGCGGAGCACGCCAACTGCGTAAGCCCTAAAATGCTGAGCTTTGAGTTTTGCTATGCTCACCTGGCACTCCTCATTTGCCGCGCTCACCGGCTACAGCGGCTCATCGCTGGCGTACGTGCTCGGGCTCGACGCTCTGGGCGTCGCGGTGCGGCCGCTGTACCTGTACGGCACCGACTACGACGAGCAGGTGCAGGCCGGCGGCATGCACCCGCGCATCCGCGAGCTGCAGGCGCAGCCGCTGCGCCTCGACGCACCCCAGGTAGTGTATGCCCCCGGCGACCGCTTCAGCAAGAACAGCGGGCGCTACCGCGTCGGCTTTACCATGCTCGAAACCGACCGCTTGCCCGCGAGCTGGGTCGAGCAGGCCAACCAGATGGACGAGGTGTGGACGCCGACCGAGTGGGGTGCGGCGGTGTTTCGCGCGAGCGGCGTGGCGCGGCCGGTGCACGTGATCCCGCTGGGCGTCGACGCCGCGCGCTTCAGGCCGGCCGCGCAGCCGCGCGCGCGGCTGCGCGAGCGCACCATCTTTCTCTCGGTGTTCGAGTGGGGTGAGCGCAAGGGCTGGGATGTGCTGCTGCGCGCCTGGCGCGCGGCCTTCCGCCCCACCGACGACGTGCTGCTGCTGCTGAAGATCGACTGCCGCATGCCGCTGCCAAACCCGCTGCGCGAGCTGGCGCGCGCCTTGCCCGATCCGCACCCGCCGGTCGGCCTGATCTACAACCAGCCGCTGAGCGGCGCGCAGCTGATCGAGCTGTACCAGGGCGCCGACTGCTTTGTGCTGCCGACGCGCGGCGAAGGCTGGGGCATGCCCGTCCTCGAGGCCATGGCCTGCGGCCTGCCGGCGATCGCCACCGACTGGAGCGGCCAGACGACGTTTCTGAACGCGCGGAATGGCTACCCGCTGCCAACGCGCGGCCTGGCGCCCACCGGCAGCGAGGCCACGCACTACCGCGGCGCGCAGTGGGCCGAGCCCGACGGCGACGCGCTGGTGGAGCTGCTGCGCCAGGCCGCGCGCGACGAGGCCGGGCGGCGCGCGCTGGGCCAGGCCGCGCGCCAGGAAGCCGAGCGCTGGCCGTGGGCGCGCGGGGTAGCGGCGGTCGCCGCCCGGCTCCAGGCGATCGGCCTCTAGGTTAGCCCCGAGAACAGATCGGTCTTGATCTGACCCGGCCGGATGCCGATCTCGCCAAGCGCGCGCTGAAACGCATTCACCATGGCCGGCGGCCCCGAGATATAGAACACACACTCGCGGTAGCTTGGAACCTCGCGCTGGATCAGCTGCGGCGTGATCCGGCCAACCATGCCGCTCGCGCGCGGCAGATCGCCGGCCTCGCTGACGCTATAGATCGTGCGGATGCCCAGATCGCGCCGCGCCTGCTCGAATACCTCCCGGTACACCAGGTCGGCGGGGGTTTTGCCGGCGTAGAACAGCGTGATCGGCCGGCGCTGCCCGGTATCGAGCAGGTACTTGATCATGCTGCGGAACGGCGTGATGCCGATGCCGCCGGCGATCAGCACGCACTGCTGCTGCCGGTCGCGCGGCAGCACAAAATCGCCCGCGAGCTGCCCGGCCACGATCTCGGTCTGCGCGTCCATCGCCAGCATAGCCCGCTTGAAGCTGCTCGAGGCGCGCGAGAACTTGACGCCCAGGCGGATGTGGTTCTCGGTGGGCGACGACGCCAGCGTGAAGTAACGCCGGTTGCCGCGGCTGTCGGGATCGTCGTGGCCGAGCGTCCACTCCATGTACTGCCCCGGCACGAACGCAAGCTTGCGCTGCGGCACGAAAAAGAAATCGTACACGTCGGGCGCGACCTGCACCTTGCGCGCGAGCTGGAGCACCAGCTTGCCCTTCGGGCTGGCCAGGTATGCAAACAGGTTGCCCACCAGAATGGCAACCTCGGGCGAGGTGTACAGGCGGCCGATATGGAACTGCGGCGTGAACAGCAGGCCCACCAGCGCGCCGTAGACGATCTGCAGCCTGCGCGTCGGCGGCGCGGTCAGCGGCTCGGTCAGAATAACAAACCCGAAGAACAGCATCGGCGAGTACAGCAGCGTGTTCTGCAGGCCCACGCCGACGCCCTCGCGGCCAAGCAGGCCGGCCAGCACCGTGGTGGCCAGCACCACCACGGCAAAGCTGGCGATCATCGCGCCTCGGCGGATCTTGCGCGCGAGCAGCAGCCCGCCCAGCAGCACGAACGGCAGCATCGGCGTCGTGCCAACCCACCAGCTCGCAGTCTGGTTGATCGTCAGCGCCGTCAGCGCCACGGCAAACGCCACCGGGTTGAACAGGTGCCGGCGGCGGATCGCCAGCATATACTTCGAGGCCATGGCCCACACGCCGGCCCACGCCAGAAACCACAGATCGTGGTAGGCCGTGATTGGCGTGATGATCAGCGCGAGGATCAGCGCCGAGATATACACCGACTCGCTGTTGGCCGGCACGCCGAAGGCTTTGGCGAACAGCGTGTTGGCGATGCCGCAGACGCCCACCAGAAAGCCGATCGAAAACAGCAGCGCAAAGGGATCGTAGGGCAGCACGCCGCCGAACGAGAGCGCCAGCGCCACGCCGAGCAGGAAGATCAGGTAGTAGAGCGTCAGCCGGTACATGGTGAAGCGGTTGATCAGCGCGTCAGTCAAGGCGATCATTGTCGATATACCTCCCTAGGCCGCTGGTGAAAGTCGCCTGGCCGTGCCGGTCGATCAGGTAGCCCTCGAAGCCTTCGAGCCGCTCGATGAAGAGGATGCCGGCGGCGCCCATGGCGAAAGCGGCGGTGGCGAAGCGATCGGCCTCGTAGATATTCGGGCCGATCACCGTCAGGCTCACCGCGTCGGTCGCCAGCGGGCCGGCGACCATGGGGTTGTAGATGTGCTCGCCACGGATCGAGGTGCCCGACGTCGCGACGCCGCGGTCGCTCACGGCCAGCACCTTCACGATCTGGTTGATGGCGAACGGGCTGCGAATGCCGACGCGCCACGGCTGGCCGTGGCGATTACAGCCAGTCGCCTGGATGTCGCCCCCGGCGTCGACATAGAAGTTGCGGCAGCCGGCCAGCCGCATGATCTGGGCGGCCTGGTAGATCGCCCAGCCCTTCACAATCCCCGACGGGTCGTAGGCGCCGCCGCGCGCAATGTCGAAGTAGCCGCCGGTCTCCTGGCGCGTCTGCTCGGCCAGCGCGAAGATCGTGCGCATGTCGTGGCTGGCCTCGGCCAGCGTAAGCGCGCCGCGATTGATCCGGCTGATCTCGCTCTCGGGCTTGTAGGTGCTGAACACCGCGTCGACCGACGTAAAAAAGGCGAATACCTGCTCGAAGATGCCGTTGGGCACTGCGGCGTCGGCCACCTCAACGCTGACCGGCATCCCCATGATCAGCCGGGTCTGCTTCATGCATTGGCCTTCACTTTGGCGCTATTCAGCGCGCCCTGCAACGACTCGATAAACGCCTCGCTGGTGAGCGTCGCGCCCGAGATGACGTCGACCTGTGCGCTCTGCAGCTGGATGGCCTCTTGCTGCAGGTACGGCATGGCGATGTTGTTGATGCGGATGGAGGTGCGGCGGTCGTTGGGGTATTCGAGGAACTGCACGTCGGCGAGCGTGCCCTGCTTGATCGTGGCCTGAACCTGCACCAGGCCGTAGTACGCGTCTATTTCGGTTCCGACATACGTGCCGTCTTTGTATGGGCCGAGCGCCTGCGCGGGCGCTGCGGTTGGCGGGGCATCGGTTGGCGCGGCTGTGGCCGGCGCGGCGGTTGGCGGGGCTTTTGTTGGCGCCGCGCGTGTCGGCGGGGCTTCTGTTGGCGCGGAGCGCGCTGGCGCCAGCGCGGTGGGCGCGAGTCCGGCTTCGGCGGGCGTGCCGGCCGGCCCAGCCACGCGCTCGTGGATCGCGTACGCCACGAAGGTGAAGAGCACGAAACCCGACACCGAGAGCTTCTTCAGCAGCCGCCTGAGCCTGGGCGTCTGAGGTGGAGATGTGGCAGCCATGCGCGCTTCCTTCCAGATATCACGAAGGTTCTCGCACAAGTCTAGCCCATTTCTCTAAGAAGCGTCTTAGAAAAGCGCGGCAGTTGCTTAGAATTAGCTAAAATCTCTTCAGGGGAAAGCACCCGGTGCCCGGCATGCAGATGCGGCGCGGCATAGCCGCGCCGCATCTGCAGCGAGGGAGAGGCAGTGCTGCGCGCTACCGGCGAAGGCGCGGCGCGCAGCACGGCTAGGCTACAGCCAGCCGGCGACAGTTTGAACCAGCAGGTAGCCGTTCAGCACCACAATCACCGCCGTCACCGCCCAGGCCAGCCAGCTCAGCCAGCGCGGGTTCACAAACGCGCCCATCTTCTGCTTGTCGCTGGTGAACATCACCAGCGGCACCACCGCGAAGCTCAGCTGCAGCGACAGAATCACCTGGCTGAACACCAGCAGCTCGCCGGTGCCGCGCTCGCCATACAGCGCCGCGACAATCACCGCCGGCACGATCGCGATCAGGCGGGTGATCAGCCGGCGCAGCCACGGCCGCATGCGAATGTTCAGAAAGCCTTCCATCACGATCTGGCCGGCCAGGGTGCCGGTGAGCGTCGAGTTCTGGCCCGAAGCCAGCAGCGCCACGCCAAACACCGTGCTGGCGAATGTCGCGCCGAGCACCGGCGTCAGCAGCTGGTAGGCGTCGTGGATGTCGGCCACGTTGGCGTGCTCGGTGCCGTGGAATGCAGCCGCAGCGGTGATCAGAATTGCGGCATTGATAAAGAACGCGAACAGCAGCGCCACGGTCGAGTCGATCGTCGCGAAGGTAATCGCCTGGCGCTTGCCGGCATCGTCGCGCTCGAACGCGCGCGTCTGCACAATGCTCGAGTGCAGGTACAGGTTATGCGGCATCACCGTGGCGCCCAGGATACCGATCGCGATATACAGCGCGCCAGGGTTAGAGACAACCTGGGGCGAAGGGATGAGCCCGACCAGCAGCGCGCCCATCGCCGGCTGCGCGGCAATCAGCTCGTAGGCGAAGCAGCCGCCGATCAGAAAGATCAGCCCGGCCACCAGGCTTTCGAGGTAGCGGAAGCCGCGGTGCTGCAGCAGCAGCACCACCAGCACGTCGGCAGCCGTCAGCAGCACGCCGGCCACCAGCGGGATGCCGAACAGCAGGTTCAGCGCAATCGCCGAGCCGATCACTTCGGCCAGGTCGCACGCGGCGATTGCCACCTCGCACAGCACCCACAGCACCATCGCCACCGGCGGCGAGAAGTGGTCGCGGCAGGCCTGCGCCAGGTCGCGCCCGGTGGCAATGCCGAGCTTGAGCGAGAGGTGCTGCAGCAGGATGGCCATGAAGTTCGAGATCAATATCACCGAGAGCAGCAGGTAGCCAAACTGGGCGCCGCCCGCGAGATCGGTGGCCCAGTTGCCGGGATCCATATAGCCAACCGAGACCATCAGCCCTGGCCCGGCGAAGGCCAGCAGCTTGCGCCAGAAGCCGCCGCTGGTGGGCACGTGCACCGAGGCGAAGACTTCCGGCAGCGAGGGCATGGCGCGCTTGAGCCGCCAGCCAGGCTCGGCAGAGTAGCGCTGCGAGGGACTGCTTTCGACCATGGGGATGCCTCCACATTCCTGTGCTTGCTGCGAGTGCTGCGCGCCGGCGCTGTTTCGGCCGGGCGAAAGGCCACACGAGCCTGGGTGAAACCGCTTGTATACCTACCGCCGTGGCTGCTTTGCCAGGTAAAATATATTTATTAGGTTCGCCTAAATCGCAGTATACTCCTACTATATAGCTATGTCAAGCGGTTTTTGAGCAGATTCTGATCCACAATAGTAGACGCTGCAGTGCTATGCTTAAGATGATTCCAATGTTGGAACACTACAATCCGCCCGTAACTGATACACTTAGTATCAAACCGTCGTTCAAGCCGTACAATGTGAGGAAAACAATGCCGACAACTGCTTCGCTCCACCCACTGATCGTGCATGCGCCGCTCGTGCTGATCCCCGCCGCCGTCGTCTTTACCCTGCTCAGCCTGTTCTGGTCGAAAGGCGGCCTGCGCATCGCGGCGGCGCTGCTGCTGGCCGCCGGCGTGGCCACGGCAGTGCTCGCCACCGAAACTGGCGAGGCCGCCGAGCACCGCGCCGAGCAGATGATGCCCGAGCTCGAAGACATCAGCGACCCCGGCTCGGTGCCGCAGGCCGTGGCCGAAGGCTCGCTGCTCGAGACCCACGCCCAGCTGGGCGAGATGACCCGCAATATCTACGGGCTGCTGCTGCTGATCGAGGGCGGCCTGCTGTTCTTGACCGAGCCTATGTTCGCGCGCCTGCGCGGCGGCCGCTCGCTGCCGGCCGGCGTGGCGCGCCTGACCCGCGGCCTGTGGACGACGGCCGCCGTGGCTGGCCTGGCGCTGGTGGTGCTCACCGGGCACTACGGCGGCAAGATGGTGTATGATCATGGCGTCGGCACTACGCGCGATGCGCAGACGACATCGAGCGTGCAGACGCCGTAGGCGGCCGCTGCGTATAGCCAAACAATCTGCCGGGCGCGTGGGCGGCAAAGCCGCCCCCGCGCTTTTTTTTGGCCTCGGCGCTAAGCCCGCCGCACGCGAACAGCCGCAGGCTCGAATTGGGTGCACCTCAACGGCCTTTAGCGCCGCCGCCGGCACAGTTGTCGGCGCGCTGCCCACGGCTGGCGTGCAGGCGCTGCTGGGTAAAGAGGTGACGTTAGGGGGGTGCGCGTGCCATAGCGGCGGCACTGGCTGGCGTTTCGCCGGCGCAAAGAACGGCTGCCCGCTCGCTCCACGGCGGTGGCTCTGGCGAGCGGGCAGATCTATCGGCCTGAGCCAGGCGGCGTGCCGCCTGGCTATATCGCTATCTCGCGGCCCTCGGCGGCCGAGCGGTAGCACGCGTCGATGATCTCGGCGCGGCGCAGCCCATCGTCGGCGCTGGGCACCTGCGGCGCGCCGTCGAGCACCGCCGCCACAAAGCGCTCGATCACCGTGTCGTGGCCGCCCTGCTTGCGGATCTTCGGCGCCATGTCGGTCGGCACGCCGCCGATGTCGGAGAAGACACGCACGGTGTTCTCGTGGGTGTAGTTGCGCACCATCAGCTCGACGCCGCCCTCGGTGCCGTAGAGCGTCACGCCGAAGTCGTCGCCGGCGGCGCTGTGGGTAGCCCAGCTGGCCTCGAGCAGCAGCGTCGCGCCGCCCTCGAGCCGCACAAACGCCGTGCCCAGGTCCTCGACCTCGTAGGGGCGCCGCTCGTTGCTGAACTGGTCGCGCAGATCCCAGTTCTTCAGGCCGCGCGGCCCGAACTCGGCGTAGGTGTTCGCGCTCACCGCAGTGGCGCGCGGCTCGCCCATCAGGTACATTGCCATATCAAGCACGTGCACGCCCAGGTCGACCAGCGGGCCGCCGCCGGCCTGCTCTTTGCTGACGAACCAGCTGCCCAGGCGCGGGATGCCGGCGCGGCGCATCCAGTGCGCCTTGGCGTAGTACACCCGGCCGATCGCGCCCGACTCGACGTACTGCTTGACCCACTGCACATCGCCGCGGTAGCGATGGTTAAATGCAATCATCAGCACGCGCTCGCGCTCGCGCGCGGCCGCGACCATGGCCCGGCCCTCGTCGGCGGTGCGCGCGAGCGGCTTCTCCACCAGCACGTGCTTGTTGGCCTCGAGCGCGGCCAGCGTCACCGGCAGGTGCAGCGCGTTGGGCAAGCACACGCTCACCGCGTCGATGCCCGGCGCGGCCAGCAGGTCGGCATACTCGCGGAACGTCTGCGGCACGCCCTGCTCGGCCGCCACGCGCCGCACGCGCTCGTCGTCAAGCCCGGCCAGCGCCGCAATCTCGACGCGCGGCAGCTTGCGATAGGCGGCCAGGTGTAGCTCGCCTATGCCGGCGCCGATCACGCCGACCCGCAAGCGATTGTTCTCCATAGGTGGCTCCTTCGTAGATAGCAGACAAAGCGGGCTGATTATAGCTGATATCTTCGTGGCTTACGTAGTTGGCGCGCTCAGTTTTCAGGCTCGTGCAACGTCGGCCCTCACAGCCAGATGTGTTTCCCCGCCCCTGTCAGGGGAGGAGGTAGGGGGAGGGGTCGAAAGACGTTGCACAAGCCCTGGCTCAGTTTTCGGCAGGGCGCTCCCTGATGTACACGAGTTACGCGGTGTCATCGCAGGCGGGAGGCTTGGAGGGCGCAAGCCTTCCAAAATCATCTCTTTTTGATAGGACGTACGCGGTCGCCTGCGATATAGGCTTGTTCTGCCTACGGCAGCAACGTGATCCGGCGAGGCGCGCGCTACACTACAGCGCGCCCGCCGCAGCCTCGATCTCGCGCAGGGCCGCGCGGTCGGCCTCGCTGGCGAGCTTGTCGCGCTCGACGCTGATGCGGTAGCGCAGCGCCACCAGCAGCGCGGCGCGGCGCGGCCCGGCCGGGGTAGCGCGGGCGCGCTCGAGCCGGCCGCGCAGGTCTTCGATCAGGCTCTGCGGCGTGGCGGTGCCGCTGGAGCGCGCCGCGCCGCGCGAGGGCAGCGTGCTGGCGGTGGGCGCCGGCTTCCCGAGCAGCAGCGAGGCCAGCGCCGCCGCGCCGACCTTGGAAAGGTGCTGGTTGCCATTGCCGCACTTCGGCGACTGAATGCAGGCAGGGCAGCCCTCGGCGCAGGGGCAGTCGATCAGCAGCGCGCGCGTCTGCTCCCACCAGCCCTCGGCCTGCTCGTAGCCGACCTGCGCGATGCCGACGCCACCAGGCACGCCATCGTACACAAAAATCGTCGCGGCCTTGGTGTCGGGGTGCGCGTCCTGCGAGAGCCCGCCGATGTCGGCGCGGTCGCACTGGGCAAACAGCGGCAGCAAGGCGATGCAGGCGTGCTCCATGGCGTGCAGCGCGTCGAGCACATCGCCGCACACGTCCTCGACGCGGCGGCACAGCTCGGCCGGAACCGTCCACCACACCGCGATCGTGCGGAACTTCTGCGGCGGCAGCGCCAGGTCGTGCTCGCTCAGCACCGCGTCGCTGTAGTGCTCCTTGCGCTTGTAGCCGGTCACCTGGCGCGTCACCTCGACCACGCCGAGGCTCAGGCTGATCGGGCCGAGCGCGCGCTGCTGCTGCACCCGCTCGACCGAGATCGCGGTCTCGTCGCCTGGCTGGGTGTAGTAGTTCACCTGGCTGCGGCGGGCCTCGGCGTGGCGCGTGTGCAGCGCCGACACCAGGTAGGCGTCGCCCTGGTGCAGGTAGATCGCGCCGGGGTACACCTCGAACGGCGCGCGCGTTGCCGCGACCTGCTCGATCGTGCGGCCGCTCTCGCTATCGCGCAGCGCCACCGGCTCGCCATCGGCGCTGCGGATGTTCACCTGGGCGGCCGGGTGGCGTGCTGCCAGCGCGGCGCCGCCATCGGCGGTTGGCGCTAGCTCGCCGTGGCGCAGCAGCCAGTCGCGCAGGTTGGCGAACGCCGCCCCAAACCAGAGCGCGTCGGCGTCGTGCAGCGGCAGCTCGGCCGCCGCGCAGCGCAGCTGGTCGGCCAGGATAAACGGGTTCTCGAGCGCGACGCGCGCGTGCTCGTGCGGGCGGGCGAAGAACTGCTCGGGGTGGCGCATATAAAACTGGTCGAGCGGGTCGTCTTGCGCCACCAGCAGCGCCAGGCTATGGCCCTGGCTGCGGCCCGCGCGCCCGGCCTGCTGCCAGGCGCTGGCGACCGTGCCGGGGAAGCCGCCGATGACCACCGCGTCGACGCCGCCAATGTCGACGCCAAGCTCAAGCGCGTTGGTGCTCACCAGGCCCAGCAGCTCGCCGCTGGTAAACGCGCGCTCGAGCCGCCGCCGATCCTCGGACGTGTAGCCGGCGCGGTACGCGGCCACGCGCTCGGCCAGCGGCGAGCCGGCCTGCGACAGCGCCTCGCGGGTGTAGCGCAGCACCAGCTCGGCGCCACGGCGCGTGCGCGTAAACGCCAGCGTCTTGACGTCGGCGCGCACCAGCATGGCCAGCAGGCTGGCCGTTTCGATGTTGGTGCTTCTTCGGCGGCCGCTCTCGGGCGCAGGACGAGCGGGGAAGGACGAAGAAAGGCGTGACGACGATCCTTGGTCTTTGGTCTTTCGTCGTTCGTCGATCACCGGCGGGTTCCAGAGCATAAACTCGCGCGCTCCCTGCGGGGCGCCATCGCCGTCGATCAGCGTCACGCCATCGCCGACCAGCGCGGCCAGGTGCTCGCGCGGGTTCGCGCTGGTGGCCGAGCAGCAGATAAACTGCGGGGCGGCGCCGTAGTGCGCGCACAGCCGCCGCAGCCGCCGGACGATCAGCGCCACGTGGCTGCCGAACACGCCACGGTAGACGTGTGACTCGTCGAGCACCACAAAGCGCAGGTTGCGCAGCAGCCCGGCCCAGCGCGCGTGGTCGGGCAGCAGGGTGCGGTGCAGCATGTCGGGGTTCGAGAGGATGATCTGCGCGCGGGCGCGCACGGCGTCGCGCTCGCCGCGCGGCGTGTCGCCATCGAGTGTCGCCGCATGTATGGCAAAGGGCGAACGGCCGAGGAGCAAAGCCGAATTCTCGTCGCTTTGGTCTTTGCTCTTTGTGCTTTGATCCGCCGCGTTCAGCCCGCCCAGCAGCTCGTTCAGCGCCCGCAGCTGGTCGTGGGCCAGCGCCTTGGTGGGGAACAGGAACAGCGCGCGGCTGTGCGGGTCGGTCAGCGCGGCCTCAAGCGCCGGCAGCTGGTAGCACAGCGTCTTGCCGCTGGCTGTAGCCGTCACCACGCCAATGTGCGCGCCGGCGCGGGCCGCGTCGAGCGCGGCGGCCTGGTGGGCGTACAGCCGAGCGATGCCGCGCCGATCGAGCGCGGCGGCGAGCGCGGCGGGCAGCGGCGCGAGCGGCTCGGCGAAAGCCGGCGAGCGTGGCGCAAGCGGCTGCACGTGCGCGATCTGGCCGCTGTAGCCGGGTATACGGCGCAGCAGAGCGGCGAAGTCGGTGATCATGGCGGCATTGTAGCACAGGGGTGCGGCTGGCGCCAGCGTTTGGCGAGCGTGGGCTGGGCGATGTCAATGTCGTGCCGATCACCCTAGCCTGCCCCTGCGCCTCCTAGAGTCGGGGAATGCTCTGCACGCAGGCGAGGCGATGAAAGCAAAGAGCGCCGGACGTTGACGGCGCCCTACTGGCCAGGCGTGTATTAGGGTTAGCGCGAACTCAAGGAAGAACGCCTGCTACTCAAGGAAGAACGCCTGCTACTCAAGGAAGAACGCCTGCTACTCAAGGAAGAACGCCTGCTACTCAAGAAGGAACGCCTGCTACTCAAGGAAGAACCCGTTCCACTCAAGGAGGAACGCCTTCTACTCAAGAAAGAACGCGTTCCACTCAAGGAAGAACGCGTTCCATTCAAGCCGCAAAGCAGCACCCGAGACACCCTAAGAGGCTGTTTGAACAGCCGGTTTACCACCAAGGCGCCAAGGCACCAAGCGGTTCTCCGCTGAGAAAGCACCAACACGATAGACACGATCGTGGTATCTTCGTGTCTTGGTGGTTATACCAACTCAGTTTGATTACTTGTGTTTTCTTGTGCGGCGCCCGGCTTTGCCGGGCGCCGCACAAGAAAACGAAATTTTGGGAACGGCTTCGCCGCCCCCGAACCCCCACCATAATCCAAGCGATCAGCCGGATTTGGTATTACGTCTCAGAGGCTGTTTGAACAGCCTGTTTACCACCAAGACACAAGGCGCCAAGACACCAGGCGGTTCCCGAGCGGCGGCGCGACGGGGCTTGGCGTGAGCCCAAGGCGGGCCTTGTGCTCGCTCCGGCGGAGTGCGGCGCGCGCGGCTACTTCAAGATCACGCTGCGCATCGAGAGCGACCCAAGGTCGAACTCGTCGTTGAAGAACGACAGCTCGTCGCTGGCGTCGCGCAGGCCCAGCGTGTACATCAGCGGCAGGTAGTGGTCGTTGGTCGGCACCGCAAGCTGGGCCACGCGCCCGAAGCGCTGGTACTCGATCAGCGGCTGGTCGTCGTGGGCCTCGAGCTTGTCTTTGACGATCGCATCGAACTCGACCGCCCAGTCGTAGGTGCTGCCGTGCATGCGCATCATGCGCAGGTTGTGCACCACATTGCCGCTAGAAACGATGAGCACGCCCTTGCCGCGCAAGAACGCCAGCTCGCGCGCAAGCTCGTAGTGGTACTGTGGCGGCTGGGTGGCGTCGATGCTCAGCTGGAAGATCGGGATGTCGCCTTCCGGGAACATCGGTTTCAGCACGCACCAGGCGCCGTGGTCGAGCCCCCAGTCGTAGTCTTCGTGCACGGCCACGCGCTTGACATTCTCGATCGTCATGCGCGCGTAGTCGACGGCGCCGGGCGCGGGGTACTGCTCGTCGTAGAGCGCCTGCGGGAAGCCGCCAAAGTCGTGGATCGTGCGCGGCGGATCGGCCATTGTCACAAACGTGCCGCGCGTCAGCCAGTGCGCCGAGATGCACAGGATGGCCTTGGGGTGCGGTAGGCGCCGGCCAAGCTCCTGCCAGCCGTGCTTAAACACATTGTCGGTGATCGCCAGCATGGGGTTGCCGTGGCCCACAAACAGCAGCGGCATCTTCTCGGTGGCCGCGAAGGTGTCGGTGAGGTTGCCGAACTCGTGCAGCCGCATCCCGGCCGGCTTCACCGATTTGCTCCAGTCCATTGCGTTGGTTCCTATCGTTCGATGTATCGTCGTGCCGGCGCGCCGATGATCGGGCACATCCGCGCGCAGCCGCAATCATACCGCCAGGCGCGCGGCCTGTCATTCACATAGGTTCATCGGCGGCGTGCCTGAGCGCGCGGCGGATGCGGCTGAGCGACTGCGGCTTGATGCCGAGGTACGAGGCGATCAGGTACTGCGGGAAGCGCTGCACGATCTCGGGGTGCTGCGCCAGCAGCGCCAGGTAGCGGCGCTGGCCGTCGTCGCCGAATGTGCGGGCGATGCGGCGCTGCAGCTCGATATAGGCGTTCTGAAGCTGGATGCGGAACAGCCGCTCGAACTTGGGCAGCTCGTCGCACAGCCGCGCGAAGCCGGCGCCGTCGATCGCCAGCAGCGCGCTGTCGGTCAGCGCCTCGATCGTAAACAGCGCCGGCGCGCCCGAGAAGAAGCTCGAGAGATCGGCGATCCAGTAGCCGTCGATGCCAAACTGCACCACGTGGATATCGCCGCGCGCGTCGGCGGCGTACGAGAACAGCGCGCCGCGCTCGATGAAGTAGATCGCCTGGCAGGGCTCGCCGGCCGCCAGCAGCAGCGCCTTCTTGCGCACGGCAACCGGCGTGAACATGGCGCGCGCCAGCGCGAACTCAGCGTCGCTGAGCGCGATGGTGGCCTCGATACTCTGGCGTAGTGGCTCGGGCATACGGTTCGGCGGGCTGCTGGTTCGCCGCCATGCTACCCGATACGGCGCCGCATGTCCAGCGGCGCGGCGCGGGAAGTGAAACGAGCGCCGCCGCGTGCCGAGCGCCGGTGGCGCATGCCTCAGGGCAGCGCGCCGGGCGTTTGCCGGCATGGCCGCAGGGCTGGTATAATCGCCCGACCGTCAGCCGCATTGGGCGTGCCCGCGCGGCGCCACAGCGAATCGGGAGTTGCCATGCCCCGCGAGCGCATCTGGGCGCTGATCTGGCTTGGCGGCGCGATCGGCGCCCTGGTGCTGCTCGCCGCCGGCCTCCCGCGCCTCACCTTCGCGCCCGGCCACCTGTACGACTTCGGCGCGCTGCGCGTGCTGTTCGGCGGCGGCGCGTCAGCCCGCGCGGTCGACCCAGCGTCGCTGGCGTTCTGGCAGGCAATTATCGGGGCGATCTGGCTCGGGCTGCTGGCATTCCTCGCGGCAGCGCTGATCGTCTCGGCCGATCTGCGGCGCGAGCTGCTGCGTAGGCTACTGCTGGCGCTGGCGGCGATCACGCTGGTGTACCTCCTGCTGGCGCTGCTACGCGCCCTTCCCGGCGAGCAAACCGCCGCGCCCCAGGCGGCGCTGCCTACGCCGCCACCCGCTGCGGCCGAGCCATTCCCCAGCTTCGACCCACAGCCCGCGCCTTGGCTGGTAGCCGCGATCGGCCTGCTCGCGGCGGCGCTGCTGATCGTCGCGATCTGGCTGGCCTGGCGGCGCGCCCGCGCCGAGCGCGCCGAGCGCCCGGCCAGCGCGCTGCTCGCCGACGAGGCCCAGGCCGCCGCCGAGGGCATCGCCGCCGGCGCCGACCTGCGCGACGCCGTGCTGCGCTGCTACCGCGAGATGGGCCGCATCCTCGGCGAGAGCCGCGGCGTCGCGCGCGCGCCGAGCGCGACGCCGCGCGAGTTCGAGGCCCAGCTGGCCGCCGCCGGCCTGCGCGACGAGCACATTCGCCGGCTGACGCGGTTGTTTGAGCGCGTACGCTATGGCTCGCGCCACGCCGACGCCGCCGAGGAGCACGAGGCGATTGAGTGCCTGACGGCGATCGCGCGGGCCTACGGAGGCGCGCAGTGAGCCGCCGGCTGGGCGTGGCCGCGCTGGCGCTGCTGCTGCTTGCGCTGCTGGCGCTGGCGATCACCGGCGGCCTGCGCGACGCGCTGGTGGTGCCGCTGCTGTACCTGCTCTGGCTGGCCGGCGTGCTGCTCGGCAGCATCCCGCAGGCGATCGTGTGGGGCGCGTTTGTGGCGCTGGCCGCAGTGGCCGCGTGGCGCAGCCTGGCCGCCCCGCCCCGGCGGCGGCCTGTGCCGCCCACGCAGCCCGGCGCCGCGCGCGCGGCGGTAGCCGAGTGGGCCAGCCTGGCCGCCGCCGCCGAGCGCGAGCACTACGCGCGCTGGCTGCTCGCCGCGCGCCTGGCCCAGCTGGCCGTGGCCCTGCTGGCGGCCGACGAGCCGGCGCCCTGGCAGTACCTCGAAAGCGAGCGCGTGGCCATGCCGGCGCCCGTGCGCGAGTATCTGCGCGCCGGGCGGCGCAGCTACCAGCAGCCGCCGCGCCGGCTGTGGCCGCTGGCGCCGCGCCCGGCCACCCCGCCCGACCCGCTCGATCTCCACCCGGCGGTGGCGCTGGCGTTCTTCGAGCAATCGCTGCATACAACGATCGGAGCATCCTATGAGCCAGGCCGTGAATGACGTGGCGCGCGCCGCCTCGCGCGTGATCGCCGAAGTCGAGCGCGCGATCGTCGGCAAGCGCCCGCTGCTGGCGCAGATCCTTGCCGCGACGCTGGCCGGCGGGCATGTGCTGCTTGAAGACTACCCCGGCCTGGCCAAGACGCTGATCGCCAAAAGCTTCGCCACCGCGCTCGGGCTTGAGTTTCGCCGCATCCAGTTCACCCCCGACCTGCTGCCGGGCGATATCACCGGCAGCTATGTGTACGACCGCGCGCAGGGTCGCTTCGAGCTGCGCAAAGGCCCAATCTTCGCCAACATCATTCTCGCCGACGAGATCAACCGCGCCTCGCCCAAAACCCAGAGCGCGCTGCTCGAGGCCATGCAGGAGCACCAGGTGACGCTGGAGGGCGAGACAATGGCGCTGCCCGAGCCGTTTATGGTCATCGCCACCCAGAACCCGATCGAGTACGAGGGCACCTTTCAGCTACCCGAAGCTCAGCTCGACCGCTTCCTGATGAAGCTGGCCGTCGGCTACCCGACCGTCGACGAAGAGCAGGAGATCCTGCGCAGGCGCCGCGAGCGCCGCGCCGACGAGCAGCCGATCGGCCAGGTGACCGGCCGCGACGAGCTGCTGGCGCTGCGCGACGCGATCGAGGAAGTGTATGTCGACGCCGACATCGAGCGCTATATCGTGCTGCTGGCCGACGCCACCCGGCGCGACCGGCGCGTGGCGGTAGGCGCCAGCCCGCGCGGCTCGCTGGCGCTGCTGAAGCTGGCGCGCGTCCAGGCGGCGCTTGAGGGCCGCGACTACGTCATTCCCGACGATGTCAAGGCGTTCGTCAAGCCGGCGCTGATCCACCGCCTGATCCTGACGCCCGACTTCTGGATGCAGCGCCGCGCCGCCGACGACGTCGTCGCCGATACACTGCGCTCGGTGGCGGTGCCGGCGGTCGAAAGGGGGCGCTGATGCGCGCGGCCCTCTGGCTTGGCCTGCTGATCTATGCGCTGGTGCTGGCCGGGCTCGCCACGCTGAACGGCGCGCTGCTGGCGCTGGCGCTGCCGCCGCTGGTGTACCTGGCGGCCGGCCTGCTGGCGCGGCCGTCCGCGCCCAGCCTGCGCGTCGCCCGCACGCTCAGCGCCGACCGGGTGTCGGCGGGGGCGCCGGTGGAAGTGCGCGTGCTGGCCACCAACACCGGCCCGGCCATCGCCGAGCTGCTGCTCGAGGATCGCGTGCCCGCGCGGCTCGCGCTGGTTGGCGGCGCGCCCCGCGCGGTGGCCAGCCTCGCGCCGGGCGCGTCGATCGAGCTCGCCTACACCGTCAGCGGGCCGCGCGGGCTGTACCAATTCGAGGAAGTGCTGGCGCACGCGCGCGACCGGCTGGGGCTGCTGACGCGCAGCCAGCCGCTGGCCGCGCCGGGGCAGCTGTTCGTGGTGCCCGAGGTGCCAGGCCTGCGCCGGCTGGCCATTCGCCCGCGCCAGACGCAGATCTACGCGGGGTCGGTGCCGGCGCGCCAGGGCGGGCCAGGCGTCGAGTTCTTCGGCGTGCGCGCCTACCAGCCGGGCGACCCGACCCGCTGGATCAGCGCGCGAGTGAGCGCGCGCCACGCCGAGGCTTTGTTCGTGAACGAGTTCGAGCAAGAGCGCGCCGTCGAGGTCGGCATTATCCTCGACGTGCGCCAGGCCAGCGACATCCGCACCGGCCAGGGCTCGCTGCTTGAGCATGGCGTGCAGGCCGCCGCAGCGCTTGCGACCGGAATGCTCGACCAGGGCAACCGGGTCGGGCTGCTGGTGTACGGCAACACGCTGAGCTGGACATTCCCCGGCTACGGCAAGGTGCAGCGCGAGCGCATCCTGCGGGCGCTGGCGCGCGCCGAGCTGGGCGACGCGCCGGTATTCGAAGATTTCGACCGCATCCCCACGCGGCTGTTCCCGGCGCGCTCCCAGCTGATCCTCGTCAGCCCGCTGCTGCCGCGCGACCGCGACGTGCTGCTGCGCCTGCGCGCGCGCGGCTACCAGCTGCTGGTCGTCAGCCCCGACCCGGTGGCCTACGAGCGCGCGGCGCTCGCGCCTGGCAACGCGGCCGACCTCGGCGCGCGCCTGGCGCGGCTGGCGCGCGCCAGCCTGCTGCACGACATTCGCCGCGCCGGCGTGGCGGTGGTCGAGTGGGAGGTGACACAGCCGTTTCAGCAGGTGGCTGCGGCGGCGCTCAGCCGGCCCGCCCCGCCGAGGAGCCTGCTATGAGTCGCGCGGCCACGCTGGCGATCGGGCTGGCCACGCTGCTTCTGGCGCTGGGCTACGCGCTGGCCGCGAGCTGGCCGGGCGCGGCGGCCAGCCTGGCGATTGGCGGCGCGTGGCTCGTGGGGCTGCGCCGCGCGTGGCCGGCCGCAGGCGCGCTTGGCCTGCTGGGCCTGGCTGGCGCGGCGGCGGCCGGCGTGGCGCTTGGCGTCGCCGGCCCGCTGGCGCTGGCAGGGGTGGCGGCGGCGCTGGCCGGCTGGGATCTCGAGCGCTTCGCCGCGCGCATTCGCGGCGCCTCCGGCGACACCGCCGCAGTCGAGCGCGCGCATCTGCGGCAGCTGCTCGGCATCCTGGGCGCCGGCCTGCTGCTCGGGGCGCTCGCGCTGGCGCTGCGCCTCGCGCTGAGCTTCGGCGCGGCGCTGCTGCTAGCCGCGCTGGCGATAGTCGCGCTCGGCCGGGCGTTTCGGCTGCTTCGGCGCGCCGAAGAGTAATATCGAATCCGGCAGATCACGTGCTCCGCTGCACGCGCACGCGCAGCCCGTCGCGCGGCATGCGCGTCGGCACTGCTACCGGGTCGAAGCGCTGGCCAGGCAGCAGCTCGAAGCGCACATTCCGCAGCAGGTACGCCATCACGATGCGCATCTGCATCTGCGCGAACGCCAGGCCCACGCACACGCGCGGCCCGCCGCCAAAGCCGACCATGCAGAACGGCTGCCGGCCCTCGTTGCGCGGCGCGGCGAAGCGCGCTGGGTCGAAGCACTCGGGATCGTGCCACAGCTCGGGCATGTGGTGGGTGAACACGCTCGAGTACATCACATTCCAGCCGGCTGGGATGTGGAAGCCGCCGTACTCAAACTCCTCGACCACCGCGCGGAAACCGCCGGGCGCGGGCGGGTGCAGGCGCTCGGCCTCGCGCAGCACCCGGTCGAGCGCGGGCATGCGCTTGAGAGCGGCGGCGTCGAGCGCAGCCCCGCCCAGCGCGAGCTGCTCGGCGCGCGCTTCGGCGTCTACGGCCGGGTGGCGCGCCAGCTCATACACCACCCACGTCAGCAGCGAGGTGATCGTATCGTGGCCGGCCCACAGGAGCACCAGCAGCTCGTCCATCAGCTCGGCGTCGCTGAAGCCCTCGCCGGCCTCGTCGCGCGCGGCTACCAGCGTGCCCAGGATGGTATCGGCGGGGGCGCGGCGGTGCTCGGCCACAATCCGCGCCAGGATCGGCCGCAGGCGCTGGCCGGCGTCCCAGGCGCGGCCGTAGGGCAGCCAGGGCAGGCGCCAGGCCGGCGGCGCGAACAGGCCGCGCGTAAAGGTACGGAATAGCTTGAAACACTCGGCCGCCTCGTCCTGGAGCTGCGGGCCAAGCATCAGGCGGGTCGCGATATCGAAGCTCAGGCGCTTGAAGCCGTCGAACAGCCGCAGCTCGCCCAGCGCCAGCCACTGCTGCGCATGCCCCGCCACCTGCGCCTGCATCTCGGCGGCATAGCCCTGCAGCACGGCACCGTGCAGCGCCGGCATAATCATGGCGCGGTGGCGGCGGTGCGTGGCGCCGT
Organism: Kouleothrix sp.; assembly: GCF_046328425.1. Classification (NCBI taxonomy): domain Bacteria; kingdom Bacillati; phylum Chloroflexota; class Chloroflexia; order Chloroflexales; family Roseiflexaceae; genus Kouleothrix; species Kouleothrix sp. Next base: position 55,857 of record NZ_JAXLWP010000011.1, read on the forward strand.
CGAGCAGCGACAGGCCGTCGCCGATCAGCGACGTGATCGTCTTGCTCCAGCCCTGGCGCGACGAGAACAGGTGCATGTGCGTGCCGAGGATGAAGCGGTTGGCCTCGGGGCCAAGCAGCACCGCGGTGGGCCGGCCCATGAGGTGAGTGCGCCACACCGGCCCGTAGCGCGCGTGCCGATCGCGGGCGAACTTAAGCGGGTCGCGCGCCCAGTCGCCCGTCTCGCCGAGCACGGGGAAACCACGCCGGCCGGGCGGAAGCGGCCGCGTCCGTGACATCGAAATAGCCATCGTGCCTTTCTCCATCAGCTATGCGCAGGTCTTTATGGTATCATATCTGGCCTGGTGGTGTGCGGGGTGCTTCGCCCCCGTGCCCCCGAGTAGGGAAGCATTGTCGGGGCGCTTCGCCCCCGTGCCCCCAAGTGGGGACATGGGATATTCTTTCGGGGCGCTTCGCCCCCGTGCCCCCGAGTAGGGAAGCATTGTCGGGGCGCTTCGCCCCCGTGCCCCCGAGTGGAGGCATCGGATAGTCTTTCGGGGCGCTTCGCCCCCGTGCCCCCAAGTGGGGACATGGGATAGTCTTTCGGGGCGCTTCGCCCCCGTGCCCCCGAGTAGGGAGACAGTCGGGGCGCTTCGCCCCCGTGCCTCGAGTAGGAAAACCCTGCCGGTTTTCCTACAACCTTTCCGGCTGAAAGAGCGCCGTGCCAGCGAGCAATGTCATGCGATCATGCCTCAGGGCAACCGTTTCACGTTCTTTGGTACCACAATGTGATGCGCGTACGCCTCAGGGCAACCGTTTCACGTTCTTTGGTACCACAATGTGATGCGCGTACGCCTTAGGGCAACTGTTTCACGTTCTTCGATGCCACGGGGCATGAGCCACCAGCATTTCGGTGGTGACGGCATTCTTTAAGGGGCCTGGGGCAGCGCCCCATCCGGGTGCAGGGGCGTCGGCACGCCCCTGCCGCAGGGCACGGGGCGCGCAGCCCCGTAACTACACTTCACGGGGGCACGGGGGCGCGCAGCCCCCGAATACGCCTCACGGGGCACGGGGGCGCGCAGCCCCGAACGCCTCACGGGGCGCGGGGGCGCGCAGCCCCCGAATACGCCTCACGGAGTACGGGGGCGCGCAGCCCCCAACACCATTCGCATAGCCCGCACACAAGCAACTAAAGGAAACCCGATGTACCAGCACCTCCTCACCGCCCTCAACGCCGAGGTCTCCGGCGACGCCGCCAAGCGCCTAGTCGCGCGCATCAGCCAGTGGCACCGCATCCAGGCCAGCCCGATGTACCGCGAGGCCGCCGAGTGGCTGCGCGCCACCGTGGCCAGCTACGGGCCGCAGGCTCAGCTCGAGCAATTTCCGGCCCGCGAGGGCGCCTATGCCTGGGCCGAGCCGATGTTTCAGGAGTGGTGGTGCGACGACGCCACGCTGCACCTGGTCGAGCCGGGCGGCGAGCTGCGGCGCCTCGCCGACTACCGTGCCGTGCCGCTTTCGCTGATGCCGCGCAGCGCCCCGGCCGACGGCGAGTACGAGGTGGTGGCCGTCGAGGGCGGCGACCGGCCCGAGCACTACGCCGGGCTCGACGTGCGCGGCAAGCTCGTGCTCACCCGCAGCATGCCGATGGCCGCGCACCCGCTGGCAATCGAGCAGCTCGGCGCGGCCGGGCTGATCTTCGACGGCATGCGCAGCGTGCCCGAGGTCTGCCCGCCCGGCGACCTGCAAGACGACATCCAGTACGCGTCGTGGTGGTGGTGGGGCGGCGAGACGCGCGCGTTCGGCTTCGCGCTCAGCCCGCGCGCCGGCGCCGAGCTGCGCCGAACGATCGCGCGGGCCCAGGCGCGCGGCCAGGCCGTGCGGGCGCGCGCGCGCGTGCGCAGCCACTTCGCCGACGGCACGATCGAGACGGTGTCGGCGCTCATCCCTGGCGCCACCGGCGAGGAGGTGGTCATCAGCGCGCACCTGTGCCACCCGGCGCCCTTCGCCAACGACAACGCCAGCGGCGCGGCTGCGGCCATGGAGGCGGCGCGCGCGCTGGCGGCGCTGATCGCGTCGGGCGCGCTGCCGCAGCCGCGCCGCGGCATCCGCTTCCTGTGGATGCCCGAGATGACCGGAACGTACGCGTACCTTGCCGCGCACGAGGCCGAGCTACCGCGCCTGGTCGCCGGCCTGAACCTCGACATGGTCGGCGAGGACCAGGAGCAGTGCGGCAGCTCGTGGCTGCTGATCCGCACATCCGACGCCATGCCCAGCTTCGCCGCGCCGCTGCTCGAGGCGCTGCGCGAGGGCTACTTCGGCCAGGCCCACACCTTCAACGGCCAGGGCGAGTTCCCGCTGTTCCGCCACGCAGTGGTGCCGTTCTCCAATGGCAGCGACCACTACATCTTCGGCGATCCGTCGGTGGGCGTGCCCTCGCCAATGCTCATCCAGTGGCCCGACCGCTTCTACCACACCACTGCCGACACGCTCGACCGTGTCGACCCGCGCTCGCTGGCGCGGGCGGCGGCGCTGGCGGCAACCTACGCCTACTTCGTGGCCAGCGCCGGCCCGCGCGAGGTGGCATGGCTCGCGCGCGAGATGAACTATCGCTTCGAGGTGCGGCTGGCGCGCAAGCTGCAGAGCGCCACCACCGCCGCGCTGGGCGGGGCCGCGCCCCACGGCCCCGAGTGGGGCGCGCGCGTGGCGTTCCGGCTCGATCGGCAGGAGGCCGCGCTCGAGAGCCTGCGCCGGCTCGACCCGGCGTTCGACGCGCGGCCCTGGCGCGAGCAGGCGCGCGCGGTCGCCGACGCGGCCTGGGCGCGCGCGCGCGACGCGCTCGAGAGCTGGCGCGTCGCCGAGCGCCCGGCGCTGCCCGAGGCCGAGGCGCGGCTCGTGCCGGTGCGGCGTTTCCGTGGGCCAATCAGCCTGCAGCCCTACCTGCGGCGCCTGCCCGAGGCCGAGCGCGCCGCCGCCCGCAGCACAATACGGCGCCACGGCGAGTTCATGGATCTGCCGGCCGACGTGGCGCTGTACTGGGCCGACGGCGCGCGCACGCTGGGCGAGATCCTCGACCTCACCGAGCTGGAGACCGACGTGCGCGACGCCGAGGGGCTGCTGGCGTATTTCAGGCTGCTCGAGCGGCTGGGGTTAGTCGGCTGGGCCGGCGGCTAGCGCAGGCCGATATCCGCGACCACGATCATGCGGCCGGCCGCGTTGGTGACGCGCAGCTCGGCGGAGCCGGGGGCGAGCGCCGCCAGCTGAAACGAGCCCAGGTCGTCGACGGCGGCTGTGGCGACAAGCGCGCCGCCCTGGCGCAGCTCGGCCAGCGCCCCCTCCCAGGCGGCCTGGTCGTCGGCCACCAGCTGGCCCTGGGCCTCCAGCAAGCCATCGGCGCGCGGCTGGAAATCGAGAAAGATCGTCACGTCGCCGGCATTGGCCACCAGCGGGCCATCGCCGGCGCCGCGCAGGGCTGCGGCAGGCTGGTGCGGCAGCAGCCGGGCAATACGCTGCGGTGCGGCGATCGGGCGGCGCGGTGGGGCCGCAGCGGGAAGCGGATTGGGCGCGGCGGCATCGGCGAGAAATACGCGCAGATCGGCCAGCTCGCCAGCGCAGCGCGCACAGCCGGCCAGGTGATCGGCCAGCGATTGGGGCGAGACCGACCGGCCGCGCGCGTACTCGGCAAGCTCGTCGGGGGATGGGCAATCCCAGCGGTACAGGCGCGCGCTCAGCCGCCGCTCGAACGCGCGCGCGTCGGCAAGGCGCCGAGCGCAGTGCGCGCAGCCGGCCAGGTGCGCCAGCACATCCGGCTCGGCCAGATCGTCGAGCGCGGCGGAGAGCTGATCGCTCGTGAGCGGCGGCGGGATGCTACACGTCATGTTCCACCTGTGCTAGCCGGGATGAAATAGGTCATCGCATGCAGATAAATACAATCGCGGCGAATTTATCAATCCACTAAATAGTACTTATTCACACAAGTTACGCGGTGCGCGTTTTTGCCTTCGGCAGGGCGGTACTTTTTCATGGATGGTGCTGAGAGCCTGTTTGAAAAGGGGGTGCGCGAGGGGCATAGCCTCGCACTTCTCTTCTGGCGCGGTGGCGGCCAGAATGTGGCCGCCACCCGCCAGAAAAGTGGAAACTTGGAGGGACAAAGTCTCTCCAAACCACCCTTTTCAAACAGCTTCTAACAGCTTCTACGGCTCGGCCTCGGGCAGGTCGAGCAGGCTGCGCAGCTCGGCATCCGCGCGCAAGATCCGCCGTATCCGGTAGATATCGACCGACACCGCGCGCTCGTCCTTCCACCAGCCGGGGTAGGCGCGCACGATCTCGCGCGGCATCAGCTGCTCGGCAAAGCGCGCGTGCGCCAGCACCCGGTCGCGCTCGTCGGGCAGCAGCGCGACGATGCGCCGGGCGATCTGCTCGTTCACCACGCGCGCGGGCAAGTCGGGCAGATCGGCCAGCTGGCCGGCGTCGAGCGGCGCAAGCCGCGCGCGCTGCTGGTCGCGCAGGTACAGCGCGATTGCCGTATGCACGCACTGCTTGAGGTAGCTCAGCACCGCCGGCAGCGACCGAAACTCGGCGAACTTTGCCCCGCGCAGCGCGAAGAAGAAGCGCGCCCAGGCCGCGCTGGCGAAATACTCGGCGCTCTCGTCGCTGTAGACGAACTGCGGGTGGCGCTGCACCCACGCCTGCATCTGGCGATCGTAGATCCGGTAGAGCTGCGTAAATGCCTCGGAGACGCCGCCCGCCAGCGCGCGCCGGAACAGCTCGAAACAAAAGCGCGTATCGCTCGGCAGCCGCCGGTTGAACTTGTCGGTCTCGGACGCGCACAGGCGCGCCAGGTCGTCGATCGACAGGCTGTCGGCAGCGCTCATGGGCTTCTCCGTCGAGCTGGCGCTCGTGGCACAGCACGCAGCAGCGTGGGTAAAAGAGCCACTATTGTACATCATATTTTAACCACGAATTTGCCTTTTCCGCCCGTTTAGTATATAGAGCGAGCCACAGCACCCCTCATTTCACCCCCTCGCGCCACCCGCTCACATCCAAACACGCAGTCGGACAAACTCGGCAGCTTGTACCACGCAGTTCGTCGTCGGCAGTCGGCTATTGGCAGTTGGCAGTCGGCATTTGGTCGTTGGCAGGCAGCAGCCCCCAGCCAGCAGCGAGCAGCCCGCGGCTCACAGCGGAGTGTGGCCGCTTCTGGCTCCTCGCTCTTGCACATCGAGCGCACTATGACCGAGATGCTCCAGATCGTCGACCCGGCCGAGCTGGCCGCGCGGCTGCGGGCCGCGCCAGCCATGCTGCCGCTGTTGCTCGCGCAGCTGAGCGATGCCGACGCCGCCGCGCTGGTCGAGTACCTCAAGGGCGAGGCCGACCGGCACTGGTGGATCAACGCCAACCAGTCGGTCGAGTTCGCCGACCTGATCGTAGCGATCGGCCGGGCGCGCGGCGATGTATGGCAAGAGGCGCTCGGCACCATGGCGCGCGGCGACGCGCTCAAGTTCGTCGGCAATGTCGAAGAAGCCTGGCGGCTGCTTGGCCACGCCGGCGAGCTGTTCGGCTCGATCGGCGACGAGGTGGGCTGGGCGCGCACGCGCATCGGGCGGCTGGTGATCTGCCAGGAGCTTCAGCAGGTACGGCAGGCCACCGACGACGCCGAAATTGCGCGCGGCATCTTTCAGCGCTACGCCGAGCACGAGCGCCTGTTCGGGCTGTACAACAACCTGGCCATGACGTACAGCCGGCTCGGCAACCAGCAGCGCGCGCTGGAGCTCTACCTGGCAGCGCAGCAGATCCTGCCCCAGCTGAGCCGCAACAACGCCCAGCACACCAGCTTGCTCGCCACGAACCTGGGGTTCTGCCACCACATGCTCGGCGAATTCGGCAAAGCCAAGCACTACTACGAGCAGGCAAAGCAGCTTTTTGAGCAGCGGCGCGAGCCGCGCGGCATGGCCTTGATCGAGCACAACCTGGCGCATATAGCAATGCTGCAGGGGCAGTACCGCACAGCGCTCAGCGTTTTGCACCACGTCCGTGATTCGTACCGCAGCCAGGGGTTGGCGCTTGACGCGACCCACGTCGACCGTGACATTGTCGAAATCTACCTGCTGCTCAATCGCTACACCGAGGCGCGCGACCTGGCGCAGCGCGTCATCGGCGAGTACCGCGCGCACGAGTCCGCTTATCGCGAGGGCCTTACCCTCATCCACCTGGCAACCGCCGAGGCCAACCTGCGCCAGACACAGGCCGCGGCATACGCGCTCAAACAGGCCGAAACATTGTTTGCAAGCATTGGCGCGCCCACCTGGCACGATATTGCACAGCTGCGCCGTGGGCAGCTAGCGCTGCGCACCGGCGACACATTGGCCGCGCTCGATATCGCCGCTGCCAGCATCGCAAGCTTACGCCAATACCCAGTCGAGTATGGCACCGCCAACGTGCTGCGCGGGCAATCGTTTCTTGCGCTGGGCGCGCCCGACGCCGCCGCCAGCTGTGCGCGCGCCGCGCTGGCGATCGGCAAAAGCAGCATCCCAACGCTGCGCTACGACGCCCACCTGCTGCTCGGCGCAATTGCCGAACGGCTTGGCCAGGAGCGGCGCGCGCTCCGCCACTACCGCGCGGCAATCGCCACCATCGATCAGCTCCAGCGCCGCCTGACAATCACGCTGCGCTCGAACTTCCTCGATACCAGAGGAGAAGCCTTCGCGGCGATCATGCGGCTGTACCTCGGATCCGGGCAGGCTGTATGCGCGTTTGAAGCTTTGGAAGGCGCAAAATCACAGAATATTCTGGGCTATCTATCGAATCGCGAGCAGCTGCGCTGGCGCAACACCGGTGCGCATTACCAATCGCTGGTAGAGGAGCTGAGCCGGCTGCGCGCCGAGCACCGCTGGTTCTACCACCTTGCCTACGAGCAGGTGGCGCTTGAGGAGGGCGAGCAGCCGCGAATTGCACCCGAGCAGGCGCGCGCCGAGGTCGCGCTACGCGAGGGGCGCATGCGCGCGATCACCGAGCAGCTGTATTTGGAAAGTGGCGATGACCGACAGGCTGCCGTCGCCGCGCCGCAGACCGGCGAAGTGCAGCAGCAGCTTGCGCCAGGCACGCTGCTGGTCGAGTTCTACAACGATGGGAACACTATGTGGGCCTTCACGCTTGGCCGGTCGGAGCTTGCCATGCGCCGGCTGCCCACAAGCACCGCCGCGATCGACCAGCTGATCGCGCAGCTTCGGGCAAATGTCGAGTTCGCGCTGAAAGCCGGCGCAGGCACGCCGCTATCTCGCAACCTTGCCCGCGTGGCCCACCGGATTTTGGGCCAGCTATACGAAGCGCTGCTTGCACCGCTGGCGGGCAGCTGGGGCGGCATCGAGCGCCTGATTGTCGTGCCGTACGGCGCCTTGCACTACCTGCCATTCCACCTGCTGTACGACGGCGAGCATTACGCGATCGAGCGCCGCGAAGTTGTGGTGCTTCCGGCGGCCGGCCTGCTGACGCGGCGCCCGCCCCAGCGTGCGCCCGGCGCGCGAGTACTGTGCCATTCCTGGCAAGGGCGGCTCAGCCAGACGCTCGCCGAAGCGCGGATCGTCCACGATTTGTTTGGCGGCGAGATCCACGCCGAAAGCGCGGCGACGCGCGCGCGCCTGGGCAGCCCGCCAACACAGCTGCTGCACATCGCCGCCCACGGCCAGCACCGGCTCGACCAGCCGGATCTCTCGTATATCGAGCTTGGCGACGGGCAGCTCTACACCGACGACCTGCTGCAGCACGATCTGAGCTACGAGCTGGTGACGCTCAGCGCCTGCGAGACTGGCCGCGCGCACGTGGCCGCCGGCGACGAGCTGATCGGCCTGGGGCGCGGCTTCCTGTACGCCGGCGCGGGCGCGCTGATCACCAGCCTGTGGCAGATCCCTGACGCGCTGACGACCGATTTTATGCAGCGCCTGTATACATCATTACACGCCGGGGCATCGAAGACGGCAGCCCTGCGTGCCGCGCAACGGGCAATCCACGCCGACGCGCCTGATCTGCATCCGGCCTTCTGGGGTGCGTTCCAGCTGGCCGGCGACCCACGGCCATTGTCGGGTGAGTAATACCAAAGCGGTCGAGAGATCCGTCAAGGCTGCACGAAGGACGGGCGACCGCGCTATTCGTCCTTGGTCTTCTGCCTTTTGTCCATGCTCCATGTCGCATGTTCAAGTCGTGTTGGCATAACCCACGTGAAAGGAAAGCATGTATGACTCAAGCGTATGACCCAAACCAGCAGCTACGCCACCGCGTACACTTCGCGCCGAATGAGTTCGCGCTGTATATCGAGCACGACGAGAATCTGACGCCGAGGAACATTATTGGCCAGATCAAGGAGCGGCATAATCTCTTTGCGGATATCATTCCATTCGACGCAATCCAATTCGACCCCGACCGGGTTGTGACGTTTAATCGCGGCGAGCGCAGGCCCGAGGGCCAGCTCCAGAGGTTTTCGCTGGCGTTCGCGCGTGTCGTCGAGCCCGAGCGGCGGGATGAGCTTGAGTTCTTAGTTCTGCTAGCTCATATCAACGACAAGATCCGCGATTTGCCATACGGCCAGGGCGCTTTTCGCATTCGCCAGGCCACGGCCAACTGGTTTTCTGGCGGCGCGCCCGAGCCCGACGGCTCAGGCGGGCCTGGCAGCAGGCCAGTGCCACCTGACCCGGCGACTATTTCAACACTACAGCTCAATCCAGTCGAGCTACCCGCCGAGCTTGGGCTGGAAACAACCCTGGCCGAGCGCGGCGCCTGTGCCAACATCTTTATTCTCGACACCGCGCCGTGCGAGGTCGATCTGAAGCGCGCGTATCGCAAGTGGGTCGACGAGCCACTTAGCAACACCAACGCACAGCCGGACGACACGCCGTATAACCGTCTACTCGACAACCTGATCGGGCCAAACGGCGCGCTCGGCTACATCTACGATGCGCCACGGATCGAATATGCCGGCTACAGCCACTTGCTCGAGCTCGCCAACACGTTCCTGCCCGACCATGATTATGTCATGAGCGATCATGGCCTGTTCGTGGCCAGCATCATCAACCGGATCGCGCCGGCCGCGCGGCTGCACCTGGTAGAGGTGCTGAACCCATACGGTGTAGGCACGCTTGAAACAATCACGCGCGGTTTTGAGCGCGCCGCCAACTTCGCCCTCGAGAATACAGGCGCGGTTGTGCTCGTCAACGCCAGCCTATTTTTTGAATTTCCGCCGACCGACACAGTGCTGCTCGAATTGCTCGCTCATGAGGATCCGTTCTGGGCAAATGTGTACGAAAGCATGGCCGACAAAATTCCACTCTTGATCGAGCCATTCGAGGCCGTGTGCAACCTCCTAGATCAACAATCGACCAGGGTGATCGCCGCCGCCGGCAACGACGGCAAAGAAACGGTCGACGGTAGTGGGCAAGTGATACAAAAACACCCCGATGCGCGCTACCCCGCTCGTTACGATAGCGTCGTCGGCGTGGCCGCGCTGAACTACGCCGGCGACATGGCGCCCTACAGCAACGAGGCCGACTTCCCGGTGAACGTCGGGCTCGCGGCGTTCGGCGGCGACAAGGTAGGCGACCTGGCCGACCCGAACCGAGGCGTGCTGGGGCTATACATCGGCAGCTTCCCCAACGGTGCGGCCAATAAACAAGGGCTGGCGCGCTGGTCGGGCACCTCGTTCGCGACACCAGTGGTCACCGGGATCTTTGCCGCGCTCGGCGTGCGGCGGCATCGCGCCGCTCGCGAGCGGCGCGATGCCGCCGCACGCGAGCGACCACATCGCGCCGGGTGATGTGCTAGGCTATATCAATTCCAAGCTAGGCAATCATCGGACGTCAAGCGGCACTACTGAAGTAACAGATAGCTGACGCATGCCTGGCGAACCAGACTCAAAGAAAATCTAATACGATCGCGCGGGTTCGGGGGTGGCAGTGCCGCCCCCGAATTGCTTTTCTGCAGCGTCCAACGAAGCCAGGCGCCGCTGTGTGCGGTTTTCGCGCTCCGCGCGGAAAAACCGCACACAAAACAGTCAAAAGTACCATGCTGCCGCAGGCAAAAATCCACGCAAGCGAAAGTCCTATGATAAATCCGCCGCAGCTGTATTGATAGATACAGAGGCGGGACAACGGCGCGGCGCCGCGACTACGCGGCGCCGCGCCAGTGGATATCATAGGAGGAGGCATGCAGCCACACAACAATTCACACGAGCAGACCGATGGGTACGAGCTGTTCCGCCGTGCGATCGTCGAGCGCGACGAGCAGGCGTGGGCCGAGGGTGCGGCGCGCTACCGCGCCATGCTGATCGCCTGGGCCGGCCGCTGCAGCGCCAGCGCCACGATCCTCGACCACGGCGGCGACATCGCCGACCTGGCGTTCGCGCGCGCGTGGTCGGCGCTGACGCCCGAGCGCTTCGCCAGCATCCCCACGCTGGCGGCGCTGCTGGCCTACCTGCGCACCTGCGTCACCAGCGCGGTGATCGACTGCGCGCGCAGCGAGATGCAGCACGAGCGCATTGCGCAGGCGCTCGACAGCGCCGAGGCTGTGCCGCTCGAAGATCAGGTGATCGGCAAGATCAACCGGCTGGAGTTCTGGCGGATCGCCCGCGCCGAGGTGCAGACCGAGCAGGAGCAGGTGATCCTGGTCGAGAACCTGATGTACAGCTTGCGCCCTGCCGCGATCATGGCGCGCCACCCCAAGCTGTTCGCCAGCGCCAGCCAGGTGTACGCCGCCAAGCGCAACTACCTCGACCGGCTGAAGCGCAACCCCACGCTGCGCCGGCTGTACGAAGAGTGGTAGCGCATCAGCGGATGGTGCGCTGGAACGACCACAGCGCCAGCGCTGTGCCGAGCGCGGCAAACAGCGCAGTTACCGCGAACGAGATCGGCAGCGCGATCGTCGCGCTGCCGCCGAACGTCAGCGCGCGCAGCGCGTCGATCAGGTATGTGGTGGGGTTCGCCAGCGCGATTGTCTTGATCCAGCCAGGCATGTTCACCAGCGGGTAGAGCGCATTCGAGGCAAACAGCAGCGGCAAATTAAACAGGAAGATCAGCCCGTGGTAGCCCATGATGCTCTGCGAGCGCGCCGCGAAGGCCAGCGCGATACCGGCAAAGCCAAGCGTGAACAGCGCCAGCAGCACCACCAGCGCCAGCCAGCCAAGTGGGTTGGTGGTGATGCGCGCGCCCATGAGCCCGCCCACCAGCAGAATAATCGCCGCCTGGAACAGCGCCTTGGTGATCGTGCTGGCGGCGTTGCCAAGCAGAATGCTGAGGCGCGGGATGGGCGCGGCCAGGTACTCCTTCATAATGCCGCGCAGCCGCTCGTCGAGCAGCGCCATGCCCCCGCCAACCGCGCCGCCTAGCGCCGTCAGCGCCAGCACGCCCGGCAGCATGAACGACATGTAGTCGCTGCCGCCGACATTGCGCACCAGCGCGCCCATGCCCACGCCAAACAGCACCACCCACAAGATCGGCTGGAGCAGCAGCCCGCCCAGCTCCTCGCGGTTGCGGAAGAATTTGGTCATGTGCTTCGACCAAATGGTGATTGTTGCATTCATAAGCATTGCTCACAGCCCGATCAGTCGCGCAGCGCCCGCCCGGTGTATTTCAGAAACACGTCGCCAAGGCTTGGCCGCGCCACCGCCACGTCTTCGATTGTGAAGCCGTTGCCGCTGGCCTGCGCCACCACTTCGGCCACGCGCCGGCTGCCGTTATCCACGCCCACCTCGATCAGGTGCTCAAGCGGCGTCACCCGGTCGACGAACGGCAGCGCGCGCAGCCGCTCGGCTAGGTGCGCCGCGTCGCCGCGCCCGCTGATGCGGATGAGGTCGGCGCCTAGCTCGGCGGCCAGCGCGGCCGGCGCGCCCTCGGCCACCTTGTGCCCGCGGTCGATGATGCCCACGGTGTCGGCCAGCGCCTCGGCCTCTTCCATATAGTGCGTCGTCAGCAGCAGAGTGAGGCCGCGCTCGCGCCTGAGCATGCGAATATAGTCCCAGATCGTCGCGCGGTTCTGCGGGTCGAGCCCCTGCGTCGGCTCGTCGAGGAACAGCACCTGCGGGTCGGTCATCAGGCCGCGCGCCAGCTCGAGCCGCCGCTTCATGCCGCCCGAGTAGCCTTTCACCAGCCGGTCGATCGCGTCGCCAAGCTGCACCAGCTCGACAAGCTCGGCGATGCGGCGCTGGCGCAGCTCGCGCGGCTGGCGATACAGCCGGCCGTGAATATCGAGCACCTGGCGCCCGGTCAGGTCGGGGTCGAGCACCAGATCCTGAAACGTCACGCCGATGCGCCGCCGCACCTCGTTGGCCTGGCGCGTCACATCGAAGCCGGCCACCTGGGCGCTGCCGGCGCTCGGCAGGGCCAGCGTCGTCAGGATGCTGATGGTGGTGGTCTTGCCGGCGCCATTCGGCCCAAGCAGCGCGTAGATGCTGCCCGCCGCAATGTCAAGGTCGATGCCATCGAGCGCGGCCACCTCGCCATAGCGCTTGGCCAGGCCGCGCGTCACAATCATTTGCGTCGCCACGCTGTTCTCCACCGGTCGTGATAAAAATCGCGAGGCTATTGTATCATAGCTCGGCGTCTTTGATTCCGACCACCTGGAACCACGGCGGGTCGCTTTCGGGGTTGGTCTCGATGCGCATGCCGGCCTTGCGCATCACGCCGATCGAGGCGAGGTTTGCGTGCGCGGTGGTGGCGATGATCCGCTTCAGGTTGAGATGGGCGAAGGCGTAGTCGATCAGCGCGCGCGCGGCCTCGCTGGCGTAGCCTTGGCGCTGGTGCGCCAGCGCCACCTGCCAGTACAGCCCAAACTCGGGGGTGAAGCGCCGCGCGCTGGCGCTGCTGTCGCCGCCGCGCAGCGACGGCAGCAGCCCGAACGGCCCCAGCGCCGGCACATAGCCAGCCGCGCCGATCAGCTCGCCGGTGGCCTTCAGCACCAGCGCGCGGTCGCCGTAGGGCGGCTGGTACATCCAGGCCAGCTGGTCGTAGTTCATCACGCTCCACTCGAGCCAGGCGCGGCGCTGCTCGCGCGACTGCGCGCCGGCGGTGCCGGTTTCGGCGTCGGCCTGCTCGACATCGAGAATCCGGTGGATCACGTCAAGGTCGGCGAGCGCGAGCGGCCGGATGAGCAGGCGATCGGTTTCGAGCACGGGCATATGCATAGGGTTTCCTCCTTGCGCGGAACACCGGGCTACGAGCGATGCAGCCAGGCTTAGGCGGCGGTTTCGGCTGCGGGCAGCGCTGCCTCGGCCGCGAGCGGCGCGGGCTTGCGGTGCCGGTAGAACTCGACGTACTGCGGCGGCAGCGGCGTGTTGCCCATGATCAGGTCGGCGGCCTTCTCGGCCAGCATCATCGTGGGCGCGTAGATATTGCCGTTGGTCACATACGGCATCACCGAGGCATCCACGACGCGCAGGCCCTCGAGGCCGTGCACCTTCATGCTGTGCGGGTCGGTCACGGCCAGCGCGTCGGTGCCCATCCGGCAGGTGCACGAAGGGTGGTAGGCCGTCTCGCCGTCGCGCGCGACCCAATCAAGAATCTGCGCGTCGCTCTGCACGGCCGGGCCGGGCGAGATCTCGCCGCCGTTGAACTCGTCGAAGGCCGGCTGGCGCAGGATCGCGCGCGCGCAGGCGATCGCCTCGATCCACTCGCGGCGGTCTTGCGCGGTCGAGAGATAGTTGAAGCGCAGCGCGGGGTGGCGGCGCGGGTCGGCCGACTTCAGCTTCACCGAGCCGCGCGCGTCGGAGTACATCGGGCCGACGTGTACCTGGTAGCCGTGGCCGCCGCTTGGCGAGGTGCCGTCGTAGCGGATGGCCAGCGGCAGGAAATGAAACATCAGGTTCGGGTAGTCGACGTCGTCGTTGCTGCGCACGAAGCCGCCGGCCTCGAAGTGGTTGGTAGCAGCCGGGCCTTTGCGGAAGAACAGCCACTGGAAGCCGATCCACGGCTGGTTATACCACAGCAGCGCGGGATACTCCGACACCGGGCGGCTGCAGATATGCTGCACATACACTTCCAGGTGATCTTGCAGATTCTCGCCGACGCCCGGCAGGTCGTGCACCACCGCGATGCCCAGCGCGCGCAGCTCGGCGGCGTTGCCGACGCCCGAGAGCTGCAGCAGCTGCGGCGAGTTGATCGCCCCGCCGCAGCAGATCACCTCGCCGGCGTAGGCGCGCTGGGCCGGCCCGCCGCGCACCGAGTACTCGACGCCGACGGCGCGCCGGCCCTCGAACAGGATGCGGGTGGTGAGCGCGCGCGTGACGACGCGCAGGTTGCGGCGGTGCATCACCGGGTGCAGGTAGGCGCGCGCCGCGCTCAGGCGCCGGCCGCGGTGTACGTTGCGGTCGAAGGCCGCGAAGCCCTCCTGCTTATAGCCGTTCACGTCGCTGGTGAGCGGGTAGCCGGCCTGCTGCACGGCCGCGAAGAACGCCTTGAACAGCGGGTTGCTGGTGGCGCCGCGCTCGAGGATCAGCGGGCCATCGCCGCCACGGAACTCGTCGCCGCCGGCCAGGCAGCTCTCCATGCGCTTGAAGTACGGCAGGCAGTGCGCAAAATCCCAGTGCCCGAGGCCCGGCTCGCGGCCCCACTTCTCGTAATCGAGCGGGTTGCCGCGCTGGAAGATCATGCCGTTGATGCTGCTCGAGCCGCCCAGAATCTTGCCGCGCCCGTGGAAGATCTGCCGGTTGTGCATGAACGGCTCGGGCTCGGAGCGGTAGCACCAATCGTAGTACTTGTTGCCAATCGGGTACGAGAGCCCGGCCGGCATGTGCACAAAAATGTCCCACAGGGAGTCGGGCCGGCCGGCCTCGAGCACCAGCACGCGCTGGCCGGGGTCGGCGCTGAGGCGGTTGGCCAGCACGCAGCCGGCCGACCCGCCGCCCACAATAATCGTGTCGAATCGCTGGGCTTGCTCGCTCATGGTGATCTCTCGCTTAGGCGTGCTTCAGTTCACAGGATTTCGGCTTGCCACTGTACGGGCGCGATCGATCGCGCCCGGATGGGTACGAGCATCTCGGCCTAGCCCGGTAGCGCACGGGGGCTGGAATCGCGTGGGGGCGCGCGGCGCGCTCAGCTGGCCGCGCCTGGCTCCACCGGAAACTGGATCTCGGTCACAAAGCGCGCCGGGTCGCCGCCGGCCTGGTAGTGCAGGTAGACCTCGCGGGTCGGCGCGCGCACGCGGAAGCCATTCGTATCGGCCCAGCGCAGCAGCGCGGTGTTGGCCTGGATCAGCGTTTCGTCGTAGGGCCCGTGGTGCACCACGCAGGCCATGCGCGCCACGCCAGGCAGCCGGTACACCTCGACCCGATCGTCGCCGGCGAGCGGGCCAGGCAGCGCCACAGCGGCCTGCGCCTGCAGATCGTGATCGCGCGCCTCCAGATCGTCGAAGAGCGCCATGCGCGGGCCGGCGCCGCGCAGCCCTCTGCGCCGCAGGAAGCGATCGAGCTCTTCGAACAAGCCGATAAAGATCGGCTCCGACGTAATATACTCGGGGATGCGCGCGTGCACCGCCGCCACCCACAGCGGCTCGACGCGCTTCAGCACCACCGCGTAGCTCGCCAGCGTGTGCTCCTGCTCGATCTGGCGCAGGCGCGCCTCGATCCGCGCCAGCTGCGCCTGCTCCTCGGCCACGCGCCGCTCGGCCTCGGCGCGCCTGAGCATCAGCATGCCGCGCAGCTGCTCGGCCGAAAGCTCGCCGCGCAGCGCCTCGGCGATCTGCTCGAGCGAGAAGCCCAGGTCCTTCAGCGCTAGAATGCGATTCAGCCGCGGCAGCTGGTCGATCGAGTAGTAGCGATAGTCGGTGTCGGGGTCGACCAGCGCGGGCTTCAGCAGGCCCAGTTTATCGTACAGGCGCAGCGCCCGCGTCGATACCTGGGCGATGCGCGCAAAGCTGCCGATGCGAATAATGCTCATAACTATAAACCTTGACGCAGCGTCAATGTCAATATGGGCGCTGCCGCTGGCAGGGCTCGTGCAACGTCGGCCCTCACCCTCGCTGCCCCCGCCCCGCGCGCGGGAGCGGGGGATGGTTGTTGGCTGTGTGGTGCGGTCGCCGCCGCGACCGCACCACAGCCAGATGTTTCCCCCTCCCCTGGCAGGGAGGGGGGTAGGGAGGGGTCGAAAGACGTTGCACGAGCCGTGCTGCCGCTGGCAGGGCATCGCCCCAGATCTGCCCAAACAAGCGCCACAGAATATAGTACGCGTTGCGCCTGGCCATGTATCGGCCGCAGCACAACGCGTATAGGGCAAACCTCGCCGCCGCTTGCGGCAACGAGGGCCAGAGGGCAGGGGCAAAAACGGCGGCTAGGCCTGCCGGGCGGCCCAGGCCTGCGTGATCCGGTCGAGAATGATCGCCAGGATCACGATCGCCAGGCCCGACTCGATCCCGCGCCCGGTCTGGTTGCGCGCCAGCCCCGACACCGCCTCGAGCCCCAGGCCCTCGCCGCCGACCAGCCCGGCGATGATCACCATCGCCAGCACCATCATGATCATCTGGTTCACGCCCAGCATGATCGCCGGCAGCGCCAGCGGCAGCTGCACCTTGAAGATCGTCTGGCGGCGGGTGGCGCCGAATGCGCGCGCGGCCTCGACCACCTCGCCCGGCACCTGGCGAATGCCCAGCTCGGTGAGCTTGATGCCCGGCGGGATGGCGTAGAGCGCGGCGGCGATCAGCCCCGGCACGCGCCCAACGTTGAACAGCATGATCACCGGCACCAGGTACACAAATGTCGGGATGGTCTGCAGAAAATCGAGGATCGGCCGCAGCAGGTCGCGCACGGTGGCGTTCTGCGAGGCCAGCACGCCCAGCGGCAGCGCTACCGCCGCCGTCACGGCCATGGTGACGATCACCTGGCTGAAGGTGTCCATGCTGAACGACCACATGCCCAGCAGGCCGATCGCAAGCATGCCGAGCGCTGCGAGCAGCGCCAGGCGGCCGCCGCCGGCCCAGCCGGCCAGCGCGGCCAGGCCAAGCGTCACCACCGGCCAGGGCAGCAGGTCGCGCAGCAGCGTGCGCATGGGGTTGAGCAGGTAGATCGTCATGAAATCGCTGAGCGGCCCGGTGCCGATCGGCAGGTCGCCGATCTGGTACAGGTTATCGCGCATCCACGCCACCGCCGCGTCGATCGGGTCGCGCAGCGGCAGGCGCCATTCGTCGGGGAACGAGCCAAACGGCGCGGCGGCGTCGGCGAGGTAGACAAGCGCGATGATCAGCAGGCTGTTGATCAGCGGCGCGGCGCGGCGGATGCGCTCGCGCCAGGCCTCGCCCGGCGCCAGCCGCGCCAGCAGGCCTGCCGGCAGCCGCGCGGCCTGGTTCAGCCGGTTGGCGGCGCGATACAGCCCCGGCTCCCAGGCGGCCGGCATCCAGGTTGGCAGCTCGAGCGCGCGCGGCCCGCCCAGGTCGGCGAAGTCGAGCTTGCTGAGCGCATCGCTCAGCCGGTCGAGCATGATCGCCAGCAGCACGATCGCCAGCCCGGCCTCGAACGCCTGGCCCACCTGCAGGCGCTGCAGCGCCACCAGCACCTCGCTGCCGAGCCCGCCCGCGCCGATCATGGCGGCGATCACCACCATGCCCAGCGCCATCATGATCGTCTGGTTCACACCGGCCATGATCGCCGGCAGCGCCAGCGGCAGCTGCACTTTGAACAGGAGCTGGCGCGGCGTCGAGCCAAAGGCGCGCGCGGCCTCGATCGCCGGCGGGCTGACCTGGCGAATGCCCAGGCTAGTGAGGCGAATGGCTGGCGGGATGGCGTAGATCAGCGTAGCCACCACCGCCGGCACGCGCGCGACGCCGAAGAATAGCAGTACCGGGATGAGGTACACAAACGCCGGCATGGTCTGCATCGCGTCGAGGATTGGCCGCAGCACCGCGTCGAAGCGATCGCTGCGCGCGGCCAGCACGCCCAGCGGGATGCCCACGAGCAGCGCGCACAGCACCGAGAACGCCATCAGCGCCAGCGTCTGCATGCTCTGCTCCCACAGGCCGAACAGGCCCATCAGCAGCAGCGCGGCCATGCAGCCGAGCGCCAGGCGCGCGCCGGAGAGCAGGTAGCCCAGCAGGCCGAAGCCCAGCACCAGCGCCGGCCAGGGCGCCTCGAGCAGGATGTCTTCGGCGAAGCGCATGCCGGCATCGATGGTGGCGCTGAGCGGCTCGAAGAAGTACACGAAGATCGGGTGGCTCGCGCGCGCGCCGATCACCCAGCTCTGAAACGCGTCGACCTGCGCGCGCAGCCCCAGGTTCCACGCCGCCGGGAACTGGCTGCTGGCCAGCGGCACGAGGCGCAGCGCCGCGCCGGCAAGCGCCAGCAGCGCCACCACCGCCAGCGGCGCGGCCAGGCGCTGCCAGAACCGTTGGGTGTTTGGAAGCGCCTGTGCGGGTGTGGTCATAGCACGCACCTCGTGAGCGTTTGATGGTTCCGTGGGCACGATCGCCTGGCGACTGGTTCGGCGGAGGCTCAGCGCTCGCCCGCCAGTGCCTGCAGCACGCGCGCCCGGTCGATATAGCCCAGCGCGCGGCCGGCGCCGTCGAGCACCGCCATCGGCCGGTCGGTCGCCACCAGCGCGGGCATCACATCTTCAAGCTTGGCGTCGGGCGCGGCGGTAGGGCAGCCGCTGCGGTCGAAATCGGGCGGGCAGGGCGCCATGATCGTCGCCGCAGTGATCACCTTGGCGCGCGGCGCGTCTTTCACGAAGGCGTTCACGTAGTCGTTGCGCGGGTTGAGCACCAGCTCTTCGGGGGTGCCAACCTGCACAAACTGGCCGTGGCGCATGATCGCGATCCGGTCGCCGAGCTTGAGCGCCTCGGCGAAGTCGTGGGTAATAAAGATGCTGGTTTTGTGCAGGGTGCTCTGAAGCCGCAGCAGCTCGTCCTGCATCTCGCGGCGGATCAGCGGGTCGAGCGCGCTGAACGGCTCGTCGAACAGCAGGATCTCGGGGTTCACCGCCAGCGCGCGCGCCAGGCCGACGCGCTGCTGCATGCCGCCCGAGAGCTGGCGCGGCAGGTGGTATTCCCAGCCCTTCAGGCCCACCAGCTCGATCATCTGCGCGGCGGTTTCCAGCCGCTCGAGCTTCTTGACGCCGCGCACCTCCAGGCCATACGCGACATTGTCGATCACGCGGCGGTGCGGGAACAGCCCGAAGTTCTGGAACACCATGCTGATGGTGTGGCGGCGCAGCTCGCGCAGCTCGGCCTCGCCCATCCGCATGATGTCGCGCCCATCGAACAGGATCTCGCCGCGCGTCGGGTCGGTGAGGCGCGAAACACAGCGCACCAGCGTCGACTTGCCGCTGCCCGAGAGGCCCATCACCACGAACGTCTCGCCCTTCTGCACCTCGAACGAGACGCCGCGCACCGCCACGACATGGCCGGTCTGCTCGAGCACCTGGGCGTGGGTTTGCTCGGGGCTGATCTGGCTGATCACGCGCTCGGGGGTGCGCCCGAACACCTTCCACACGTCGCGGCAGATGATTTTGGCTGAGCTACCGGTTTCGCTCACGCTGTCTCTCTTTCAATCGAGGCCGCCGAAGGGCCTGCGCAGCCGGCGTTTTCGGCCTTCGGCAGATCCGTGAGGCCCGGTCTGCCGCGCCCGGATGCGAGGGCATTCAGGCGCAGCAGATCGAGGTACCGTGCCGTGGGCCGCCTACTTGCCCGGCGGCAGCCAGGCCTTCCACACCGCCTCGTTCTTCGTCACCCAGTCGCGCGCGGCCTGCTCGGCGGTCTTCTTATCGAGCTCGACCGCGGCGATCATGCCGATCTGATCTTTGTCGCTGTACTGCATGTTCTTGAGGAACTGGTACGCGTCGGGCGCTTTGTCCTTCAGGCCGTTCCAGGCGATCTTAAACAGCACGTCTTTGGGGTAGTCGCAGGCCACGCCGCCATCCTTGGCCTTGGAGTAGCAGGCGTCGGTGTACTCGGGCAGCTTCACCGGCGTCAGCTCGTACTTGGCGTGGATGGAGTGCGGCGTCCAGAAGTAGAACAGGATCGGCTGCTTGCGGCTGTAGGCGGCGTCGAGCGCCGCCAGCACGGCCTGCTCGGAGCCGGCGCGCACCACCTTGAGATCGAGGCCCAGGTTCTTGATGATATCTTCGTCGTACTGCACCCAGCTCGGGTCGCCGGCCAGGAACTGGCCCTTATCGCCCGACTCGGCCGTCTTGAACAGCGCCACGTCCTCGGGCTTCTTGAAGCCATCGATTGTGGCCAGCTCGGGGTGATCCTGCACCACGTACGTCGGCACGTACCAGCTGATCTTGCCGACCACGCCGAGCGGGCCGAGGTTCTCGACCACCTTCTTTTCGTCGATATACTGCTTCATGTTGTCGGCGTGGCCCGACGGCCACACCTCGAGGCTCGCGCTCAGGTCGCCGTTGCTCAGCGCGGGCCACTGGGCATTCTCGTCGAGCTTCACCAGCTCGACCTTGTAGCCCAGCTTTTCTTCAAGCAGGATCTTGGCCACGTTCACATTGATCGACGAGCCGGTCCAGGCATTTTCCGCGAGCTTCAGGGTGATCTTGGGCTGGCTGGCCGCGCTGCCGCCGCAGGCCGCCAGCATCAGCGACACCAGCACCAGCGTCGCGGCCAGCGCGAGCATCCGCCGCGAAGGGGAGCGTACGTTCATGAAACCTCCTATGAGCCGATCGCAACCAAAAGCAGGCCAGCGGCTGCGCGCCGCCAAGGAAACGCTGAAACCGTGACACGGCGAGTTTGTGATTGCATAGCCTTCGAGTGTACCACGAGTATATGGCTTTTTACCAGAAAGTCAAGAAAACTGCGCCGCGCGCGCGCCAGCATGCCGCCGCTGTGCTCTGCGCTCGCGTAGCTCCCAGGTACGCCTGACCCTGCCAGCACACGCTGCTGCCCGGCCGCGCCACGCATCTGCCTATTGACAGCGCTGTGGCCTGGTGGTACGATGGTGTTGCACTATCCGGTTTATGTTCCATATTATGCAACACCTCGACGAACAAGAGGCGGGCACTCTGATTCAGTCGGTGCGGCGTGCCGCGGCGCTGTTGAAGGTGTTCGACAACGGCCCGACCGAGCTAGGCGTGAGCGAGCTGAGCCGCAAGGCCCGGCTGCACAAGAGCACCGCCTCGCGGCTGCTGGCCACCATGGAGCGCGAGGGGTTGCTCGAGCGCGTGCCCGGCACCGAGAAATACCGCCTGGGGTTTATGCTGGTGCGGCTGGCCGGCCAGGTGACGCACTTCGGCGACGTGCGCGCGGCCGCGCGGCCGGTGATGATCGAGCTTGCCGAAGCCTCGCGCGAGACCGTGATCCTGGCGGTGCGCGACGGCGACGAGGTGATCAACGTCGAGCAGATCAACGCGCCGCACCTGGTGCGCGACGCCAACTGGGTCGGCCGGCGCACGCCGCTCTCCTGCGTGGCGAATGGCAAGGCGCTGCTGGCGTTCGCGCCTGCCGCCGACATCGATCGCATCCTGGCGCGCCCGCTGCCGCGCTTCACCGAGCGCACGCTCGTGAGCCCGGCCACGCTGCGCGCCGACCTGGCGGCCACGCGCGAGCGCGGCTACGCCCAGGCGATCGGCGAGATCGAAGAGGGCCTGCACGGCGTAGCAGCGCCGGTGCGCGGCGCCGACGGCACGGTGGTGGCGGCGCTCAGCGTCTCGGGGCCATCGTACCGCATCGCGCCCGACCGCCTCAGGGAGTTTGGCGCGCTGGCGATCGCCGCCGCGGCACGAATCTCGAACCGCCTCGGCTACTACGGCTAGGCACCGCCACGCGGCGGCTCAGCAGATCGACATGGCTCGGCGGCCTCCGATCTGCTTTCGCTATTCACAAAGGAGCAACCCTGTGAAAACCAGCCTGCAGATCGCCTCGGAGGCCCACATCGAGCACATCCGCTCGGTGGCCGAGCGCCTGGGCATCCCCGAGCAGTATATCGAGTACCACGGCCGCTACAAGGCCAAGATCGACCTCAGCCTGCTCGACAGCTACCGCGACCGGCCGCTTGGCAAGTATATTCTCGTCACCGCGATCACGCCAACGCCGCTCGGCGAGGGCAAAACCACCACCACGATCGGCCTGGGCATGGCGCTCAACCGCCTGGGCAAGAATGCCGCGATCGCCCTGCGCCAAAGCTCGCTCGGCCCGGCGTTCGGCATCAAGGGCGGCGGCGCCGGCGGCGGCTACAGCCAGGTGGTGCCGCTCGAAGAAAGCATTGTGCACCTGAACGGCGACATCCACGCGATCGGCCAGGCCCACAACCAGATCGCTGCGCTGGTGGACAATAGCTGGTACCACGGCAACCCGCTGAACATCGACCCGCAGCGCATCGCCATCCGGCGCGTGCTCGACGTCAACGACCGCTTTCTGCGCCAGATCACAATCGGCCAGGGCGGCGAGAAGAACGGCATTCCGCGCGATACCGGCTTCGACATCACCGTCGCCAGCGAGCTAATGGCCATCCTGGCGCTCGCGACCGGCAACACCAACACCGCCGCGCTGAAAAGCATGCGCCAGCGCATCGGCCAGATGGTGGTGGCGTTCACCGCCGACGGCAAGCCGGTGACGGCCGACGACGTGCGCGCCGCCGGCGCGGCCACCGTGATCATGCGCGAGACGCTGAAGCCCAACCTGATGCAGACGATCGAGAACACCCCGGCGTTCGTGCACGCCGGCCCGTTCGCCAACATCGCCCACGGCAACTCGTCGATCGTCGCCGACCAGATCGGCCTGCGCGTGGCCGACTATGTCGTCACCGAGGCCGGCTTCGGCATGGACATGGGCGGCGAGAAGTTCTTCGATATCAAGTGCCGCGCCTCGGGGCTGTGGCCGGCCGCGGCGGTGGTGGTAGCCACCGTGCGCGCGCTCAAGAGCCACACCGGCAAGTACAAGATCACCCCCGGCAAGCCGCTGCCGCCCGAGCTGCTGGCCGAAAACCCCGACGACGTGCTGGCCGGCGGCGCGAACCTGCGCAAGCAGATCGAGAACGCGCGCGCCTTTGGCGTGCCGGTGGTGGTGGCGCTCAACGCCTACCCCGACGACAAACCCTCCGAGATCGAGGCGGTGCGCCAGATCGCGCGCGCCGCCGGCGCCGACGACATGGCCGTCAGCACGGTTTTCGCCGAAGGCGGCGCCGGCGGCCTCGACCTGGCCCGCAAGGTAGTGGCCGCCGCCGAGCGCTCGCGCGCCACGCCGCAGTTCCTCTACCCGCTCGACATGCCGATCAAAGACAAGATCCACACGATCGCCACGCGGATCTACGGCGCCGACGACGTGAGCTATACCGACGTAGCCAGCCAGCAGATCGCCTCGTTCGAGGCCAACGGCTTCGGCAATCTGCCGATCTGCATGGCCAAGACGCACCTGAGCCTCAGCCACGACGCCAAGCTCAAGGGCGCGCCGTCCGGCTACACCTTCCACATCCGCGAGGCCCGCGCCAGCGTCGGCGCCGGGTTTATCTACCCGCTGGCCGGCGATATGGTGACCATGCCGGGGCTGGGCACGGCCCCCTCGGCGCACAGCATCGACATCGACGAAAACGGCAACACCGTGGGGCTGTTCTAAGAGCCTGCCTGAAGAGGAAGCACATGACCGAAGCAACCGATCGCCGGCGCGAGCGGCGCGCGCGCCAGGCCAACGCGGCCGGCGCGGCGCGCATGCGGCCGATCAGCTACGACCTGCCGGTGTACGAGCTGCTGCGCCCCGAGGGCGTGCAGCGCGTGCACGATATGTCGATGCGCATTCTGGGCGAGCTAGGGATCGACTTCTACGACGAGGAGGCGCGCCAGATCCTGAAAGACCACGGCGCCGATGTGCGCGGCGAGACGGTTTTCTTCGACGAGCAGCTGATCCTCAAGTATGCGGGCATGGCGCCTCGCCAGTTCACGCAGCTGGCGCGCAACCCGCAGAACAACGTCACCATCGGCGGCAACCAGATCGTGTTCGCGCCGGTGTACGGCTGCCCGTTCGTGCAGGATCTCGATCGCGGGCGGCGCGAAGCCACGCTGGCCGACTTCCAGAACTTCGTCAAGCTGGCCTACATGAGCCCCTACATCCACCACTCCGGCGGCACTGTCGTCGAGCCGACCGACGAGCCGGTGGCGACGCGCCACCTCGATATGCTGCTCAGCCACATCAGCTATAGCGATAAGGCGTTTATGGGCTCGGTGACGGCCGGCAAGAACGCTGCCGACAGCGTGGCCATGGCCGAGATCGTGTTTGGCGCCGATGCCATCCGCGAGCACCCGGCGCTGCTTTCGCTGATCAATGTCAGCAGCCCGCGCCGCTTCGACGACCGCATGCTTTCGTGCATCAAGGTGTACGCGCGCGCGCGCCAGGCGATGATCATCACGCCGTTCATCCTGGCCGGCGCCATGGGCCCCACCAGCATCGCCGGCACGGTGGCCCAGCTGAACGCCGAGGCGCTGGCCGGCATCGCGCTGTGCCAGATGATCAGCCCCGGCACGCCGGTGATCTACGGCTCGTTTCTCTCGACGATCGATCTGCAAAGCGGCGCGCCGACCTTCGGCACGCCCGAGAGCCAGGTGGCGCTGTATATCAGCGCGCAGATGGCACGCCACTACGGCCTGCCGTTCCGCGGCGGCGGCACCTTCTCCAGCTCGAAGCTGCCCGACGCCCAGGCCGGCTACGAGTCGATCATGGTGATGATCCCGACGATCATGGCGCGCACGAACTTCGTGCTGCACGCCGCCGGCTGGCTCGAAAATGGCCTGGTGTCGGGCTACGAGAAGTTCGTGCTCGACTGCGAGATCCTGGGCATGCTGCACACGTGGGCCAAGGGCGTCGACCTTTCCGACGAGGCGTTCGCGTTCGACGCGTTTCAGGAGGTGCCGCCCGGCGGCCACTTCCTCGGCACCGGCCATACCATGCGCCACTTCCGCGACGCGTTCTACCGCGCCGAGCTGTTCGACTACAACTCGGCCGAGCAGTGGGAGCTGAACGGCGCGCCCGACAGCTACGCCCGCGCCAACGCCAAGGTCAAGCAGCTGCTGGCCAGCTACGAGCAGCCCGCGCTCGACCAGGGCACCGCCCAGGCGCTGCGCGAGTTCGTGGCGCGCCGCAAGGCCGCGATCGCGCTCGAGCCGCACGACTTCTAGCTTGGGCTGTTTTAGCACCCCTGCCCCCGCCCTCCAGCGGCGGGGAGTGAGGACAGGATGACCGCAATCATGAAAGAGGCGCGCCGCGCGCCGGGCAGCGAGTTGCTCAAGAACCACCCGCGCCTGCTTGAGCTGGCCTACGCGGCTTCGAAGCGGCTGATCGCGCTGGGCTACCCGCTGGCCCGCCGGCTCGCGCCGCGCCTGGCCGAGCGCGCGATGGTGCGCAGCGAAGAGCTGCTCAAGGGCTACGCATTTAACTGCCAGATGTGCGGCCAGTGCATCCTGCACAGCACCGGCATGACCTGCCCGATGAACTGCCCCAAAAACTTGCGCAACGGGCCGTGCGGCGGAGTGCGCCCCAACGGCCACTGCGAGGTGATCCCCGAGCTGCCCTGCGTGTGGGCGCAGGCCTGGGAGCGCAGCCGGCATATGCTGATCTACGCCGACGAGATCAAGGTCGTCCAGCCGCCGGTCAACCGCCAGCTCCAGGGTACGTCGGCCTGGGTCAATATGCTCGACGGCATCGACACCAGGGCGCCAAAGGGCTGGCAGGCGGGAGAGCGGCGGTAAAATCAACCGGCGAGCGCTGCGGCGTCGCCCGGTGTGCCCAGTAGAAGTGATGAACCATGAGCAGCCCACCCGTTCACCAGCTCGCCTCCGCCAGCCGCCTCGAGCGCGTGCTGCGCTCGGGGCGCTTCGCCGTCACCGCCGAGCTCGACGCGCCCGACAGCGCCGACCCGGCCGATGTGTATAAAAATGCCCTGGTGCTGGCCGAGGTCTGCGACGCGATCAACGCCACCGACGGCTCGGGCGCGAACTGCCACATGAGCAGCCTGAGCTGCTGCGCGCTGCTCACCCGCGCCGGCTACGAGCCGGTGCTGCAGGTCAGCTGCCGCGACCGCAACCGCATCGCCATTCAGGGCGATCTGCTGGGCGCGGCGGCGATGGGCGTGCGCAATGTGCTGTGCCTCACCGGCGACGACGTCACCGCCGGCGATCAGCCCGAGGCCAAGCGCGTGTTCGACTTCGACTCCATCCAGCTGCTGCGCGTGGCGCGTACCATGCGCGACCAAGGGGTGTTTCTGAGCGGGCGCAAGCTCAGCACGCCGCCGCGGCTCTTTCTCGGCGCCGCCGAAAACCCGTTTGCCCCGCCCTACGATTGGCGGCCGCACCGGCTCGGCAAAAAGATCGCCGCCGGCGCGCAGTTCATCCAGACGCAGTACTGCTTCGACGTGCCGCGCTTCGAGCAGTTCATGCGCGGCGTGCGCGATCTGGGGCTGCACCAGCAGGTGTACATCCTGGTGGGCGTCGGGCCGCTGCGCTCGGCCAAAGCCGCCGAGTTTATGCGCACCAAGGTGCCGGGCGTCTGGATCCCCGACGCGCTGGTCGAGCGGCTGAACAAGACGCCTAAAAACCGCCAGGCCGAAGAGGGCAAGCAGATCTGCATCGAGATCATCCAGCAGGTGCGCGCGATCGAAGGCGTCCATGGCGTGCACGTGATGGCCTACCGCCAGGAAGAAGCCGTGGCCGAGATCATTCACCGCGCCGGGCTGTTCCCGCGCCGCGCCAGCGCTGCGCTGCCGGCCGCGCCCGCCGGCGATAGGGCGCTGCTCGACGTGCCGCTCGTGTAAATGCGGCGGCAGGCCGCCTACGACGCATACAGGGAAGCAAAGCTAAAGAGGAAACAGCGTGGAAACGATCGTCTCATCGCCTACTCAGACGGTTATGATCGGCCCTGGCCGGCCGTTCGTGATCATCGGCGAGCGCATTAACCCCACCGGGCGCAAGCTGCTGGCCGCCGAGATGGCCGCCGGCAACTTCGACCGCGTGCGCGCCGACGCGCTGGCGCAGGTGGCCGCCGGTGCACATATGCTCGACGTAAACGCCGGCGTGCCGCTCGCCGACGAGCCGGCGCTGCTGGCCGAGGCCATCCGCGTGGTGCAGTCGGTGGTCGAGGTGCCGATCTGCATCGATTCCTCGGTGGTGGCGGCGCTGCGCGAGGGGCTGAAGGTCGTCAAGGGCAAGCCGCTGGTCAACTCGGTGACGGGCGAGGAAGAGCGCCTCGAGGTAGTGCTGCCCATGGTCGCCGAGCGCGGCGCCGCGGTGATCGGCGTGGCGAATGACGAGACCGGCATCTCGTACGACCCGGTCGAGCGCTTCAAGGTGGCCAAAAAGATCGTCGAGCGCGCCGAGGCGTACGGCATCCCGCGCCAGGATGTTATAATCGACCCGCTGGCGATGCCGGCCGGCGCGGTGCCCGGCGCCGCAGCCACGCTGTACCGGCTGGTGCGCATGATCCGCGAGGAGCTGGGCTGCAATACCACCTGCGGCGCCAGCAATATTTCGTTTGGCCTGCCCGACCGGCCGGCGCTCAACGGCACGTTCCTGGCCATGGCGATCGGCGCGGGCATGGCCTGCGCGATCACCAACCCGATCGAGGGCGAGATCAAGAAGAGCATCATGGCCGCCAACCTGATGATGGGCTACGACGAAAACTGCCTGGCCTGGATCGGCGCACACCGCGACAGCGCCGCCGCCCCGGCCGCGGCCGCCGGCGCCGCGCCAAGCGCCGCCGATGCGGCCCGCGCCGCCCGCGAGGGCCCGCCGCGCCGCGCGGCGCGGCGGCGAGCCGAGCTAGGCGCACTGTGGATCCTTTGTTTGAGGAGGAGCGAACCCGATGGACTTTTCGGATCTGAGCGACGACGATCTGTGGCTGCAAATGCAAGATGACCTCTACGACGGCATGAAAGAGGAGGTCGCGGCCGAAACGCGCGAGGCGCTCGGCCGTGGCTACAGCCCACAAGAGGTACTCGGCAAGGGCCTGGTGGCCGGCATGGATATTGTCGGCGTCGACTTCCGCGACGGCGTGCTCTTCGTGCCCGAAGTGCTCATGGCCGCCAATGCCATGAAAGCCGGCATGGAGATCCTGCGCCCGCTGCTCGTCGAGACTGGCGCCGAGCGCATCGGCACCATGGTGATCGGCACAGTCAAGGGCGATATCCACGACATTGGCAAGAACCTGGTGGCCATGATGATGGAGGGCGCCGGCTTCGAGGTGATCAACCTCGGCATCAACAACGACGCCGACAAGTTCATCGAGGCGATCAAGACGCACCAGCCCGATATCATTGGCATGAGCGCGCTGCTCACTACTACCATGCCGTACATGAAGGTGGTGATCGACGCCCTCGGCGAGGAGGGCATGCGCGACGCGGTGTATGTGATGGTCGGCGGCGCCCCGGTCACCGAGACGTTCGCCAAAGCCGTCGGCGCCGACGCCTACGGCCGCGACGCGGCGGTCGCGGTCGAGCTGGCCAAACAGTATATGGCCAGCCGCCGCGCCAATTAGCGCCGCGATCTCTGAGAAGGCGCTGTCCGAGCAGAAGCGCGAGGGCGCCCGAGCCATTGCTCGATTGGGTGGCACGATGACACGATGCCAGAATCGCGCGCTCTGGCATCGTGTCGTCGCGTCGTTGAGCCAGATTGCCAGATATACCATTATGGCCTGCGCAGTTGGCACGCCCAGCTTGCGGCAGGGCGATTTTCCGCATAACGCAGCTGCGTAAGCCCGAACCATACCATGAACGAAACACCAACAACCTATCGCGTCGTCTTTCAGCCCTCGGGGCGCCAGGGCACGGTGGCCGAGGGCACCAGCCTGCTCGACGCCGCCCGCCAGCTTGGCGTCGATGTCGACAGCATCTGCGGCGGCCGGCAGACGTGCGGCAAGTGCAAGATTCTGGTCGAGAGCGGCGAGTTCGCGAAGTACGCCATCAGCTCGGCCGGCGGCCACCTGACACCGGCCGACGCCACCGAGCAGGGCTATTTCGCCGATCACGGCGGCATGCCCACCGGCGCGCGGCTGGCGTGCGCCGCCTGCGTGCGCGGCGATGTGCTCGTGACGGTTCCGCCCGAAAGCCAGTCGCACCGCCAGATCATCCGCAAGACCGCCACCGAGCGCACGATCGCGATCGACCCGACCGTGCGCCAGGTGTTCGTCGAGGTCGAGCCGCACGCGCTCGGCGCTCGCAAGGGCGATTGGGAGCGCCTTCAGGATGCGCTGCGCCGCGAGTGGGGCTGGGACGGCCTGCGGATCGATTTGCAGGCGCTGCGGCGGCTCGGCGCGGCGCTGAAATCCGGCAAGCAGCGCATCAGCGTGGTGGTGTGGAACGACGCCGAGGTGATCGACGTGCTGCCCGGCTACCACGAAGGCCTGTACGGTCTGGCCGTCGACGTCGGATCGACCACCGTGGCCGCGCACCTGTGCGACTTGCGCAGCGGCGCCGTGCTGGCCACCGAGTCGATGATGAACCCGCAGGTGACGTATGGCGAAGATCTGATGAGCCGCGTCAGCTACGCCATGATGCACGCCGATGGCCTCAAGAAGATGCACGAGGCGATCATCGCCGGGCTGAATAAGCTCGCCGGCCTTGCGGCCCACGCCGCCGGCCTGCGCGCCCGCGACATCCACGAGATCGTGCTGGCCGGCAACACGGTGATGCATCATATTTTGCTCGGCCTCGACCCGACCGACCTGGGCGGCGCGCCGTTCACCCTCGCGACACACGCCCCCGTCGATGTCAAGGCCCGCGACCTGGGGCTGAAGCTGCATCCCGGCGCCAACGCGCACTTCATGGCGCTCGAGGCCGGCCACGTCGGCTCCGATAACGTCGGCGTGCTGGTGGCCGAGGCGCCCGACCAGCAGGATGCGATCATGCTGGTGATTGACGTCGGCACCAACGCCGAGATCTTGCTCGGCAACCGCGAGCGGCTGCTCAGCTGCAGCAGCCCCACCGGGCCGGCCTTCGAGGGCGCCCAGATCACCCACGGCCAGCGCGCCGCCCCCGGCGCGATCGAGCGCGTGCGGATCGACCCGGCCAGCGGGCAGCCGCGCTTCAAGGTCATCGGCCGCGAGGGCTGGTCCGACGAGCTCGAGCCTGCCGAGATCGGCGCCACCGGCATCTGCGGCTCCGGCATTATCGAGGCTGTGGCCGAGCTGTTCACCAGCCGGATCTTGCGTGCGGATGGGCGCTTCGCCGAAGAGGATCAAAGACGAATAACAAATGACGAAAGAATGCAGCTTGACAATAGCACACCTTCGTCCTTGGTCTTTGATCCTTCGTCTCGCATCAGGCGGAACGGCCCCAAAGCCGAGTACATCCTCGCCACCGCCGAGCAGACCGCCACCGGCCGCGAGATTGTGGTGACGCAGGACGACGTGCGCAATATTCAGCTTGCCAAGGGCGCGCTCTACGCCGGCTGCAAGCTGCTGATGCACCGCCGCGGCGTGGCCAAGGTCGATAAGATCGTGCTGGCCGGCGCATTTGGCAGCTACATCGACCCGCTGCGCGCCATGGTGCTAGGCCTCTACCCCGACTGCGAGCTGTCGCAGGTGTATGCCGTCGGCAACGCCGCCGGCGACGGCGCGCGCATCGCGCTGCTCAGCAAGTCGCGCCGCGCCGAGGCCGCGCAAGCCGCGCGCCAGGTCGAGTATATCGAGACGGCGATCGACCCCGAGTTCCAGGCCGAGTTCGTCGGCGCAATGCACATGCCGCATATGTCCGATGCGTTCCCGCACCTCGACGCGCTCGGCATCCTGCCGGCCCGCGCCGAGGCCGCCGAGAGCGACCGGGCGCGCAGGCGGCGCGAGCGCCGTGGTAACGCCTAACTGCCACGAAGGCGCCAGGACAGGAAGGCCCTATGAACTTTGAGTCTTTGCGTCTTTGTGGCAAAGCGAGAAGTAAATGTCCCGACGCAGTGTCCTGATCGAATCGCTCGAGGCCACGCCTAACTGCCACGAAGGCGCCAGGACAGGAAGGCCCTATGAACTTTGAGTCTTTGCGTCTTTGTGGCAAAGCGAGAAGTAAATGTCCCGACGCAGTGTCCTGATCGAATCGCTCGAGGCCACGCCGCGCGATCTGGCGCGCATGCTGCGCCGCCTGGACGACGCAGCGGCGCGCTGGCGCCCGGCGCCCGGCGAGTGGTGCGCCGCCGACGTCGTCGCGCACCTGGCCTATATCGAGGCGCCATACCTCGCACGGCTGCGCCGCGTCGTCGAGCAAGACAACCCGTTCGAGCCGTACCTGCACCCCGACGAGAGCGCCCACGACCTGGCGCGCCCGCTGGCCGAGCTGCTCGACGAGTTCGTGCGGCGCCGCGCCGAAACCGTGGCCTTTCTCCAGGGGCTCGAGCAGCGCGACTGGGGCCGCCCGCTGGTGCACGCCACGATCGGCGCGACCAAGCTCCGCGACCAGGTGCAAGAATTGGTAAGCCACGACAACACCCACCTTGCGCAGCTCGTGTCGCTGCGCGAGCAGCTGAAACCGTCGGCATCATAAACACCGTTTCTGCGTGCCGCTGTGGTACCCTAGCCCCGCCCAAGCGTACGGTACGCGCGAGGCCGGCGCCACCACCAGCACGCGGCCCAACTGAAAGGGAGCCTCTATGGCCGAACGTCGGACACCGCTCTACGAAAACCACATCCGCATGGGCGCGCAGATGGTCAAAGGCGGCGGCGACTACCTGTTCCCGCTGTCGTATGCCTCGCCGGTCGAAGAGCACGTCAACACCCGCACCAACGTCGGCATGCAAGATCTCTCGACCATGGGCGAGGTCGACGTCAAAGGCCCTGGCGCCGAGCGCCTGATCAACATGCTGCTGGTTAACGAGGTTCGCGACCTGCTGCCCGGCCAGGCGCGCTACTCGACCATGTGCCGCGACGACGGAGGCGTGGTCGACGACATCACGGTCTATAAGTTCAACGACGAGCACTTCATGGTCGTCACCAGCTCGGGGCCGCGCAAGAAGACCGCTCGCTGGATCGCCGACCACGCAATCGGCACCAGCACCTACGTCACCGACATCAGCGCGGCGGTGGCGCTGCCGGTGGTGCAGGGCCCGCGCTCGCGCGATTTCCTCAAGTCGGTTACGCAGGGCGCCGACGTCGACGCGCTCAAGTTCTTCCGCTTCGCTCCCGCCACCATCAACGAAACCGAGCTGCTGATCTCGCGCTCGGGCTACACCGGCGAGCTGGGCTACGAGCTGTACGCCCCGGCCGAAGAGGCCGGCGCGCTGTGGGAGTTCCTGCTGGCGCGCGGCCGCGAGTTCGGCCTCAAGCCCTACGGCGTGGCCGCCATGCAGTCGCTGCGCCTCGAAAAGGCGTTCCCGCTCTATGGCAACGACATCAACGAAGACTACACGCCATTCCACGTCGGGCTCGACCGCTGGATCCGCTTTGATAAGCGCGACTTCATTGGCCGCGAGGCGCTGCTGCGCGTGCAGGAGCAAGGCATCGCCGAGCGCTGGGTTGGCCTGACGCTGCAGGGCGAGCTGCCCGCCGTCGCAAACGCCAAGGTCTGGAGCATCGGCGCGGTGACGCCCAACGAAGAGAAGATTCTCAGCGGCCCCGAGGCCGGCACCAGCAAAGATCGCATCCTGCCGGCCGACGAGATCGGCCACGTCACGTTCAGCGAGCGCGGCCACACCCTCGGCAAGACGCTGGCGCTGGCCTACGTGCGCACCTCGCACGCCTGGCCCGGCAGCCGCGTGCTGGTGGAAGTGAAGGGCAAACCAGTGCCCGCCATCGTCACGCCCACCCCGTTCTTCGATCCGCAGGGCGCCCGCTTGCGCGCCAAGGCGTAACCGGTTAGCCACCAAGGCACCAAGTGTTCAAACTACTTGGTGTTTTGGCGTCCTGGTAGCAATCAATGCCTGGTCTTGTTTGTGTCTTGGTGTCTTGGTGGTAACAATAAAGGGTGTTATATGCAGCGCCTTACCAAACGCTTCAACACGATCGTGATCGGTGTCGGCGCGGCCGGCAGCGCCACGATCTACGAGCTGGCCAAGCGCGGCAAGCAGGTGCTTGGCCTCGAGCGCTTCGACATCCCGCACGAGATGGGCTCGTCGCACGGCCACACCCGCATCATCCGCCTGGCCTACTACGAGCACCCGACCTACGTGATGCTGCTGCACCGCTCGTACGAGCTGTGGCGCGAGATCCAGGGCCGCGCCGGCGAGCAGCTGCTGCACACGATCGGCTCGATCGACGCCGGCCCGCCCGACAGCCGCGTGTTCCAGGGCGCGCTGCAGTCGGCGATCGAGCACAACCTCGCCCACGAGGTGCTCACCGGCACCGAGATCGCCCAGCGCTTCCCCGGCTACCGCCTGCCGCACGAAACGCTGGCGCTCTACCAGCCGCAGGGCGGCTTCCTGGTGCCCGAGCGCTGCATTATCTCGTATGTCGAGGCTGCCCAGGCGCTTGGCGCCGAGGTGCACGGCCGCGAGCGCGTGCTCGAGTGGCAGCCGCTCGCCGACGGCGTGCGCGTCACCACCAACCGCGACGTCTACGAGGCCGACCGGCTGGTGATCACCGCCGGCGCCTGGAACAGCACGCTGCTGCCGCCGCTGGCCGGCCTGCTCACGCCCGAGCGCCAGGTGCTGGCCTGGCTCCAGCCGCGCCGCCCCGAGCACTTCACGCCCGCGCGCTTCCCGGTGTTCAACCTGCTGGTCGGCGAGGGCCGCTACTACGGCTTCCCGGTGTTCGGCATCCCCGGCTTCAAGTTCGGCCGCTACCACCACCTCGAAGAGGCGGTGAACCCCGAAACGCTCGACCGCGAGCCGAACGACTACGACGAGCAGCTGCTGCGCGAGTTCGCCGAGCGCTACTTCCCCGACGGCGCCGGCCCGACCATGACCATGCGCTCGTGCATGTTCACGAATACGCCCGACCGCCACTTCATCATCGATCTGCACCCGCAGTACCCGCAGGTGTCGTTTACGTCGCCGTGCTCGGGCCATGGCTTCAAGTTCGCCAGCGTCATCGGCGAGATCATGGCCGATCTGGCCGAGCGCGGCGAGTCGCGCCACAACATCGAGTTCTTCCGGCTCGCGCGCTTCCGCGCTGGCGCCCAGCCCGCCGCCCACGCCGCGCCCGCGCTGGCCCGCGCCAGCGACTTCGGCTCGGCCGCCCATGGCGCGCAGCGTGCCCTGCCCGCCCGCAGCTACGCGCCAGGCCACAGCGCAATCGCGCCGGCCGATCAGCTCGCCGCCGCGAGGGCCGCCGACGCGATCCGGCCGTTCTGGTGACGCAAACTGCAATTATCTGCTACAATCTGCCCATGCGCCACGCTCGCGCATCATATCGACAGCAAGGAATGAAGCCATGTCCAACCGTTTCCTCGATCTGATCCAGCGGGGCGGCCCGATCGTCGCCGATGGCGGCATGGGCACCATGCTGATGGCCGCGGGCCTGCTGTTTGGCGACCCGCCCGAGCTCTGGAATGTGCTGCCCGACAAGCAGCCGCACGTGCGCGCGGTGCACCGCGGCTACCTCGACGCCGGCGCGCAGATCATCCTCACCAATAGCTTCGGCGGCTCGCCATTCCGCCTGAAGCTGCATAACCTGCACGGGCGCGTGTTCGAGCTGAACCAGGCCGCCGCCGAGCTTGCCCGCGCCGAGGCCGGCGACGCCGCCGTGGTGGCCGGCTCGATCGGGCCGAGCGGCGAGCTGTTCGAGCCAATGGGCGCGCTCACCTACGATGCCGCCGTGGCCGGCTTTGCCGCCCAGGCGGCCGGCCTGGCCGCCGGCGGCGCCGACGTGCTGTGGGTCGAGACCATGAGCGACCTGCAGGAGGTGCGCGCGGCCGTGGCCGGCGCCCGCCAGGCCGCCCCGCAGCTGCCCATCGCCGCCACCATGACCTTCGACACGCGCGGGTTCACTATGATGGGCGTCAGCCCGGCCCAGGCCGTGGCCGAGCTGGGCGAGCTTGGGCTGGCGGCGTTCGGCGGGAACTGCGGCAACGGCACCGCCGAGATCGAAGGCGTGATCTTCGGCATGAGCCAGGCCGGCGCATCCGCCCCGCTGATCGCCAAAAGCAATGCCGGCCTGCCCGAGATGATCGACGGCCAGGCCGTGTACAACGGCACGCCCGCGATCATGGCCGAGTACGCCCGCCGCGTGCGCGCGCTCGGCGCCACGATCATCGGGGCGTGCTGCGGCAGCTCGCCCGCGCATGTCCGCGCGATCGCCCAGGCACTGCACACGCTGCCGCCGCTCGAGCTGGCTGGTATCGAGCTTGCCAGCGCGCCAGCGCAGCGCCAGTCGCCCGAGGCAACACGCCGCGCCCGCGACGACCGGCGCGCCCGCCGCAGCGCCTAGCTGGCTGCCGGCGCGCCGGTGGCAAACCGGCGGCTCGCCGCCAAAAAGAAGGCTCGGGGGCCGCTTCGCCACCCCGAGCCCCCGCCGCCTACATCCTGCCAGTGAGAGGCGTGCATCGAACACATGGCCAACCCAAAGCCCGAAACACACACCCCAGCAACCGCCTTCGTGCTCTGCGGCGCGCTGGCCCGCGAGGTCGTCGCAATCGTGCGGCGGCACGGCTGGGATGTGGCGCTGTTCGGCGTGGCGGCGAGCGATCACATGGTGCCGCAGCGCATCGGCCCCGATGTCGAGCGACGCCTGCGCGAGCTGATCCCGCGCTTCGAGCGCGTCGTGGTGGTGTACGGCGACTGCGGCACCGGCGGCCAGCTCGACGGCGTGCTCGATCGCTACAATGTGCCGCGCATCGCCGGCCCGCACTGCTACGAGATGTACGCCGGCCGCGATTTCGATCACATGATGGCGCACGAGCCCGGCACGTTCTTCCTTACCGACTTCCTGGTGCGCGGGTTCGAGGGCACCATCCTCAAGGGCCTCGGCCTCGACCGCTTCCCGGAGCTGCGCGATACCTACTTCGCCAACTATCGCCGGCTGGTCTACCTGGCGCAGAGCGACGACCCGGCGCTGGCCGCGAAAGCCAGCGCGGTCGCCAGCACGCTTGGGCTGCCACTCGAAATTCGGCCAACCGGCTACGGCCAGCTCGAGGCGCGCCTGGCCGAGCTCATGGCCGAGATTGCGCACGAGCGCTACCGGCCGCGCCTGGCCGAGCCGCTGCCCGAAGCCCCTGCGCCCCGCCCGCCGCGCGCCCGCCGCAACACCAGCCGCCAGCCCAAGTAGCCCCAGCCGCCTGCCCGCCCTATCACGGTCTCCGGCAGCACACGAAACACTCGCCATAGAAGGAGGAACGCAATGGCAACCTACCAAATACTCTACTGGGTCGACATCCCGGTGCAGGTGCGCGCCAAAGGCGAGGGCGGCCGCGCCAAAGCTGCGCTGCACGATCGCTTCCAGGAAGCCGTCGACCTCGCGGCTATGTCGGTCGGCTGGATCGGCTCCGACGAGTACACCGATGCCTACCACTGGGGCGACGAGCAGACGCGCGATGGCAGCGCTGCGAGCGTGGTCGACGCGGTCGTCGCCGAGATCGAATCCCAGCATCCGCGCGTCGACTGGCGCGCCACCGTCGCCAGCATCCGCGCAAAATCCGAAGCCGCCTAGCCCACTCGCCCCACGCAACCCGCCCGCGCCGCCCATGGCGCGGCGCGGCTACCCTACGCTGCGCCACCCTGGCGGCAGATCTTCCCCGCTCGCCGCTTCGTATATCAATTACAGGGCTTACGCGGTGTCCTCGCGCGTGGGAGGCTTGGAGGGCGCAAGCCCTCCAAAATCACTCTTTTTGGCTGGTCGCGACCACGGCGGTGGCCGCGACCAGCCAAGAAGTTCTCGGGGCGGCAAAGCCGCCCACGAACCCCACCGCGTAACTCGTATCTATTTATAGTAGCAGTTGCGTTGTTCGGCTTCTCGAAGCGGTGCATTTCGCCTGCGGCAGAGCTGGCGCGCAGGATTGGTTCATGCTGGGCATCGCACACTACGCCGCAATAAAGCTTGCTCGGCCTGTAAGATTTCCGTTATTTCTGCCTAATAATCGCCGGCTATAGTCTTCCTGGTACACAAATGCTAGCTCAAAGGGAGCATAACCATGGATACAATTCTCACCTCCGAGATCACGCCCGAGCACCTGTTTCGCACGCGCCGCCAGTTCATCCGCAGCGCGGGCGCGCTCTCGCTTGGCGCATTGGCACTCGCCGCCTGCGGCACCACTAGCACCCCGGCCGCGCCCGGCGCAAATGCCGCTACACCAGCGCCAGGCGCCACCAAAGGCACCACCGACGAGCTGGGCGATGCGCTCACGCCTTTCGACGCAGTCACCGGCTACAATAACTACTACGAGTTCACCACCGATAAAGAGGGCGTCGCGACGCTGGCCCAGAACTTTAAAACCACGCCGTGGACGCTCGAGGTTGGCGGGATGGTCAACAAGCCTCAGAAGATCGCGATCGAGGATCTGCTGAAGCGCTACCCCCAGGAGGAGCATGTCTATCGCCACCGCTGCGTCGAGGGCTGGTCAATGGTCATCCCCTGGACCGGCTTCGCACTGAACAAGCTGCTGAAGGACGCCGAGCCGGCCGCGGGCGCGAAGTATGTGCGCTTCGAGAGCATCATGCGCCCCGAGGAGATGCCCGGCCAGCAGAGCGGCTGGTACACCTGGCCGTACGTCGAGGGGCTGCGCCTCGATGAGGCCATGAACGACCTGGCGCTGCTGGTCACCGGCGTGTACGGCAAGCCCGCGCTGCCCCAGAACGGCGCGCCGCTGCGCCTGGCGGTGCCCTGGAAGTATGGCTTCAAGAGCATCAAGGCGATCGTGAAGATCGACCTGGTGGCCGACCAGCCAACCAGCCTGTGGATGGCCGCCGCGCCAAACGAGTACGGCTTCTTCGCCAACGTCAACCCGGCTGTGCCGCATCCGCGATGGTCGCAAGCTACCGAGCGGCGTATTGGCGAGCTATCGCGCCGTAAAACGCTGCCGTTCAATGGCTACGCCGACAAAGTCGCTCAGCTCTATACCAACATGGATCTGCGCGCCAACTACTAGGCGCCTATCTGGCATTCTTCCTACGCAGCGCGCACAACGCCAGGCCGAAACCATCTAGCCGCTTTGCGCGCGCTCCGTGCCTCAGAGAAAGCTTATGTCTGCTACGCCGCTGAAAAAAACGACTGCCTCGGCCGCCAGCAAGGCGCGTTTCGCGCCGCTGGGTATCGCGCCAGCCACCTGGCTGCGCATTGCAGTGCATATCGGTGCGCTCATCCCGCTCGCGCTGATCGTGTGGGATGCCTATCGCGGGCACCTGACGGCCAACCCGATCCAGGATATCACCTTCCGCACCGGCAAAACGGCGATCACGCTGCTGGTACTCTCGCTCGTCTGCACCCCGCTGAACACGCTGTTCGGCCTCAAGTTCGTGCTGCCGTCGCGCCGCCCGCTTGGGCTCTACGCGTTCTTCTACGTCTGCCTGCACCTGCTGATCTTCGCAGTGCTCGATTATGGCCTCGACTGGGGCCTCATCCAGCAGACGATCGCCGAAAAGCGCTACGTGCTGGTGGGCTTCGCGGCCTTTCTGCTGCTGCTGCCGCTCGCCGCTACTTCGACAAAAGGCTGGATGCGCCGGCTCGGGAAGCGCTGGAAGCAGCTGCACCGGCTGGTCTACCTGGCCGCAATCCTGGCAGTGGTGCATTTCGTCTGGCTTGTCAAGGCCGACATCCGCGAGCCGCTGGTGTACGGCGCAATTCTCGCGCTGCTGCTGGCGTTGCGGCTGGCGCCCGTACGCCGCGCAGCCGCGTCGCTGCGCGCCCGTATCGCGCGCTGAGCCATCTGGCGATTGTTCGGCATCCGTTCGCTTGAATGGAGCTTCGCCGGGCATTGCGCACGGCAACAAAACCTCGGGCGCGGCAAAGCCGCGCCCGAGGTTTTGCTGCATGCTAGCTGCGCTGGCCACCCCACCATCCTAGCGCGGCCAGGCAAGCCGCCAGCCACGCCAGGCCAAGCGCGTAGCCGCCTGCCACATCGCTCAGGTAGTGCTCGCCGAAGTATAGCCGCGTATAGCCCACCAGCAGCACCAGCGCCACCACGCCGGCCAGCGCCGCGCCACGCTGCTGGCGCGGGATGCGGGGAAATACTGCCCACAGCAGAAGCCCATATGTGATCGTCGCCATCATCGCGTGCCCGCTGGGGAAGCCGGTGTCGCGCCATAGCACAAACGGCGCGTGCAACGGCAGCCGTGGCGCGGCCATCAGCTGCCGCGCCGCGTAGTTGGCAACAAACCCGCCGCCCACCACCGCCAGCAGTATGGCCAGGTCGCGAAGCCGGCGCTGCAGCCACAGCCACACCACCAGCTCAAGCATCAGAAACACCAGGATCGAACGGCCAAATTCGCCAATGATCAGCAGCACGCTCTCGTAGCCGCCGCCATTGTCCGCATGCATACGCTGAGTCATCGCGAAATCTTGCTGCGTGAAGCCCGGCCGGTGTACCATCGCAGCCAGCGCGCCAAAGCCGATTATACTTATCAGTGCGATCAGCAGCCAGAGTGCAAGCATTGAACGAGACCGCATCATCTACTCCTCAACGGCGTTATATTCAACGAGAACACCATAATAAATGTTAACAGTACCAGATTCTGAAAAAAGCACAAGGAATCGTACGATCATGAGCCACGTAGGAAACGAAAGCGACCGCCGCGTCGACCTCGCGATCGTCGGCGCTGGTATCGTCGGGCTTGCAACGGCGCGCGAGCTGCTGCTGCGCTACCCAAAGCTGCGCCTCGCCGTGCTCGACAAAGAGCCGGCGATCGCCCAGCACCAGACTGGCCGCAACAGCGGGGTGATCCACTCCGGCCTGTACTACAAGCCTGGCTCGCTCAAAGCCCGCCTGTGCGTGCAGGGCGCCGCCGCCATGAAGCACTACTGCGAGGAGCGCAACATTCCGGTTAACGTCTGCGGCAAAGTTGTCGTCGCCACCACCCCCGGCGAGCTGCCGCGCCTGCACGAGCTCTACCAGCGCGGCCTGGCCAATGGCATCCCCGACCTTGAGCTGATCGGCCCCGAGCGGCTGCGCGAGATCGAGCCGCACGCCACTGGCCTTGAGGCGATCTACTCGCCAAGCACCGCGATCGTCGACTACCGCCGCGTCGCCGATGCCTACGCCGCCGATATCCGCGCCATGGGCGGCGAGGTGCTCACCGGCTACGAGGTCCGCCAGATCGCCAATACCGGCGGCCGCGTCTGGGTCGATTGCCCGGCCGGCATGATCGAGACGCGCTACCTGATCACCTGCGCCGGCGTCTATTCCGACCGCATGGCTGCGCTCAGCGGCGCCCCGCGCGAGCCCCGGATCGTGCCGTTTCGCGGCGACTACTACATCCTCGCGCCGTCGCAGCGCCACCTGATCAACGCGCTGATCTACCCGGTGCCCGACCCGGCCTTCCCGTTCCTGGGCGTCCACTCGACGCTGAAGATCGACGGATCGATGTGGCTCGGCCCCAACGCCGTGCTGGCGTTCGGCCGCGAGGGCTACCAGCGCTGGGATGTCAACCTGCCCGATCTGGCCGACGCGCTTGGCTATCGCGGTTTCCAGCGCCTGGCGCGTAGCTACTGGCGCGTCGGGATGGACGAAATGGTGCGCGATTGGAGCAAGCAGCTGTTCGTGGCCTCGGTGCAGCGCTTCGTCCCCGCAATCACCGCCGATGGCGTGGTGCCTGGCCCGGCTGGCATTCGCGCCCAGGCGCTCGCCCCCGACGGCAGCATGGTCGACGATTTCGTGTTCCACCAGGAAGGCCCGGTGATCCACGTACGCAACGCGCCATCGCCCGGCGCGACATCATCGCTCACGATCGCCGCGATGATCGGCGATATGGCCGCAAAGGTCTTTACGCTCTAGTTTGCCCGCTCAACACACTCGCCGGGCGAGCTACGCAGTATGGCTCGCCCGGCTTTGATTATCCCCGCTTGCGATTACTGCGCCCAGATGCTCAGGTCGCGCACCTGCCATTTGCCGCCCCACCAGTCGGTGCCACGAAACTGCACGCTCACCACGCCGGCCGGAAGAGGCATCCAGTACGAGCTGAAGTGGTCGTCGGCATGCAGCTTCTGCGCCTGCGGCGTAGCCGCCTGCCAGGTCGCGCCGCCGTCGAAGCTGGCCTCGATCGCACTGCCGATGCCCACGAAGCGCAGGTTCGCGTTCGCCGGAGCCGGCGCGGCAAAGGTCACGCCTGCCGCCGTGGTTGGGTCCACCACCCGGCGGTCGGCGCGCAGCAGTGTGAACGGCAGCGCCGGGCTGATGCTGATATTGTCCCAGTGCCACGTATTCGGCTGGCAGATACTGCCGCAGCCGTCCGATTTGGCCGGGTTATACGAGTGGTGGCCAAACTGCACCACGCCGCGATCCCAGCCCA
The DNA here is from genome assembly GCF_046328425.1 of Kouleothrix sp. Lineage (NCBI taxonomy): Bacteria > Bacillati > Chloroflexota > Chloroflexia > Chloroflexales > Roseiflexaceae > Kouleothrix > Kouleothrix sp. The sequence goes on from NZ_JAXLWP010000011.1 coordinate 97,066, forward strand.
GGTCGGCGATATTCGCGTCGACCCACGCCAGGTTATAGCCCGGCATACCAAACCGGATATGCGTCCGCGAGATGCGCAGCTCGAACGTGTCGCGGCGCTTCGCATCGGGCGTCAGCACGCTCTCGTACGCCACGATATTGCCCGGCAGGTCGGTCGTGGCGAAGTTCTTGATCACCGCCGCGCGAAAGCCTGTGCCGTTGTTCATCAGATCCATGCGCACATGCACCGCGTTGCGCGGCTCGCCCTGCAGGTCGGGCAGCCAGTCCTCAAGCGGCAGCTGCAGCTGATCCTGGTACGGCGAGATCCACAGGTCAACCCAATCGCGCTGCGAGGTGCGCAAGGTGCTCAGGTCGAAGCGGACCACTGCCTCGCCGCCCGAGAAATCGACCATCTGGTTTGGCGTCAGGTAGATCACGCCGTAGCCCTCGGCCTTGATCGCCGTCATCAGGTGGTCGCGGCACTGAAACACGGATTCGTCATACGAGCTGATCATATGCCGCGCCGGCTCGGGGCTGCAGTCGCTGCCGTGCATCGCCTCGATCGGCTCCAGCTGCTCCCAGGTGGCAATATCGCGCGAGTGCACCGTCACATCCCAGCTCGCCGGCTTCCACGGCTGCGGGCCGGCCGGCTGGCCGCTGAAGGGCTCCAGAAATGTGCGCGCCGCGCCGGGGTCGCCCGGCGCTGTGGTTGCGGTCGGCGCGGCGGGCGCCGCAGTTGGCACGGCCACCGTGGTCGCAGTTGGCGCTGCCGGCAGCCTGGTGGCCGTGGCGGCTATGGTCGCAGTCGCGGTCGCTGCAGTGGCCGCGCACCTCACCGCCGACTGCTGGCCACGCACCTGGCCGCTGAGCTTCGTCGGGCAGCTAAGCGTTATCGTATCGCCGGGCGCAAGCGTGAAGCTCTGCTGCCCCGCCCACGACGAGCGGGTAGCCAGCGGAATAATCAGGGTCGCGAGCAGCGCGCCCGTAAACAGCAGCGCACACGAGCGCACGAGTGGCTTGATCGAATTCACGATGCATGCTCCTTTACCGTTTATTCACCTTCGTCCTCGGCGTTACGGTAGCATGCACCCGCACGGTCGTCTATTGACATATGCTCGCAATCTGCGCGCGCCGCACTCGCGCTGTGGTGACGGCGCCCACACAGGCAATTCCGCTCCCTATTGCGCTGGATCGCCCCCGTACGCCGCACGCTCGTAGCCGGGCACATGTGCCAGCAGCATTGCCAGGCGTGCCAGCTCTGCTCCCAACAGGTCGCGCCGGGGCGCTGCAGCGCCCCGGCGCGAGGTGCGACTTGCTATCACATTGCCTACCCGGCGATCTCGCGCTCGGTCAGCGCACGCGCTTCGTCCTGGCTGGCGCAGCGCGTGCCGCCCGCGCTGACGTAGCCGATCACGCGCGCCGGGTTGCCCACCACCACCGCGTGGTCGGGCACATCGTGCGTCACCACCGAGCCCGAGCCGACCAGCGCCCAGCGCCCAATCGTCACGCCCGTGACTACCACCGTGCCAGCGCCCAGCGCGGCGCCATAGCGCACCTGTGTCTGGCCCACGTGCCAGTCGTCGGCGCTCTTCAGCGTGCCATTCGGGTTGATCGCGCGCGGGATGCGATCGTTGGTGAAGATCACGTGCGGGCCAATGAACACGCCATCCTCCACCGTCAGCCCAACATATAGCGAAGCATTATTCTGGATCTTCACATTATCGCCGACCGTCACGTCACACTCGACATACACGTTCCGCGCGATGATGCAGTTGCGGCCAATGCGCGCGCGCTCGCGGATCTGCACATGGCTCCACACGCGCGTGCCTGCGCCGATCTCGGCGGCCGGAGATACTTCAGCAGTCGGGTGAATGGTTGCCATCGTTTCTTTCCTTTTTGCAATCTCCAAAAGGCAACGCCTACAGCGCGCCTGGCGTGGCGCCGGCGCTGCCGCGCGCCGGCGAGCGCAGCGGCCAGCTGCGCAGGCAGCCCAGCAGCGCGTGCGGCACCGAGCAGCGAAATGCATAATACAGGCTGCGGTACGCCCGGCCACGCTCGCCGTCGGCCCAGTTCTGCCCGGCATACTGCAAGAATACCGTGGCCCACCACCCACGATGCCGCCACAATATCGGCTGCAGCCGCAGCCGCTTGGCCAGCCCAAGCGGCCGAGTATGCCGGTGAAAGATCGTCACCATTGCCGGAAATCGCCGCCACGCCAGCTGCTCCTCGGCCGTGGCGCGCTGCCGAAACAGCATCACCGGCTGCTCGACCCGGCCGATCGGGTGGCGGCGTGCGACGCGCAGCAGCCAATCCCAATCGGTGTCGCCAGACAGCGTTGGATCCATATCGCCAGCTTCGGTCGCCGCCGCGCGGCGCGTCAGGATCGTCCCTACCTGCGGCCAGTAGGTCAGCAGCTCCTCAAACAGCCAGCCCGACGGCAGCGGCCCAGCCGGAACCGGCTCGCCAAATGGCCGCAGATTCGCGTCGGCCAGCAGCGCCTGAGCGTGCACCGCGCCAAACTCGGGATGCCGCGCGAACAGTTCCAGCTGCGCCACGGCGTTGCCCGGCAGCCAGGCGTCGTCGTCGTCGAGCAGCGTCACGAAGTCGCCGCGCGCGGCGTGCAGGCCGGCGTTGCGCGCGCGGGCCATGCCCACGCCGCCGGCCTGCAGGTACACCACCGGGTAGCGGCGCGTCAGATCGGCCGTGTCGTCGGTCGAGCCATCGTCGACCACGATCAGCTCAAGCTCGAACGCCTCGTGCCGCGCGGCCAGCACGCTCTCAATCGCCTCCTTCAACGGTTTCGAGCGATTGCGCGTGGTGATAATCACCGACACCAGCGGCCGGCTTGGCGCCTCAGCCGGGCCAGCGGCGGTGTGGGCAGAAGTTGCCATTGCTCTGCTCCCGTTCAGCTGGCTAGCGCTGCTTTGCCGGCGCCGTAGAGCCCGGCGCGGCTGCTGCCTGGGCTCGGCCCGGCGCCTGGTCGAGCGGCGCATACGCCGGGATTCCCAGCAGCTCGGGCACCGTCACGAACTCATAGCCATCGGCGCGCAGCGCCGGCACGATCCGCTTGATCGCGTGGGTGGTCTCGGTCTTATGCCAGTACTGCACGCCGGCATTCGCGTCGTGGAATAGCAGGATCGAGCCAGGCCGGGTGATCTTCCGCGCGTCTTCGGCCACCATCGCGCCGTCAGGCTCGGGCAGCTTCCAATCCAGCGTATACACATCCCAGCCGATCACAGCGTAGCCGCGCTGCGTGAGCCGCCGGCCCTCCCAGGGCGTGAGCCAGCCCCACGGCGGGCGGTACAGCCGCGGCCAGCAGCCAATCACCTCGCTAATGATCTGGGCGCCGCCGTCGATATGCCGAAAGTCGTTACCGGGCCGGATCCCGGCCTTGCGGCTGTGCTCAAGCGAGTGGTTGGCGATCACATGCCCGGCCTGAAACGCGCGCTGCACAACATCAGGGTGCCAGCGCGTATTCACGCCAACACAGAAGAACGTGCCCTTGACATCGAGCTCGCCCATCGCGTCGAGCAGCTCTTCGGTGCATGGCTTGCTCGGACCGTCGTCGAATGTGAGCGCCACCTTGCGCACATTGCGCGGCCCGTGGTTACGAAAATAGCCGCTGCCGCCATAGGGCGGGCTCAGCAGCAGCGTGCCGGTTTTATTCACAGCCGTAGTAATCAGTTGTTTTGGGTTGAACGATGTCATACTTCGTCGCTCCTTTCTACACGAGCCTTGAGATTCGGCAGCGTGTGCTCATCGGCAAGCTGCCTCAGGTAGCCAAACGTGCGCGCCGCGTTCCGCCGCACATCAAACCGCTGTTCCGCCAGCGCCCGCGATTGGATCCCCATTGCCACGCGCCGCTGCTCGTCGGCGAACACTCCGGCGATCGCCTGCCCCAGCTCAGCCGCGTTATCGCTCGGCACAATAAAGCCGTTCCCGCCAACATCGACGATGTCGGCGACTCCGCCGACATCGCTGGTGATCACGGGCAGCCCGGCGCCCATCGCCTCAACTGTGGCGATGCCAAAGCACTCGCCCAAGCTCGGCAGCACAAACAAGTCGCTTTGGTGGTAAAGCTTGAGCAATTCGGCCGAGTTCGGCTGCATGTTGTGGTAGACATACACCCCCGGCGCGGTGTCTACCGCCTCGCGCGTCACAATGTGCAGCTCATATGCCCCGGCGGCCTGGTGCCGAAACCACTCCAGCAGCACAGGCCCGCCCTTTCTCCGAAAGTCACCGCCGACAAACAGAATCCGCCGCGGCTGGCTCGCGTCGCGCTCGGCGCGCTCGGGCGCGGGCTTCCAGAAATCAAGCTTGATGCCCGGCGGGTTGACAATCACCTTGTTCGGATCAGCGCCGTAGTCGCGAATTGCCGAGTCTTTGGCCCAGTTCGACCATGCCTGCAGCAATGCGGCGGCCTCCATCATCCGCTGCGAAAGCCGCCATTTGAGCTGCGCCACCGGCTTAGGGTCGGGGCTGCCGGTTGAATAGGCCGCCATCTGGTCGATCTGATGCGGGGTCGAGTCGAAGTCGATCATCGTCGGGATGTGCCTGAATGTACGCGAAAAGAACACCCCGACCGACGCATTGCTGAACAGTGCGTCGAAGCGCTGCCCCCGGAGCGCTTTGTGCGTCTCCCAGGCGCCCCGCGATATGCCTGAAAAATATGTTGGTACAAACGGCACAACGCGCTCACGCAGCTTCTCGATTGCGCCGCCAGATTTATAATAGTGAATCTCGTACCAGCTTGCGTTGAACTCAGGTTCAGTTTGAGCCGCCTCGCGCAGGTTGTGATAGTTCGTCACATGCCCGGCGATCTGATCCATCAAAAATCCTATACGGTAAGCCATAGCTTTCATTCACTCCTAATCACCTCGGCGAGCTATACACCCACTCCTATCACCTCGGCGAGCTATACAGCTTGCCAAGCGCCAGCGCCACCTGCTGAGCCGAAAAGGTATCGGCGATGCGCTGACGCGCTGCATTGCCCATCCGCTCGCGCAGCTCGGCATCCTGCAGCAGCTCCGTCACATAGGTGGCGATCGAGGCCGGGTCGCGCGGCGTGGCGCAGAAGCCGCTCTCGCCATGCACCACTGCCTCACCTTCGCCGCCAAACGTAATCACCACAGCCCGGCGCATCGCCATCGCTTCGAGTAGCCCAATCGACATCGAGCCAACCGGCACCGGCAGCACAAACACATCGATCAGCCCGAGGTACGGCCGTGGGTCGCTCTGGAAGCCGACAAAGCGCACATACTCCGCAAAGCCCAGCCGCTCGGCCTGAGCCTCCAGCTCAGCGCGCAGCGATCCATCGCCGACCATCAGCAGGTAGGCATTCGGGCACGCGGCCCGGATCGCCGGCATCGCGTCGAGCAGGTAGTTCAGCCCCTTCTCGGGCTCGAAGCGTACCACCGTGCCGATCAGCAGCGCGTCGTCGGGAAGCTGGTGCTTGGCGCGCAAGCTCGCGAGCGTGCTGTCGGGAATAGGCGGGAAGTCGTCGAGATCGACGCCGTTGTTCACCACCAGCGTACGGCTCTCGGGCGTGTAGATATACTGTGCACGCGCCTCGTAGTTCTTCTTCGACACACACACAATCCCGTCGACCAGGCGGCTGATCACCGAGCGAACCACGCGCTCAGCCAGCGGCAGCGCATAGTCGGGCGCAAGGTGCTCGGTGACATAGACGCGTTTCACGCCGGCCAGGCGCGCCGCCAGCAGCGCGAAGATCTGCCCGCGAAATGTCGTCGAGTGCATGTGCATCACGTCGATCCGCCAGGTACGCAGGTAGTGGTACATTCGCAGCGTCTCGCGGGCTAGCTTGCGCAGGCCATAGCGCCGATCGGGCGTAACCTTGGCGATGTGATCCGACTCGTGCGCGAGCGAGCTGTAGAATGGCTCGGTGGCCTGCCACTCGGGGCAAATGCTGAACACCTCGAAGCGCTCGCGGTTCAGGTGCCGCGCGAGCAGCTCGACATGCTCTTCCATACCGCCAACCGCAATACTATTAGTAAAGAGCAACACCTTTGTTCGAGCGCTCGATCGCGCGGTTTGATTGCTCTGCAGCGATACGATCGATTTACTCATATGTCTCACGTCCCCCTTTGTTTCTAGCATAGGTTGTTCAGTTGCTCATTCCTGCCTTCGAAAGCCGCAAGAATGAGCAACTGACGTGCTCAAGCATGCGGGCGCTGCTTGATGCTAGCGCTTCGCACAGGCCTCGCGCACTACGTCGCACACGTACGCCTGATCCTCGGCATCCAGCTGCGGAAAGAGCGGCAGGATGATCGTCCGATCCTGCGCGCGCTCCGACTCGGGCAGGCTGAAGTCGCGCGCGGCTTCGCGGTAGGGCGCCTCGCGGTGAGCGCACATAATGCCACGGCGGCTGGCCACCCCCCGGTCGAGCAGGTACTGCATCACGGCGCGCTGATCGCACCACTCGGGCAGGCGCACGCTGTAGCTCTGCCAGTTGCTGCGCGCCCACGCCGGCTCGGCGGGCGGCTGCAGGCCCGGCACATCGGCCAGCAGCTGAGCATACCGCTCGGCCAGCCGCCGTCGCGCCGCCACGATCTCGGGCAGGCGCTTGAGCTGCTCGCGGCCCACTGCGGCCTGAATGTCCGTCATCCGGTAGTTGAAGCCGATCGTGGCGTGCTCTTCAAAAATCACCTCGCGCGCCGAGTGGCGCACGCGGTCGTTCACGCTCATGCCGTGCTGCCGCAGCAGCCGGAACTGCGCGTCATGCTCGGGATGGTTGGTCGTGAGCATACCGCCGTCGCCGGTGCTGATAACTTTGCGCGGGTGAAACGAAAAGCACGCGATATCGCCGTGCGGCTTGCCAATGCGCTGCCATACGCCATCGAAGAGGATCTCGCTGCCGCTGGCACAGGCCGCGTCCTCGATCACCGGCAGGCCGTGGCTGCGCGCCACCTCCAGGATCGCCGGCATATCGCAGGGCATGCCAATCTGGTGGACGCACAGTATCGCGCGGGTGCGGGGCGTGATCGCCGCCGCGATCAGCGCCGGGTTCATGTTCTGTGTGGCAGGGTCGATATCGATGAACACCGGCCGGGCCTGGCAGTAGTGGATGCTATTCGCCGTGGCGATATACGAGTGGCTAACGGTGATCACCTCGTCGCCGGGCTGCACGCCCACCGCCAGCAGCGCCAGGTGTAGCGCGGTGGTGCAGTTCGATACAGCGCAGGCATGCGCGGCCCCGGTATACTGCGCGAACTCGCGCTCGAACGCCGCTACCTCAGGCCCCTGCGTAATCCAGCCCGACATGATCGGCCGCTTCGCCGCCTCGGCCTCGAGCTCGCCCATCACAGTTTTTGCCAGCGGAATATTGCGCGTCGTGCTCGCGGCGGTCATGCGCTCACCTCGTTCTTCTGGCTGCGCCACCACGCCACCAGCCGCCGCAAACCTTCCTCCAGGTCGATCTGCGCCTCGAAGCCGATCCGCTCGCGCGCCAGCGCCGTGCTGGCCAGGCGGCGCGGCACCGGGTTGACTTTGCGCTCGGGGCCATACTCGGGATGCATATCGACGCCCATCACCCGCATCAGCGCGTACGCCAGGTCGTTCAGGCTGGTTTCGACACCGCTCGCGACATTGAATACCTCGTCGGTGGCCGCCGACTCGGCCGCCAGCAGGTTGGCGCGCGCGATGTCTTCCACAAACACGAAGTCCATGGTCTGCTTGCCATCGCCAAAGATCAGCGGCGGCTTGCCTTCGAGGATGCGATCCATCCAGCGGATCAGCACCTCGGTGTACGCGCCGTAGATGTCCATACGCGGGCCATACACGTTGAAGTAGCGCAGCGCCACGTAATTCAGGCCGTACATATCATTGAAGCTGCGCAGCAGGCCCTCGTTGAACGCCTTCAGCGCGCCGTAGATCGTGCGGTTGTTGTAGGGATGGTGCCGCTCAGTGGTGGGGAACTCGTCGGCCAGGCCTAGCACCGACGCCGACGACGAGGCGATCACCTTTTGTACGCCGGCCTTCACTGCGGCCTCAAGCACATTAAATGTGCCATCGCCCAGCACCTCTAGCGCCAGCCGCGGATCCTCGGCGCACTGCGTGATCCGAATGGCCGCCAGGTGAAATACCTGATCGATGCCTTTGGTCACCTCGGCCAGCAGGCTGCGGTCGCGGATATCGCCCTCGACGATCGTAATCGGCCCGCGCGCCAGCGCCGCTGCCAGGTTCTCGCGCCGGCCGCGCACAAAGTTGTCGATCACGACGATCTCGCCCACCGCGCCGCGCTCGTAGCGATCCATCAGCAGATCGACAATGTGCGAGCCGATCAGGCCCGCGCCGCCGGTGACGAGCACTCGCTTTGCTGTGTTGCTCACAGTTTTCCTCCTTCGTTACTACTGCTCTGACCATTCGCGCAGCGCTGTGACGACCACATCCTGCTGCTCCGGCTGTAGCTCGGGGAACATTGGCAGCGAAAGCACCTCGTTGGCCGCCAGCTCGGAATGTGGGAAATCGCCGGCCTTGTGGCCAAGCTCGGCGAACGCGCGCTGCAGGTGCACCGGGATCGGGTAGTGGATGCCGGTGCTCACGCCGCGATCGTGCAAATACGACTGCAGCGCGTCGCGCTGGGCGTGGCGGATGGCGTAGATGTGGTACACGTGCCGCCGATCGGCCGCAGCTGCCGGCACGCCATACGCCCCGCCGCCGATCAGCGCGTCGTAGCGCGCGGCGTGGCTGCGGCGCGCCTCGGTCCACTGCTCGATGTAGCGCATCTTGACGCCGAGAACCGCGCCCTGCACGCCTTCAAGCCGGTAGTTGAAGCCCTTCAGGTCGTGGTAGTAGCGCCGCTCAGCGCCCCAATCGCGTAGCATACGCACCTTGCGGGCAAACTCGGGGTTGTTGGTCGTCACCGCGCCGCCTTCACCATACGCGCCCAGGTTCTTGCCCGGGTAGAAGCTGAAGCATCCCAAGTCGCCAATGCTCCCGACTCGCTTGCCGTGATATTCTGCGCCGTGGGCCTGCGCCGCGTCTTCGATCACCAGCAGGCCGTGCTTGCGCGCAATCGCCATGATCGCATCCATGTCGGCCGGCTGGCCATACAGGTGTACCGGCAGAATCGCCTTGGTGCGCGGCGTGATCGCCGCCTCGATCTGCTGCGGGTCGATCGTGAACGATGCCGGGTCAATATCCACAAACACAGGCTTGGCGCCAGTGTAATCGATCGCCGACACCGTCGCGATGAATGTGAACGGCGTGGTGATCACCTCGTCGCCGTGGCCGATCCCGGCCGCCAGCAGCGCCAGGTGCAGCGCGCTAGTGCCGGTGTTCACGCCCATCGCGTAGCTGGCCTGGCAGTAGCTCGCGAACTGCGCCTCAAACGCGGCCACGGCACTGCCAAGCACAAACTGGCTGCTCTCGAGCACGCCCAGCACTGCCGCGTTCACCTCGTCCTTGATCGACTGATATTGGGCCTTGAGATCGACAAATGGGATCATTGGCTGTTCCTTTTTCAATGCCGCCTCAAGCGGCTGCAATGCCTACAGGTTGATCGGCGCGCCGCGCTGTGCAATCGACTGCGATGCGGCTTCAAGAATACGCACCACGCGCAGCCCCACCGTGCCGTCGGTGAGGGGCTTGCGCTTGTTGGCGATGCAGTCGGCAAAATGGTTGGCCTCGATCTGCAGCGCCTCGATATTGTCCAGGCGCGGCGCCCACATATCGCCGGCGCGGTAGCCGACCTTGAGCTGGTAGATGTCGGCCGGGTTATCGCTGAGCGTAATACCTTTGTCGTAGACTTTGATCTTCTCGCTCATCTCGATGTCGTCGTACACGATCATCTTCTGTGCGCCGCCAATCAGCGTCTGCCGCACCTTCACCGGCGCCAGCCAGTTCACGTGGAAGTGCGCGATCAGGTCGTTGTCGAAGTAGCACGTCAGGTAGGCCAGGTTCTCGGGCTGGCCCGGTACATGCGCCATGCCGGTCGCGGCGATCGTCACTGGGCTGCGCTCAAATAGGTAGTCCATGATCGACAGATCGTGCACCGCCAGGTCCCACAGCACATTCACGTCGTGCTGAAACAGGCCCAGGTTCACGCGCACCGAGTCGTAGTAGTAGATCTTGCCGGTGCTGCCATTATCAATCAGCTCTTTGATCTTGCGCACCGCGCTGGTGTACACAAAGGTGTGATCGACCATCAGCGTTAGCTGGCGCTTCTCAGCCTCCTCTACCAGCTGCTCGGCCTGCGCCGATGTCGTGGTGAACGGCTTCTCGACGAACACGTGCTTGCCGGCACGCAGCGCTTGGAGCGCTAGGTCGAAGTGTGAAAAAACCGGCGTGGCGATCGCCACCGCGTCGACAGCCGGGTTCGACCAGACATCGCGCACATCGGCGCAGGTGCGAATCGCCGGGTACACCGACTCGACATGGGCGCGCCGCTCGGGCCGCTGATCGCACACGCTGACAACGCGCGCATTCGCCACCTGCGAAAAGTTCCGAACCAGGTTCGGGCCCCAGTAGCCATAGCCGATAACACTGATTCCCAGCATGATGTCCCACCTCCTGTAGTGTTCTGATACGACGATTTGCTAGTGGCAACGCTGACATATGATCAGCAATGATTTGCTGCATATTACTTCTACTAGCAAATATATGGTTATTTTAAAATGTTTTTCACTTAAAACGCAACCAATAATATTATTAAATTTTTACTTAGATATATTTTTATTCAAGTACCTATATCCAGGCGCCTCAGTATCGTTTGCAGGCGTTTGCCGGTATAGATAGCGCAACGTGGCGTAATTACTTTTTGTTTCGTATCAATTGCTTTAGGAAGATTACCCGCGAGATCACCTATGTACCGTGTAAACCCGACACGAAGATATGCAGGACAGTATCGATTTTGGATCGTTTTGCTGCTTCTGCTCGCAACTGCCAGCTGCGGCACACAGCCAGCGCCAGCGCTGCCGCCAGCTCGCACTCCAACCACATCGCCGGCCATCGCAGCTCACGCCACTGCGACGCCGGAGCCAACACCAGCTGCGGCTAGCGCTTCAGCCACGCCCGCCGTCGCAGCCGACCTCAGCATCAGCATCGATCCAGCCGGCGGACGGCATCCGATTAGCCCGCTGATCTATGGCCTGAATAACCCGCCAAGCGAGGTGCTGCACGCCCTGCGGCCAGGCATCAACCGCTGGGGCGGCAACCCCAGCACCCGCTACAACTGGCGGCTTGGCAATGCCTGGAACGCCGCCAGCGACTGGCAGTATCGCAATGGCGATTATGGCTACACCGGGAAATCGGCCAGCGACGATTTCATGCGCGATACGCGCGACGCTGACGCCGCAGCGCTGCTCACCATCCCGACCCTGGGCTGGGTGGCGAAAAACAACGATACCAATACCTGCTCATTCCCGACAGACGATGGGCAATGCGGCGATGCCAGCCAGGCAAATTGCGAAAAGCCGGGCGCCATCGCCGACCCAAAACGCGCCAATGTGCCCATCGATGTGCAGTCGGATCTGGAGTGGCTGCGGCACCTGAAGGGCGCGCTATACACGCCGCAGTTTGTCGCGATGGACAACGAGCCCGATATCTGGGGGCATACGCACTACGACGTACACCCAAGCTGCACAACCTACGACGAGATCCGCGACACCTACCTGAAGTATGCCGGCGCCGTGCGCGCTCAAAACCCCAACGCCCAACTGCTCGGCCCAGTGAGCTGCTGCTGGTATTACTACTGGAACTCGGCCGCCGGCGACCAAGACCGCGCAGCACACGACGGCCAGGATTTTCTACCCTGGTTCCTACAGCAGGTGCGCCAGCACGACGAAACTGCCGGCGTTCGCACGCTCGACGTGCTCGACATTCACTACTACCCGGAGGGGCTGTACAACGACGACGCGGACGCCGACACAGCCGCGCGGCGCCTGCGCAGCACACGCTCGCTGTGGGATGAAACATACGTTGACGAATCGTGGATCAATCAGCCAGTCGCGCTGATCCCGCGCATGCACAAGCTGATCGCGCAAAACTACCCTGGCACAAAGCTTGGCATCACAGAGTGGAACTGGGGCGCCGATCGCACGATGAATGGCGCCCTGGCACTGGCCGAGGTGCTTGGCATTATGGGCCGCGAAGACGTGTATTTGGCCAATTATTGGCGCTACCCCGAGCCCAACAGCCCCGGATTTTACGCGTTCAAGCTGTTTAGCAATTACGACAACCAGGGCGGCCATTTCGGCAATGTCTCGCTCGCCGCAACCAGCAGCCAGCCCGGCTGGGTAAGCGCCTTCGCGGCACAGAGCGACGGCGGCCGGCTCACGCTCCTGCTGATCAACAAAGATCCACAGCGCGCCGCTACAGTTTCGCTCGGTTCGCCTGGCGCCTTACCTGCGGGCCAGGCCACGCTCTTCCGGTATAGCCAGGCCGCCGAAACCATCGTTCGCACCACCCTGCCGGGCGTTGCGCCCACATCGCTTGTTCTGCCAGCCTATTCGCTTTCGCTAGTGGTTATCGAGGCTAAATAACATGACAACGTTCCAATTTGGGTTCGTCCTCGAGCAAGCCTTGGGGCACATCACCCACACGAAAAATCTCCAAACCAACGTATCGCTCGATCCCGAGGTTAATGCGCACTGGGGCTTGGTGCCGTTCGAGGCGCGCGGTTTTGCTGGTAAGCTACCCGTCTACAAGAGCAATTGGACTGTTCGTGCGGGTGTGCGCGCACGCCGCACCGTAGCCCAGATGTCGGCTCGCGCCAACCTAGACGCACTCTTCTTCCACACCCAAGTGCCGGCGGTATTCTCGACAAGCTGGATCAAGCGGATACCAAGCGTCGTATCGCTGGACGCCACGCCGCTGCAGTACGACGAGCTGGGCCAGGTATACAGCCACACCCCTGGCCCAGCCTGGCTCGAGCGTCTCAAATGGCAGCTCAACCGCGACTGCTTTCGCGCAGCGCGGCATCTGGTTACCTGGAGCGAGTGGGCGAAACAAAGCCTGGTGAACGACTACCAGGTGGCGCCTGAGAAGATCACGGTCATACCGCCTGGGGTCAATGTCAGATCGTGGGCGCGGCCGGTTCCCCGCATTGCGCATAGCGGGCCGGTGAATATCTTGTTTGTTGGCGGCGACTTCGAGCGCAAAGGCGGCATGCTGCTGCTCGAGGCATTTCGCGCGGTGCGGGCGCTCGGCGCCGAGCTGCACGTCGTGACGCGCGCCCAGCTGCCCGAAGAGCCGGGCCTGTTCGTATACACCAATATGCAGCCCAACAGCGTCGCGCTCAAAGAGCTGTACTACCGCGCCGATATTTTCTGCCTGCCAACCTATGGCGACTGCCTGCCTATGGTGCTATCCGAGGCTGGCGCCGCTGGCCTCCCAGCGATCTCTACGCGCGTTGCCGCCATCCCCGAAATCATCCGCGATGGCGAGACCGGCGCGCTTGTGCCGGTTGGCGACACCAGCGCGCTCACCGAGGCGCTTCGCCAGCTGGTTTCCAACCCGGCCCTGCGGCTGCGCCAGGGCGCGCGAGCGACGCAGGTTGTCGCCGAAACATTCGACGCCGAGGCGAATACTCGCCGCCTGATCGAGCTGCTAAAGCACGTGGCGCGTACGAACGAGCGTGCTCACCAATACGCCTGATACAGTACTTTTCAGCACGCCTTGGCGGTACATACAGTGTAGCCTTTGTCCAATTTATGGCTTCGCTACCATGCCGTAGCTAAAAGGGAGAAACATGGCCGATGTGTTACTGACGGTATCGGGTTCGATCGCGCCTGATACAGCCGAGCAGATAGCCAAAGGCATGCGACCGCGCGCCGATTACCTTGAGCTGGCGCGCGCATTCAACGCCGACGTGATCGATTACGCCGCAGCGCGCCGCGCAAGCGGCCGGATAGGACGCCTGCTCGAGCGACTGGGCGGCTCAGATGTCGTGCTGGCCTGGGCCTGCTTCCGGAAGCGCCATATCTACAAGGCTATTTTTACCGACGGCGAGCAGGTCGGTATTCCGCTTGCCCTGATGGAGCGCTTTTTCGGGCTGGGTATGCGCCGCGCCCGGCACCTTATGATCGTGCACATTCTGTCGGTAAAAAAGAAGATGCTCTTTTTCGATTACCTTGGTCTTCAACGGCGCATCGATCGCTTTCTCGTGTACTCCACCTGGCAAAAGCAATTTATTGAACAGCGCTGGAGCGTCACGCCCGAGCGGGTGGTTTTCACGCCATTCATGGTCGACACCCACTTTTTTTCGCCCGAGCACGCCACACCTCAACCCGGCAACACGCCGATTATCTGCTCGGTGGGCCTGGAAGCGCGCGATTACCCCACGCTGCTCCGAGCCGTCGAGAACCTGCCGGCCCAGATCATGATTGCCGCCGCAAGCCCCTGGTCGAAACGCACCGACAACACACAGGGCCAACATATTCCTGCAAATGTCACCGTGCGCCGCTTCAGCCAGTACGATCTTCGGCAGCTGTATGCCGATAGCGCATTCATGGTTATGCCGCTGCAAAATGTCGAATTCCAGGCAGGCGTCACTGCCATTCTCGAGGCCATGGCCATGGGCCGCGCCGTGATCTGCTCGCGCACCCCCGGCCAAACCGATGTCGTCGTCGACGGCGAGACCGGCATCTACGTGCCGCCTGGCGACCCGGCAGCCCTGCGCGAGGCGATCGACTACCTGCTGGCACATCCCGACATCGCCTTGCGTATGGGCCAGGCTGGCCGCCGCCGGATCGAGCAGTCGATGAATCTTGATCTTTATGTCGAGCGGCTCGCGAAACTAGTGCATCTAGAAGCTCGGCAGCACGCATAAGCGAAACCGTCGCTTGCGTCTCTCCCATCCTGCATCATCACCGCGTCGGCCACGGCCGGCGGCGCAAGGGAGCCTCAATTATGATCTTCGCTCTGCAAGGGTTGCTGCTTCTGACCGAGGCGCTGCTGACGATAATAGTAGGGTATCTGCTGTTCCTGACTGTGTTGGCCTGTTTCGCGCCACGCCGCACCGCCGCGCGTGGCCAACCGCCAACGCACCGCTTTGCCATTCTGATCCCAGCGCATAATGAAGAGCGGCTGCTACCCAGCCTGTTGAGCAATCTTCAGCAGCTCGACTACCCGCGCTCGCTTTACGCGGTGCACGTGGTCGCCGATAACTGCTCGGATCGTACCGCTGAGCTTACACGCCAGCACGGCGCCATCGCGCACGAACGCTTTGATACAGTGAATATCGGCAAGGGCTACGCGCTTGAATGGCTGCTGGGCCGGATATGGGCCAGCGGCGAAACCTACGATGCCCTGCTCATTGTCGACGCCGACTCGATCCTGTCGCCCAACTTTCTGGTGGTTATGGACGCGCGGCTGGCGCGCGGCGAGCAGGCCATTCAGGCATACTACGCCGTGCGCGACGCCGATACCTCGTGGAGCGCGAGCTTGCGCGCGGTGGCCTTGGCAGCCTTACACTACCTGCGGCCGCTCGCGCGGAGCGTCGTTGACGGCTCGGCCGGGCTAAAGGGCAATGGGATGGTGTTCGCAGCCGATATCATCCGCAAACACCGCTGGCCGGCATCGCTCACCGAAGATATTGAGTATCACATGAATTTGATACTCGACGGCAAACGCGTGGCTTTTGCGCCTGACGCGATCGTCTGGGCCGAAATGCCCAACACACTTGGGGCTTCACAGACGCAAAATGTACGCTGGGAGCGCGGCCGCCAGGAGATGGTTCGCAATTACGTGCCACGCTTGCTGCGCCAGGCCCTGGCGCGGCGTAGCTTCTTATTGCTCGACGCGGCAATAGAGCAGCTGATCCCGCCGCTGTCGATCGTTGCAGCGCTCACACTCTGCTGCTTGATCGTCGCGGGAATCTTACAAAACACCGTTGGCATCGTAATCAGCTTATCGCTGCTTGCTATTCAGGGAATATATATTATCTCGAGCCTTGTATTAGCTCAAGCACCAGGCCGTGTATATCTATCACTATTATACTCGCCCGTATTCATCCTCTGGAAGATTGCACTATACATACGCGTACTACTGGGTCTTGATAGAAACGGCTGGACGCGTACTGCTCGCAATGATACATAAACAAATATTTAGGCACAAGCCCAAAGAATTGAAGACTGTATTCATTCAAGATCAGTACAATCATTCTACCTAGGGTAACGCATAACTCCAATATACATTACCAAGCAGTAATATGGGGGCCGTCTATGACTACCACGGGCACCAATCTTCAGCTAGATACAAAAGCAGCTCGGATGCTCGAAATTTACTCTAAGCAGCGCTTTCGGAGCGTGCGAGCCAGCCAGCGCCTACGATTTACGCTCGTGCTATGGGTCATCCGCCGCAAAATCATGCGCAATATCAAGCGCGCGCTCGATCTTACGGTTTCGCTCTTCGCACTGCTGCTGGTTTCGCCCATCATGATCCTGACGGCGATCGCGGTCAAGCTCGACTCGCCTGGCCCAATTCTCTTCAGACAAACACGCGTCGGTCGCTGGGGCGAGCACTTTCCATGCTACAAGTTTCGCTCGATGTATGTGGATGCCGAGCAGCGCCTGCAGGAGCTAATGGCCCAGAATGAAGCTGATGGCCCTGTGTTCAAGATGAAAAATGATCCGCGCGTTACGCGAGTGGGTCGCTTTATTCGCAAGCTCAGCATCGATGAACTACCTCAGCTGTTTAATGTGATCAAAGGCGAGATGAGCCTGGTGGGCCCGCGGCCCGCGCTGCCACGCGAAGTATCGCAGTACGAATACGAGCAGATCGGGCGGCTGAACGCAGTGCCCGGCATTACCGGCTTGCAGCAGGTGTCGGGGCGCAGCAATGTCGATTTCAAGCGTTGGATCGAGCTCGATCTGCAGTATATTTCCGAACAAAGCCTGTGGAAAGACATCGAGATTCTGATCAAAACTATTCCAGCCGTGCTTGCCAGCCGTGGCGCTTACTAGCACTCATCGACAGATCGTGCACGTTTCCGCGTTTCAGGTTTGATCTAAGAAAGTGATATAGCACGATGCGCAAATTGCTCATTATCCTCGGCGTGCCGATCGACGACCTGAGCATGCCGCAAGCGCTCGGGCGCCTGGAAGAGTTTATCGCAGCAGGTCGCACTACCGGGCGCAGCCACCAGATCGCAACAATCAACGCCGACTTTGTGGTCAACTCACTGCATGATCCCGAGCTGCGCCGAATTTTACAGGAATCGGATATGGCCACGGCCGATGGGATGCCATTGGTACTTGGCGCCCGACTGCTGGGCGTCCCGCTGGCGAACCGCGTCACCGGTGCGGATCTGGTGCCGGCGCTGGCCGAGCGCGCCGCCGAGAAAGGGTTCTCGATCTTTCTGCTCGGGGCCCGCCCAGGCGTCGGGACACGCACGGCCGAGATACTCCAGGAGCGCTATCCTGGTCTACAGATCGCCGGTGTGATCTCACCACCAAATGTTCCCATACAGGAAATGGATCGATCAATTCTTGATCAGATTAGATCGGCAAAACCTGATATCCTTTTAGTCGCATTCGGAAACCCTAAACAAGAAAAATGGATCCGGATGTACGCTCAGATGATTAATGTGCCGGTCTGTATTGGTGTGGGCGGTACGTTCGATATGATCGCCGGCATCACACGGCGCGCGCCCATCTGGATGCAGAATATGGGCCTGGAATGGTTATACCGGCTGCTGCAAGAGCCGCGGCGGCTGTGGCGGCGCTACGTGCACGATTTCGGCTATTTCGGGTATTTTTTTGTGCGGCAATGGTGGGCGATGCGCCAGGGTAGTCTACCGGCGCCCCTGCTGCCAACCTCCGAGAGCATCATCGTCGATCAGAAAGTCATCTTGAATATCACCGGCCGCATGGATACCAGCAACTACGCCAGCTTTGTCGAGCGCGCCGAAGAAGCATTGAGCATCACGCCATTCCTGGTCGTCGATCTTAGCCGCGCAACATTTCTCGACAGCACGGCCATGGGTGCGCTCGTGGCGCTCGCCAATCGCGCGCGTGCCGCCGGCGGCGCTCTGCGGCTGGCCTCGGTTCCGCCCGATCTATTTCGTATTCTCTCGTTGATACGCCTAGATCATTTCTTCGATATTTATGACGATGTCGAAACGGCCATGGGTATACCAGGCTCGCTCGTTCCGGCCTCGCCATCACTGTAGCATCAGGAAATCCATGCAACTACTGCTTCTCGCAACTGGTGAAGAACCAAAGCTCGAACCGCTGGCACATACCATCGCCCCGCCGCTGCTTCCAGTGGTCAATCGGCCGGTAATGGCGATCATGATCGAGCTACTCGCGCGCGCGGGCTATAAGAAGCTGCTGATCAGCCTACACCAGAATGCTGGCAGTATCGCGGCTTACTTCGGCACCGGGCGCCGCTGGAATATGCAGATCGAATATATCACCCAGCGGGAGGCGTGGGGCAATGCAGGCGCACTACGCTGGGCTGCGCAGCTGATCCACGAGCCAGTGCTGGTGCTGCCCGCCGATTGTATCCTCGACCTCGATGTAGATGCGGCGCTGGCTGCGCACCAAGCGCATGGCGGGCCTTTGACGCTGATGGTTCAGCACGATCTGTCTGGCTCGCCGGCGATGCCTGTGAACGCCAATACCGTTGGGCACGTCTCAGGCCTCGGCAGCACTACCCCATCGCTCGATACTTTTACCGGGGCATTTATCTGCGATCCTGGGCTGCTACACTATATTCCAGCTCGTACGCACTTCGATGTCTATCGCCAATTTTTACCGGCTGTGCTCAAGGCAGGCGAGCTTGTTCACGCCTATCGAACCAACGGATATTACAATCCACTGAGCACATTTCAGCTGTATCATGAAGCGCAGCGCGTGTTTCTGTATAGCGCATATCGCCCCGAGCACCTCGCCCAGCTGCCCGAGATAGCCGCGCTGCCAACCGTACGCTACCCCTCGATCGAGGGGCACCAGATTGCGCCAGGCATCTGGGTCGGGCCTAACCACCTCATCCATCCAAGCGCGCGCTTGGCCCCGCCTCTCTGTATTGGCGAAGGCAGCCGGATCGGCTATGGCGCCGAGCTCGGCCCCGAAGTTGTGATCGGTTCAAGCGTCGTCATCGACGACGAGGCAACCGTCGAGCGTAGCACTATTCTACGGCGTAGCTATATCGGGCACCTCGTTCACGTGCGCGAGCGTGTGGTGTCGCACTCCAAGATCATTGATATCAATACATCAGACAGCATTGACGTCGTCGATGATTTTTTACTCTCGGGTATCACCGCCGGCGTGTTCCCTAAAAATCAGCTCGCGCGCCTGCTCGACCGGGCCGTCGCAATGCTGCTGCTGCTCGTGGCTATACCAATCATGCTGCCGATCGCCGTATTTATTGCCATAGTATCTGGCGGCAAGGTTCTGGCGCGCCTGCCGCGCATAGGCCAGCACGGAGCTATCGGCGACGCGAACGAGCCGCAGCAGTTTAACCTGCTGGCATTCCGCACCCAACGCGACAACGGCTCGTGGTACCCGCTTGGCCGCTTGCTCCATAGCCTCGAGCTCGATCGCTTGCCCGAGCTATGGAATATCGTGAGCGGCGATATTACCCTTGTAGGTGTTAAGCCGCTCTCGCCAGCAGAGACCGACTACCTCCAAGAGGCGTGGCACCAAAAGCGGAACGAATACCCGTGCGGCTTTACCGGCCTATGGTATGTGCAGACAACACCGCACAGCACCCTCGACGACATGCTCATCGCGGATGCATACTATACTGCTACGCGCAGCTGGCGCGTAGATCTGGCCATCGTACTGCGTACGCCGCTGGTGTGGCTACGGCGCCTGCGCCCGGAAGCGCAGGGATATTATGGACGTATCGATAAAGTCAATGGAGTTTAAGGAGTCTCGAGATTATGAATTTACTATCGCATGTTGCTGGTTCGGTTGCGGTGCTTCGCCTGGCCGGCCGCTTCGATAATTATGTCGCACCGGCAGTCAGCGATTGGCTCGAAAAGAATACACCGCTTGAGCAGCCGCAGATCGTCATCAACCTCGCAAATGTGCATTTCGTCGACTCAACCGCCCTTGCTACGCTTGTTCAGGGGCTGAATCGCTGCCGAAAGCGTAATGGCGAGCTGTATCTGTGTGGTTTGCAGCAGCAAGTATTTATGATCTTCGAGCTCACTCGCCTTGATAAGGCCTTTCAGATTTTTGTCGACGAAGATCACGCCATTGGTGCTTTTGCGAGCTAAACTGTTATGCTGGCAAATGTTTTAGCAAATCAACGTGCACATTTTGCTACGCTCGCAAAAGCATGGCTGGCAAGTGGCGCCTCGGCGTTCGGTGTTTGGAGCGACGGTGCGCCACTGGCATATTGGCCCGACAAGCGCATGCTCGATCGGCCAAGCTTGGTTGTGCCAATCTATTTCGAAGAGCGCGTGCTCGGCGAGCTGCGCATCGCCGGCCTGAGCGATCTCCTGTCACAAGAACGCTTGGTTGCCGAAGCCGGCCTGGTATCGCACCTCATTCAGCTCGAAGAAGATCTGAATACCATGACTGCCGAGCTGGTCGAGAGCCAGGATCGCTTACTGGCCGTATACCAACTGGCGCGGTCGCTGCGCCATTACACCACTATCGACGACACGCTGCGCGGCCTGCTTTTTGAAGCGATGCGACTGGTGAAAACGCGCGCCGGTTTCGCGATTTTCGATTTCGCGACCCGCGACCCGATCGTGGTTCAATACCCGGCAAACTTTGGCAATGAAGCGGCGATCTGGGAAATCTTTCGCCAAGCACAGGTACGTGAACGTGAGATGTCGCTAACGACCGGCAGCTTGATCGAAGCGTTTTCGACGGGCGCCGATAATCTCTGCTTTATCCCTATCCGCATTCGCGGCTCGTTCATCGCAGGCCTGGGGCTTTTGAATAAGCCAACCGGTTTCTCGACACCCGACGTGAAGCTGGCCCGCGCGATTATCGACCAGGCAAGCGCACACATCGAGCAAGTCTTGCTACACCAAGAGACTCTCGAGCAGCGCAAAATCCAGAACGACCTTGACCTGGCGCGGCGCGTTCAACTGCGCTTGCTACCGCAGCAGCTCCCTTCGGTACCGGGGCTCGATATCGCAGCGAACTCGCGGCCGGCGCGCCAGATCGGCGGCGACTTCTACGATTTCATCCACCAGCCACAGCGGCCGCTGATGTTTGCGGTTGGCGATGTGAGTGGAAAGGCGCTATCGGCCGCGCTGATGATGACAATGACGCGCACCGCGATCCACAGCAAAGCCAGCTACATGCCAAACCCGACGCCCGAGCTAGTGATGCGCAACTCGAACGAGGATCTGTTCGAAGATTACTTGCAGGTTGGCATGTTCTCAACAGCGTTTATTGGGCAGTATCAAGCCTTTAATCGGACAATGCTGTACGCCAACGCTGGCCATTCGCCAGTGATTTACTGCCCAGTGGGCGGCACGCCGCAGCTGCTCGGCGCCGACAGCCCGCCAATCGGCGTACTGAGCACGAGCATGGGCCGAAACCACACAATCCAGATGGATATCGGCGATGTACTGGTTGTTGCAACCGACGGCTTCAACGAAGCGCGTAGCCCCGACGAAGAACTATTCGGCTATGAGCGCTTGCTCAACCTAGTGGCAATATCGTCTGAAATGTCGGCGCGAGCTATTGCCGAGATCTTGTTCGCCGCAGTCGATGCGTTTAGCGTCGGCCGGCCGCAGGATGACGATCAGACGCTTGTGGTGATCAAAGGAGTGGCGGTGTGAGCACGCAGTATCCTGAAATTATACGAATTGAACTCCCTGCGACGACCAAATACCTAAGTGTATTGAGTGCCTGCATTGCAGAGATTCTGGCGCGTGTCGAAAATCTTGAACAGCGCGAAAGTGTTACCTACACGATTCAGCTGGCCGCCCACGAAGCCTGCGCCAATATTGTCGACCATGCCTATGCTGGTGGGCAAGAGCAGCGCATCTCGATCGTGCTAACGCTCGCCGAGCATCCCAGGCGCTTTACGATTGATATGTACGACCATGGCGAGTCGTTCGACATCGAGCGCACATCATCGCCAACATTCGAGGAGCCGCAGGTGCGCGGCTATGGCCTGTATATTATCCGTAGCCTGATGGACGAAGTTTCGTACCATCCCGCGCCAGGCAACAATCACTGGTGCCTGATGAAGCATCTCTGAGTGATATCGAGGAACTATACCATGCCAAATATTCTTGTTGTTGATGATCACTCGACCAGCCAACGGCTGATGAGCTTTATTCTGCAACAGCACCAATATGCCACTACAACCGCGCTCAACGGCCGTCAGGCGCTCGATCGGCTAGCCGAGCAGCAGTTCGACCTGGTGATAACAGATCTGCATATGCCAGAGCTGAACGGCCTGGAGCTGCTTCACCAGATGCGCAGCGACGAGCGCTACCGTGCGATACCAGTGATCATTCTAACCGGCAGCGTTCACGACCAAGATCAGATGCGCGCGCACGAAGCCGGCGCGATCGCCTTTCTGACCAAGCCGGTTGGCTCCGACGAGGTTATTGCGACTGTTGGGCAGCTGCTGGCGGCGCGGCGTGCTGAGGAGCCGTATGCGGCCGACCCAGCCCCAGCGGTGGAGCAGGACGACCAGCGGGCAGGGGCGCTGAAGTTTCTAGGTCTTCGCCTGAAGAAGAAGATCAACGCGATCTAGGTAATACGTATCGGTAAACAGCTCGTCGTTTTTAATATACACGCCAGTGACGTACCGATACTGTGGATCGTATAGCAGCTTGTCGAGCCAGACAATCACTTCAACCCACGATTTAGCCGGAATACTGCGGTTGACCCCCAAATCGTACAGGCGTGTCTCGGAAAAGAGCGGCGCGTCTGGGGTCACCGCAGTATTAATTTTTACCGACGTGTCGTTGGCTACCCAGTATGTATACTGATTGCTACCCGTCACTGTTACGGCTAGATCGCTCGTGGCGATGATATGATCGCCACCACTTACCCAGAACCTCACACCTAACACCCGATCCGTACCGTAGATATCGCGCGAGTCTTTTTTTACCGAGAAGAACAAGCGCCCAAAGCCCTTGGCCGGTTGCACGAGAATGGCGACTTTCCCCTTCTCAGCGAAGGAGGTATTCGCAATATCGTAGCGCACGTTCTGGCTGGTATCCAAGCTCCAGTTAGGGTTAAGCTTCTCGTCGAAGATCGAGATCACTTCAATCTTATCAGGAAGGCGAGTCGGCTGGATATTGGCGCTTGCGGTGGCGGTAGGCTCGAGGACGAGCGTCGCAGTGGCCGTTGGGATACTCAGGGCGGTGGGAGTTGCAATACGGGTTGGGGCATCGCCAAAGATCGGCGCAATCGAAGGGGTAGGGTGCGGTGTTGGCGTAAGCTCGGTGCTTGATGCAAAACTCGTACACGCGCTCAGCGCTAGGCATAGCAAAAGCGCCGCAGAGGAGTGTTTAAAAGATTGCGATATTTTCAAGCTCGGCTCGCACTAATTGCATATTACTTCGTCTATGTATTATCGCCGATCTTGTGCTATTTTGCCAGCGTAGAAGACTGCCGAACAACTTTTGCAGGAATACCGACGGCCGTAGCTCCAGCCGGAATATTGTGAATAACAACCGCATTAGCGCCAATTACTGCATGATCTCCCACCGAAATACCACCTAACACCCGTGCCCCAGCGCCAATAAAGACGTTATCACCAATTTCGGGAAAGTCCCACTGATTACGCATGCCGATAGTAACAGCCGCGATGATGCTACAATTCGCGCCCATGCGCTTAGGCGCAATCACTGTACCAATTGGATGCGCAATATACAAACCGCCGCCAATATCGGCGCCAACCACAATCTCGAGACCATAGCGCCGGTAGATACGGCGCTGAATATAACCGGGGAACAGAGGGATGCGCTTGCGCTTAAACCACGAGCCCAACCGAAACCAAGCCACCGCGCGCAACGCCATATGTTGGAACAGCAGCCGTGATAGATCGCCAAATGTCAGTTGATCGGGGTCGCTAATCGGGCGGCCCAGGTAGTACACCGCCCAGCGATATGCATCGTGCCGAAAAAGTGTAAACATTGCTATTGCACCTGCGATAAGAATATCTTCCGCCCACCCAGCTCGTCGGCAATCCCCTGGTAGTACCGAAGGTTGAACATTCCACTATGGGTCATCTCAACCATGCGCTCGATACCAAAGCGATCGCTTTGCTGGCCCAGCACTCTGAGCCATGCAACCACACCTTTGCTTATGCTTCTGCGATCAAGGCACACGCGCACGAGCGCGCGGACAATCGGGTGCCGGTGGTGAAACTCTTCGTACACGGCCGGCAGCAGCCACATCTGCTGCTTGTCGCGCGCGAAGATCACCTCGTTGCGGCCATAGGTATATGGCGTCTCGATCCACGAGCGAAAGCTGCGCTCGGCATAGTGATAGCCCACGGCGGCGGGGTGAAACACAAAGCGTAAGTTATGGCTTGCCAGGCGATATGCAAGCTCGACATCCTCAGCGCGTCGAAAGGCCGGATCAAAACCGCCACTCGCATTGAGATGCCGGCGCGCCAGCGAGGTGTTGCCAGTGTAGAATTGGCGCGGGCTTGGCTGCCAGCGTCCCTTCTGCATGCTCTGATATTGTTTCATCAGCATTGCCTGCTCCCAGCGCACCCACGGCGACATTCGAAAATCGTCCGGCGTGAGCATCGGGCCAAGCACTACCACATCTGCGCCCGCTTGCTCATGCAGCGCCATATGTTCGGCGATCAGCTGAGCTGCTGGCACAACATCGTCATCGATGAAAAGAATGTATTCGCCGCTGGAGTGTGCAATGCCGGTATTGCGCGCGGTGGCGGGGCCTTGGTTTGCTTGGGTAACGAGCGCCAGGCGATACGGCATTACCAGATGATTCACATACTCGTGTGTGCCATCGCTCGATCCATCCGAGACAACAATCACTTCAAAGTCGGCCAGCGGGTATGATTGTTCAGCAAGCGCGGACAGCACCTGCTTAAGGCGCATGAGGCGATTATAAGTGGGAATAACTACGCTAACCTTAAACATTCGGGCTTTCTCCGCAATAACACTTTCTTCGCGCATTATAAGCTCCGGATCGGGTGCGCCGGCACACCCGCTACAAGCGCATTCGCGGGAACATCGCGGGTAACCACGGCACCAGCAGCCACCACTGCCCCAGCGCCAATAGTTACACCGGGTAATACCAGCACCCGTGCGCCTAACCAGGCGCCATCCTGAATAACAACCGGCTTTGTATAGGTAGGCCCAGCGCGAAACTCGGCTGGGCCAAATGCATGGCTCGTCGTCAAAATCATCACTTGGTGCCCAAGCGCGACACCATCGCCAATGGTAATCGAGGCGCCCAGATCGAAGAAGCAGCCGACATTTACCAGGCAGCGGCGGCCGAACGACAGCCGCGTGTACAGATCGCGATTGCCGGTAATACGCGGCATCCCCCACATCACGCTGCCATGGCCGATCCGGAAGCCAGCCGCACGCAGCGCGTATACTCGCAGGCGGCTACCGACGTGGCTCGGCAGCAGGGCGCAGCACATCTGCGTAAGCAGGAGCCGGGGATGCAGGCCGCTTGTCTCTTCGCGAGCGACGTGGAGTAGCTTTTCCAGCGGCATATGGACCCTCGTGTAGTGGGCGAAGACCAGGGACAGGCAGCGGTTCGGGTTGCCAGGGCCAGCGCTTCGCCGGCGCCGGAACCGGGGTATCGGCAAGCCGCTCGACGCAGTTGACGATGCCCATCATAGTGCCGACATAGAGCATGCTTTGAGCTTCCCACGACATATCGACGTAGGCGTACACGAAGTGCATGACAATATACAGTGTTGCGGTAAGCGTGATTGCGCTCAGATCGCCGCCGGGCATCCGCCAAAGGGCGCGTGAGCCGACAACGATCGACATACCGACCAGCATGAGCATCGCGAGAAAGCCGCCGGCGCCCATCTGCATCCAGATCCACATGATCGAGTTGTGGGTGATATATTCCCACCACTCGAAAAAGCTGATGTCAGGCATCTTCGCAACAATAAAAAACTTATTACCAAAGCCGATACCGGTGAGCGGCCGTGACTTAATAGTGAACTTAGCGTTTGTATTCTCGATCACACGATACACATTCGACGAGTCGTCGCGGCCGCCCTGCTGTGGCGCAATCACCGAACGGATGGCGCGCGCCGGCATGCCAATCCCGCCGCTGCTATTCCAGAAGGCCGCGAGATACACAGCGCCGAGCACCACAGCGATTGGCATGATCGTCCAGAAAACCTTGCGGTGCACAAAGTAGAGCACATAGGCCATCAGAGCCAGGGCGAGCGCCAAGGTAATGAACGAAGCGCGCCGTTGGTTAGCAAAGTAGCTAAACAGCATGATCGGCATCATGAGCGGCAGGATGACGCGCTTAGCGCGCGAGCCGCGGAACATCCAGACACTCGCAGCCAGCACAAAGGCAGTATTCAGGTGGATCGAAAAAGAGTGCTCGGCGATCGACTCAACCGAGTGCAGGTTATATTTCAATATAGTGGCGACAAACCACGCGCCATTGCAGGCATCGAAGAACAGCGCCGTCATGGCGACCCAGATCAGCGTATTGAGCTGCTGGCGTGTCTTGATCAGGTTGCTGGTAAGGAACAGCATCGCCGGAAGGCACAAGATAAAGCGTACCTCCCAGAGCGCAATCTTGCGATCGGCGTGGTGTGTAATGCCATAGAGCAAACCGAAGAGCACAAAGAACGTAAACCCGAGCGCGGGCCACAGCAACGGGCCGCCAAAACCTTTGAACTTGCGCTGCATCGCGGCGCGCCCAAGCCACGAGATGAATGTGAGGCCAATGAAGATCTCGGCCGGGCTAAAGCTTGTGGCTCGGCCAATGTACAGCAGCGACTCGGCGCTGGACAAATTCTTCACGAACGGGAACCACGGCGTCAGAAGCATATCGCCCGCCAGCCCGAAGCCCACCAGCTGGTAGACACCATAGCGCGGCTCGTAGAGCACCGCGACAATGCCCACGAGAAAGCAGACCCAGCCGACTACTGCGAAGCTTGGCGTGCCACGGATCATCAGCAGCGCGGTGAGCGCAGTGAAACCAAGCAGAGCGGCCAGCCACAGGCCCCACGCCATTGCTGAACGGCGAGCCTGAGCTGTGCTGCTAAGCGGGCCAGAATATGTGAGAAATGTATCGCTCACTGTATGAAGCCTAAATCTGATTAAAGAAGAAGTAAGCGATTGAAAGACAAATAGCCAGGCCAAAGACCATCCACTGGTTGATGCGTAGTTCATATCGCCGCAGAACCGTCGCCATGATGAACGTCGCTACGATAAACCCCATGAACAGCTTCATTGATTTACTCCTGTGGCACCAAGCGATTCATCCAGCGTGGCAGATCGGAGCCGATCTGATTAAGCACCACTCCGAGCATATTCAGATGCACGAGTGAGTCGAGCGCGCGACGCACACTTGAAACCGGTGTAACGCCCTGACGCACCACCAGGCAGCAGCCTTGGCTCAACGATGCCAGCGCAATCGCATCGGTAGTCGCGCTGATGGCCGGGATATCGAGCACGAGGTGATCGAAGCGCTCGGCAAGCTGAGCCAGGCAGTTCTTGAGCGCTTCACTGCGAGCCATCGAAGGGCGCTGCTCGGCCGGCAACACACCGGCGGGAAGAAGCATGAGATTTGGCAGCTCGGTGGCGATGAGAGCATCGTCGAGCGCGCAGGCTTGAGTCAGCACCCCGGCGATTCCCGGCCCCGCCACAAACCCAGAGTGCTCGATTGGTTCGGCCGGCTTCTTCTTGCGGCGGCCTAGTGGCGTCGCGACGACGGGTTCGGACAGGCGCGCCTGCAGGCCAGGCGCATACCAGTTCAGCTCGACAACGCAAACGCGCGCTTGGAGGTCGCTGGCGAGCGTGGTAGCCAGCGCCAGTGCAGTGTACGTGACGCCCTCGCCCCTGAACGCGGCAACCAGCGCGAGACTCTTGGGCAGTGTCTGGTTGTAGATCAGTGTATTTTCCAGATGGCGAATGCTACCAATCACCTCGGCGGGAAAGATATGCAGCAGATCGCCGGTGGCCGAGCGAAGGAGCAACGGTAGCTCGTGGTCCTCGGCGGCTGGCTGTTTTTTTCGACGCAATAGCATCATGGCGTTTTTGCCCCTTCCGCTGGAACAGTATTCGCGCCACGCCTGCGCAGGCGGCCCAGCGCTTTCAGGCTGACTTCTTTTAACAGCTGAAGATCTTCAGCCGGTACAACGCGTAGCAACAAGATCAGCGCGCCATAGACAATCGCCCCGCACACAATTGGAACGACGATGAAGATGTCGCGCAGCCACCAGGAGATGGCCGCCATGACCACACCAGCCGCCAGAACACGCAGCCCTACGCCGATGCTCGAGCGCCCGAGCGAGCCCTTGGGGAGCAGCCGGATACCCACGGCGGCCATAACGACCTCGGTGATCAGGAAACTCAGCGAGCCAGCAATAGCACCATTGCTCCATTGCTGCTGGCACCAAGGTACCAGAACAATATCGAGCGGTACGGTCAGGGCAGTTGCGACCAGAATCACGACCGTCCAGACATTCTGCCGATCGGTAGAGGTAAGAAACTGGCCAAGCAAAATATTCTGGTAGGTGGGAATAAGCACCAGCCCCATCAGCGCCAGCACCGGGCCGCTTGGCGCAAAATCGGCGCCGTAGAGCAGCACCACCAGCGGATCGGCCAAGACGAACAGCCCCAGGCCAAGCGGCACGCTGAGCACCAGCATGAGATCGAAGCTTTTTTGAATAATGCGCGACACCGAGTCCGAGGCGTTGGCGTAGGCGCGCGTTAGGCTTGGGAAAGCTGCAGTGGTGAGGATCACCGGAAGGAACATGGTTGTTCCGAACAGGCGCGACGCCGAAGCATACCAGCCTACCTGGGTTGTATTTATGAGCGACGAGATCACCAGCACGTCGACCTGGCCATAGGCCACAAGGCCAAGGCTGGAAGCCAGGTATGGCAGCCCCGCGCGCATAATCGACCACATATGCTGGAGGTTAAAGGCAATACGGATAGGATAGCGCCGCCACAATACGCCATACTGCAACACCAGGCCCACCAGCATCGCAACAATGGTGACGATCGCAATGCCATACACCCCGTACCCAAGCAGCAGTACGGCGATGCCCAGCGCGGTATTAGCGACACGGCTAATGATCCCGGCGATCGAGACATATTCCATCAGCTCGATGCCCTGGAGCGCCGCCTGAGTGGCCAGGTAGATCTGGGTGACCAGCTGTGCGACGCCCAGCAGCGCGACGAGCACCAGGGTTGTCGGCGAAAAATGGGCCAAGTAGGCATACAGCGCCACAGCGCCGCAGCTCAGCAGGAACAGCGCCGTGCGCGCGATCATGGTGGTGCCCAGCAGCTCGGGCAGCTGCTCAGGCGATCGGGCAATCTGCTTGATCAGCAGCGTGTCCATGCCAAAGTTGATGAACACGCCCATGATCGTCCAGAGCGACGATGCCAGCGTATATTCGCCAACAAGTGTGGCCCCAAGGTAACGCGCGAGTACGACGGTGAGCACCAACGTTAGCGCCCAGGTAATAAGCTGCGAGGCCATCAGCACTGTGGCATTTTTAACGACAGTCGTTGCATTACTACGCATATCATGGCTCTATTCTGCTCGGCGAGTAACTGGCGTGCCTGGCACAATTTCAGGCGACCGCTTGATCGTGCAGCCCAACAGCAAGCGTATCGTCGTGTTGTTGGGTTTGCGCGGCCGGCGCGCTCGCCGCCTGGCTCAGGCTGGCGAGCATACCCTGAGCCACCGGCAGCACAGCAGGCAAGCGCCCGACATTGGGAACCAGCGCAAGCACGGGCAGGTCAAGGCCATTACGAACATCGATAGCGAAGCGGAAGCTGCGGTCGAGCAGCGCGCCACCGATCACGCCGACAATGCTCAGCACAATGCCGGCAACCACAAAGATCGCCGCGCTGAGCGCCATTGTTCTCAAGCTGCGCTCGGGCTTGAGCGGCACGATTGGCGCATCGATCAGGAGGTAGTTCTGGCGCACATTGCTTTCGGCCTGCGACTGAGCCAGGCGCGCGCTTTCTTCTTTCTCGAGCGCATTTTCGAGGCGAGTGGAAGCCGAGTTGATCGCCGACTGGAGCTGCGAGAGCTGCACCTGCTCCTCAGGCGGGCGCTCGCCGCGCAGCGGCTGCGGATGCGTCTGCAAGAACACCTTGAGGTCGTCGCGGTTTTTTTGCAGCTCCTGCTGGTAGGGCGGGATGACCTGAGCGAAAAACGACTGCGCGACCGCGCTTTCCTGCTGATCGCCGTTAAGCTTCCATTGAGTGTAGGCGTCGATTGTGGCCTGGGCTAGCTGCTGAGCCAGCACAGGGTCGCGGTTGAGCGCGCTGATCTCTATCAGATTGTCGCCAACCATCTGCACCTGGATCGCGGTGCGGAAATCGTCCATGGTCGCGGTAACGTCGCTCGGGTCGCCGGACATCTTCGCTTCCAGATCGGTCTTCTTGATTGCCGAGCGAATAAATGCATCGGTCTGAAGTAGCTCGGAAAGCTCATTCAGCGCGATCTGGGTAGGCGTGCTCCAGGAGATACCATCGTTCTGGATCTGGGTAAGCGACGAGAGAAGCGACGACTTTTGAACATACAGCGTTCCGCGCGACGCAAACTCGGGCTTGGAGAGACTAATATAGCCGCCCGCAGCGACGATCATCATAAGAACGGGGAGGAGATTCAGCCAGCGGTGGCGAAAGTAGCTCTCGAACACACGTAGGATAATGAGGCGTATCATGCGTGGATCCTTGCCTATTTAAACGGTTTGCAGCGACGGCGCACGTATTGAGATGATAGCAAAGCGGAGTTTTGCGGTCAATGATTTTTGTGTAGCAAAAAAATAATATAATGGTCTATTTGGAATAAATTTTGTTCATATATCGAAGATTTACTACAGTTTGTATTCGAAATTGTTATTAATCTGATCATAAAGCGCAGGAGGTGAGCATAAAGATACGGGTATGAGCGGCGCTCAGCGTCCGTGAGAAAGTAGTATGCAGGCTAAGGCCTCACGCCGCACACACTCATATACCTCTCATCTCGCGAGGTTCTCGGCGCCGGGCAGCTATGCTATACTGCCGCCATTCACCATTCGCCGTTCACAGCATCCGCAGGGGTACCCAGTGGCCGCACGGCTATTCCACAAACGTTTGCTGTTCGGAATGCTCGCAGCGCTGGTTGGCGCGGGGCTGTTCGCCTTCTATGCACC
Source organism: Kouleothrix sp. (assembly GCF_046328425.1). Classification (NCBI taxonomy): domain Bacteria; kingdom Bacillati; phylum Chloroflexota; class Chloroflexia; order Chloroflexales; family Roseiflexaceae; genus Kouleothrix; species Kouleothrix sp. The sequence goes on from NZ_JAXLWP010000011.1 coordinate 128,280, forward strand.
GGCGCCCGCCGCTGCGCCGCCGCTGCCGCCGACCGCTGTGGCGCTGGCTGCCGCCCGCGACACCGATACACCCACGGCCAGCATGCTGCCCACGAACACCGCCCGGCCGCCATCGCCGACTACCACAGCTGTACCTACGAATACGCCCGTCCCACCGACCGCCACGCCGAGCGCCATTCCCACACCATCACCGCGCCCGGCCGGCAGCGTAGCGCGCGTTGGCATCCAGGCAGGCCACTGGAAAGCGAGCGAGCTACCCGACGAGCTAGCGCGCCTGCGCACTTCGTCGGGCGCACACGCCGCTGGCTATGCCGAGGCCGATGTGAACCTCGACGTCGCGCAGCGTGTCGCCGCGCTGCTCACCAGCCATGGCCTGGCCGTCGACCTGCTGCCAGCTACCATTCCATCCAGCTACGACGCCGACGTGTTTGTGTCGATCCATGCCGATGGCTCGGCCAATGCCGGCGCGCGTGGCTTCAAACTCGCGACGCCCTGGCGTACTTCGCGCGCCTCGCAGCTGCTGCTCGAGAGCGTGGAGGCCGAGTATGGCGCCGCCACCGGCCTGCCCGAAGACGGCGCAATCACCATCAATATGCGCGGCTACTACGCCTTCAACTACCGCCGCCACGAGCACTCGATCGCCCGCACCACCCCGGCGATCATCATTGAGATGGGCTTTCTCACCAACGCCGCCGACCGAGCGCTGTTTATTGGCCAGGCCGACCGCGCGGCGGTGGGGATTGCCAACGGCATTGTGCGCTACCTGAACACGCGCGACCCGAGCGACGGCGCAGCGCTCCTGCCGCCAGAGTACAAGACCCAGCGCGCGCTCGACGTGGCTGGCGCCGATGTGCGCGCCGCGCCAAACGACACTGCCAAGGTGCTCAAGCACCTCGACGCGCGCGGCCGCTTCTTCGTATTCGCCGAGCGCAATGGCTGGTACCAAGGGTTTGTGCGAGGCGAGTGGCGCATGATCGGCTGGGTACGCAAAGACCAGGTGACAGACACCAACGACCCGCTGCCGACGCCGCCGCCCTCGACCGATTCATAAAACGTGGTAGAATTCGGCCGCGTTCGCACGTGCAGCCAGATCTGCTTCCGCTATGATCGAGATCGATGTCAGCCCCGCCGCCACAGCCGAGCTTCCCGCGCTGGCCGAGCACCAGCCGGCCGAGTTCGTATGCAGCGCAGCCCCGGGCGCGCGCCTAGTGCTGCGCATCGACGGCATCGTGCTCGAGCCATTTCTGCGCCCTGGCGAGGCCACCTGGCGCTGGCGCTGGAACCCAGGCACGGCAGTGGGCCTGCACCGTGTCGAGCTGGCGATCGACGAGAGCTCGGGCACGGCCCGGCGCGACCTGGCGTTGCGCGTGATGGCGCGCAAGATCGACCAGGCGCGCTACGAGGCGCTGATCGACGACCTGCAACGGGTGGCCTACCGGCTGGTGGTGGCGCTGGGCGGCGCCAGCGCCGAAGGCGCCGCGCTCGAACGCGGCGCACCCTGGAATCTCAGCCCGACCGAAGAGTATTATGCGCTGCTCGAAGACCGGCTCGGCGTGTTTGCGCGGGCAGTACGTCGCATCGCCGCGCAGCCGCGCGAGCAGCTGCGCGACGTAGCCACGCGCGAGCCGCTGGGCACCGCCGCAGAGATTAGCGCGGCGGCGCTGGCCGGGCTGGCACGCGGCGAGTTCGACCCGGCGCCACCCGAGGTTGCGGCCGAGCTTCAGGCAGCGTTGCGGCCTGGCGGCGGTGTGCTGCCGCGCGAAGTTGCAGGGCGCGCCGGCCAACCCAGCGCCGACACCTACGAGCACAGGCTGCTCAAGCACCTGCTGGTGCTGCTGGCGCGGCGGGCGCGCTTTGTCGGCACGCTGGCCACGCGCGAGGCCGCGCGCCTGGCGGCCAGCGCGCCCGCCGCCGACCTCGCGATGGCGCGCCGCGCGCGCGCCGAGCAGATTGTGGCCGGCTGCGCCGAAGCTAGCGCCACACTGCGCGAGCTACAGGCGCTGCCATTTCTGGCCGAGGTGCACGCGCTGCTGGCCTTTCGCGGCGCCACCCCGCTGCTGCAGCGCGACGCGCACTATCGCGAGGTATACCGCATGTGGCAGGCGCTGCGCCAGCAGCCGCAGTTCGCCTTCGATAGCCCGCTGTTCGCCACGCCGATCGCCGACCTGCCGCGGCTGTACGAAAGCTGGTGCGCCATCCAGGTGGCCGAAGCGCTGCTGACGCTTGGCGGCGAGCTGCGCGCCCAACACCTGATTGAGGTGCGCCAGCCGCGCGACGACGCGCTCGAGCACGTCGTCGCGCTGAGCGAGCGCGCGCCGCTGCTCGAGGTTACACGTGGCGAGTGGACGATCACGCTGCGCTACCAGCCACGCTATCGCCCAGCACGAGGAGAAGCGAGAGCTGAGGATGCGGCAGAGGCCGGCGGCGCCCGGCGCCAAGCGCCTGGTGCTGCTGGCTTGGGCTCGCTCGACCGCTACACCCACGTGCCCGACCTGGCGATCGAGCTGCGCGCTGCCGGCCAGCCACCGCAGGCGATCATCCTCGACGCCAAGTACCGGGTCGAGGCCGATGGCCAGCGCGTGCCGCAGGACGCGCTAGCCGACGCGTACACGTACCTCGGCGCGATTGGCCGTGAGGGCCGGCGCGCCAGCCTTACAGCGCTGCTGCTCTACCCTGGCGCAGGCCTGCCCGAAGAGTACTCTAGCGGAGTGGGCGCTATTCCGCTGCTGCCAGGCTACACGGCACACCTCGCGGCGGCGATCGGGCGCTGGCTGCCTGGTTAAAAGAGCAAAACTCTTTACAAGAGTAGTGAGATTTTCTCCCACGGTTGCGATCTGACCCTTGAATTGTAATAAAACATATGATATAGTGGCTGGCAAGGTTTGGTCCCCGCGAAGTGCCCCGGATGCTTTGCCCGCTGCAAGCGCAGTCCCGAGAGCTTGTCGTAACCCAAACCCCCGTTCGGCAACTGGTTTCAGGAGTGGATCGTAGCCGATCCAAAGGAGCATGGCGAGCGATGAGCTACGCTGACAAAACGTTAACGTGCCGGGATTGTGGCACGCAGTTCGTGTTCACGGCAGGGGAGCAAGAGTTCTACGCGCAGAAAGGCTTCACCAACGAGCCTTCGCGCTGCCCCTCCTGCCGTCAGGCGCGCAAGCAGGGCGGTGGCCGAAGCAGCGGCGGCTACGGCGATCGGGACAGCTACGGCGGCGGCGGCTACAGCGACCGGGACAGCTACGGCGGCGGCGGCGGCGGCTACAGCAGCCGGCGTGGCGGCGGCGGTGGCGGTGGTGGCGGTCGCGCCAGCTTCGGCGGCGAGCGCGAGATGCACACCGTCACCTGCGCCAACTGCGGCAAGGAGGCCAAAGTGCCGTTCCTGCCGCGCGGCGACAAGCCTGTCTACTGCGACGACTGCTTCCAGCAGCAGCGCCGCTCGAGCCGCTGGTAGCTCCTTGCCAGTTCGAGAGTCGAAAGCGACGGGCCGCAATTGCGGCCCGTCGCTTTTCTGTTGGCGGCAGTGTTTCTGGCGGGTCGTGGCCACGAATGTGGCCACGACGTCAGGCAACAAGAGTGCGAGGGGCATTGCCCCTCGCACTCTTGTTCCTACGCAGGCTTTCAGCAGCTAGGCTTTCTTGGCGCTCGGCACCGGCGAGCTTGGCTCAACAGCCACAGACTCGCCTTCGCGCTTGCTCTGCCAGATCGCCCAGACTAGCGCCGCGAGGCACAGCAGCATCGCCACAATCACGCCGATGCCGATCGACTGGCCTGGCACGCGCACGGTGACCACGATCGGCGCGATGATCACCGCCACGAGGTTGATCACCTTGATCATCGGGTTAAGCGCCGGGCCAGCGGTGTCCTTCAGCGGGTCGCCGACGGTGTCGCCGACGACGGCGGCCTTATGCGGCTCGGAGTGCTTGCCGCCGTAGTTGCCTTCCTCGATGTACTTCTTGGCGTTATCCCAGGCACCGCCAGCGTTCGACTGGAACACGGCCATCAGCTGGCCCGAGAGGATGATGCCGGCCAGGAAGCCGCCGAGCGCCTCGACGCCCAGCAGGAAGCCGACAAGCACCGGCACCATCACCGCGATCACGCCGAGGCTGACCAGCTCCTTCTGGGCCGCCGAGGTCGAGATGCTGACGGCGCGGGCGTAGTCGGGCAGCACCTTCCCCTCCATCAAGCCGGGGATCTTGAACTGGCGCCGCACCTCGTTCACAATCTGCGAAGCCGCGCGCGACACCGCGCGGATCGTCAGCGACGAGAACAGGAACGGCACCGCGCCGCCGACCAGCAGGCCAATGAACACCAGCGGCGAGGCCACATCGATACCCGAGAGCGGCGTCTGGCCAAGCTGCTGCTGCACCTTACCGGTATCGGTGAGGAACGAGCCAAACAGTGCCACGGCGGCGATCACCGCCGAGCCAATCGCGATGCCCTTGGTGACGGCCTTGGTGGTGTTGCCGACCGCGTCGAGGTCGTCCATCACGTTGCGGGCGTTCTTATCGAGCCCGGCCATCTCGCCGATGCCATTGGCGTTATCGGAGATCGGGCCGAACGAGTCCATCGAGATCGTATTGCCGGTGAGCGAGAGCATGCCGATGCCGGTAAGCGACACGCCGTACAGCACCGAGGCGAACTGGATCGTCGCGTTGCTGGAGTAGCCGCTGAAGATCAGCACCGAGGCCAGGATCGACAGGCCGATCACAATGATCGCCCACACGCTCGACTCCATGCCCAGCGACAGGCCCGAGAGGATGTTGGTGGCCGCGCCAGTCTGCGAGGCGCTGCTGGTTTCCTTCACCGGCGAGTAGTGCGTCGAGGTGAAGTACTCGGTGAGCTTGTCGAGCACGATGGCCAGGATGATACCCGAGAGCGTGGCCAGGAACGGCCGCCAATCGACCTGCCCGGTGGTCGGGTCGGTCATGAAGAAGGGTGTGATCGCTATAAAGCCGAGCACCGCAATGGCGGCGGCGATATAGTAGCCCTTGTTCATAGCAGCCATCGCGTTGCGGCGGCGCTCGTCGGTGCGCACGAACTGGTTACCGATGATCGACGCGATCACGCCGATGCCGCGGAGCAGCAGTGCGAAGACCACAAAGCGCAGCGCCGAGCCGGGCACGTTGGGCGATGCCGAGGCGGCCCCGAGCACGATGCCCAGGATCATCGCCGACACCAGCGTAACCTCAAAGCTCTCGAACACGTCGGCGGCCATGCCGGCGCAGTCGCCGACGTTATCGCCGACAAGGTCGGCGATAACTGCCGCGTTGCGCGGGTCGTCCTCGGGGATGCCGGCCTCGACCTTGCCGACCAAGTCGGCACCGACATCGGCGGCCTTGGTGTAAATACCGCCGCCCACGCGCATAAACAGCGCGATCAGCGAGCCGCCAAAGCCGAAGCCCAGCAGCGCGTCGGGGGCGGCCATGCCGAACACCAAGAAGATCAGCGTACCGCCAAGCAGGCCCAGGCCGACGCACAGCATACCAGTGACCGAGCCCGACTTATACGCGATCTGCATGGCCGGGTTGTAGCCCTTGCGCGAGGCCGCGGCCACGCGCACGTTGCCCTCGACGGCCACGTTCATGCCGATGAAGCCCACCGAGTACGAGAACAGCGAGCCCATCAGGAAGGCAATCGCGCGGCCGATCGCCACGTAGGTGGTGGCATTGGCGCCAAACATCTCGTTAGCCTCGGCCGTGGGAGGCACCACAAACACGCTGGCGGCCATCACCAGCGTCAGCACGCCGATCAGAATGACGATCGTGCGGAACTGCCGGCCCAGGTAGGCATTTGCCCCGGCCTTGATAAAGCCCCACACCTCTTGCATGCGCGCCGTGCCCTTATCCTGCGAGAGGATCTGCGAGCGCAGAAAAAAGGTATACACCAGGCTGAGGATGGCGATCCCAAGCACCACCAGCACAGCGTAAAGCTGCGATTGGTTTAGCTGACCCATACAAGCACTCCTTCAACATCGAAACGACCAGCACGATCGTACAACATAGCATCATTGGGCGGCAGCGCCCGGCCGAGCATCAATGCGTCGTTCTCCTTTCATTCGACTGACCAATCGCCGCCCGCGGGCCGCATACCCGGCCCAACGCATAATACTGCCCACGCCAGCATGCCGGCGTGGCAGCGGCGGCGTAGTTTCGGTATAACCACATGCGTTCCCAACGGCAAAGCATCGCTTTCACCTGTATGGGGCGCCTATATGTCATCGGGAGGCGCTGTATTGTAGCATAGGCCGTGATCGCGTGCAAAGATTCTCGCGGGTTGAGCGGCGGTGCGCGATCAAGCCGTGGCACGCTTCTTGCTAATTTAGATCCTAAAAACGTACTGGTGTTGCGATGGGCACCAGCAGCGCTACTGGGCACGATTGCGCTGGTTTGACCTCACCATCGCCCCTCTGCGACGGCTGCCGTGATGGCAGCCGTTTCCGCTTTCCTGGAACTTACTCGTCGCCGATATGCGCGTGCGGCTGGGCCAGGCTTATGCGTGCACCGCGGCGATCATGGCGCGCCACAGCTCGTCGAGCGGGCCAGGCGTGTAGGGCATATAGCAAAACACCCGGTCGAGCACGCCGGTGTAGCGCGCGCGCAGCGCAGCGCCGATGCGATCGGGCGGAGCCTGCACGGTAAACACCTCGAGCATTTCGTCGCCCACAAGCGCGCTCATCTGGCTCCAGCGCTTCATGGCGGCGAGGCGCGAGAGCTGCTCGCCGATATCTTCCCAGCCGTGGCATGCCAGCACCACGCGGTAGGTTGGCGTCGAGGCATAGAACGCGATCTGCTCGCGGGCGGCGTCGCGCGCAGCCTCGATCTCGGCTGCGTTGCGACCAGTGATCGCGAACACGCTGCTGACCAGCGCTACATCGCCGGGGGCGCGGCCGGCACGCGACGCGCCGGCGACCACCTGCGGGCGCACCACCTGGTTGATATAGGCGACGCTATGGAACGGGTGAACATGAAAGCCCTCGCACGTCTCGCCTGCCAGGCGGGCCAGGCCTTCGTTCACGCCAGCGATATAGATTGGAATATGCGGGTTGGCGATCGGCCCAGGGTTGAAAAACGGCGTCATGAGCGTGTGCTGGTAGAACTGGCCGTGATAATCGAGCTTTTCGCCAGTCTGCCAGCTGTGCCAGATTGCGCGCAGCGCGCCGATATAATCGCGCAGCCGCGCCACCGGCGCGTCCCAGGCCATGCCGTAGCGGCGCTCGATATGCGCCTTCACCTGGGTGCCAAGGCCAAGCAGGAAGCGCCCGCCCGAGAGCGCCTGCAGATCCCAGGCGTTTTGAGCCATCACCATGGGGCTGCGCGGGAAGGCGATCGCCACGGCGGTGCCAAGCTCGACACGGCTGGTGTGCTCGGCGGCCAGCACCAGCGGAAAGAAGCCATTGTGCTGCGTCTCAGCTGCCCACAGGCCGGCGAAGCCGAGCTCTTCGGCGGCGCGCGCCGTGGCAGCCACATCGCGTAGATGAGCTGCATCGACGGCGACGGCGGCGTCTAGCTTCATGGGGTCTCCCTTTCACAGTTCAGGCGGTCAGCGTGCGATTATAGACCACTTCACCGCTCTACGCAACGCGTCATGGCGTCGGGCCGCCCCCGGGCGCGGGTCGATTTGCAGGCGCTTGGTTGTCTATACTGTACATGGGCAAGTTACAATTATGTAGGGCTTCTACGCTCTTCGCTTGATCACGTATAGCAATCCTATCGGTCTCATAATAGGATTGCTCTATAGATTGTGTTGCACTGCGTGGCTTCGCCACGCAGTGCAACACAAAAAGAAATTCGGGGGCGGCGAAGCCGCCCCCAAACCCCCACCATACAGCACGTATTCAGCCGAATAAGGTACGCCGCCCGTTGCTAGGCATACGGCAGCGGCCCCAGCTTCGCGCCAGGCGCCACCGTCTGCCAAGGGCCATCGCCGACCGCGAGCGCCAGCGGCGCGCCGGATTCGACCAGCACCTCGATCGAGCCGGGCGAGCCGGGCGAGCCGGGCGAGCCGGGGCGCACGGCCACGCGCAGCTGCCGGCCACGCCACTGGATGGGCATGCGCAGCTCGCGCCACGCTGACGGAATATGTGGCTCGAAGCGCAGCCCCTCGTCGCTGGGGCGCATACCGAGGAAGCCGAACGCCAGCGCCTGCCAGATACCGCCCTGGGCCGCGATATGCACGCCGCCGCTGGCGCCGGCCCAGCCCTTGCGCGTGAAGTCGAGGTCGATCCGCGCGGCCTGGCGCAGGTAGCGCTCGGCCATCGGCAAGTCGCCCAGGCGCGCTGCCACCAGCGCGTGGAAGCTCGGGCTGAGCGAGCTATCGTGGGTGGTGCGCGGCTCGTAGAAGCGGAAGTTGGCCGCGCGCACCTCGGGGGCGAAGGTATCCCACAGCAGGAACAGCAGCATCACCACGTCGGCCTGCTTGAGCGCCTGGAGCGTCTGCAGGGTATCCCAGCCGAGCTTCACGTCGAGCGTCTGCACGGCAGTGTCGTGGTCGCGCAGATCGACTTCGCCCAGCCGGAAGTAGCCCGCAAACTGCTCGAACAGGCCGGTCGCCGCGTCGAAACCGTCGACGAGACCGTCGGCCACCGCGCGCCACAATGCCAGCTCGTCGTCGGCAATGCCGAGCCTGGCGCGCAGCGCGGCCCAGCGCGGGGGATCGTCGCGCGCCAGCGTGGCGGCGGCATCCAGGCCACGGCGCAGCGTCCACTGTGCCATGACATTGGTGTAGGCGTTGTCGTCGACCGAGTCGTGGTACTCGTCGGGGCCGATCACCTTGAGGATATGGTAGCGGCCGTCGGCGCCGCGGGTAGCGCGGCTGGCCCAGAAGCGCGCAATGTCGAGCAGCATCTCGGCGCCGTACTCGCGGAAGAACTGCTCGTCGCCGCTCGCCTGGCGATACTGCTCGACCGCGTAGGCGATATCGGCGGCAAGGTGGTGCTCTTCGACGCCGGTGAGGATGGCCTGGCGGCCCAGGCCGGGCACATTGATAAACGGCGGCGTAGTCTCCTCGCCGGTGTCGGTCGACTCCCAGGCGAACAGCGCGCCGCGGTAGCCTAAGTCGCGGGCTTTGTTGCGCGCGCCGGCGAGCGTGTGGTAGCGATACATCAGCAGCGCGCGGGCGGTGGGCGGGTCGGTGAACAGGTAAAACGGCCACACGAACGTCTCGGTATCCCAGAACACGTGGCCGCGGTAGCGCTCGCCGGTGAGCGCGCGCGCGCCGATCGAGGCGCGCTCGTCGGGGTGGGCCGCGCCGATCAGGTGGTAGAGCGCGAAGCGCACCTGGCGCTGGGTGGCTGGGTCGCCGGCGATCTGGATGTCGGTGGCGGCCCAGCGCGCGGCCCACGCGCCGGCCTGGGCCGCCAGCAGCGCGCCGCCGCCAGACTGCACCAGCCGCGCGAGCCGCAGCTGGGCCTCTGCGATGGGGTCGGCGGTATCGCGCGAGGTGACGCAGGCCACCAGCTTGCGCAGCTCGAGCATGCGGCCGGCCTCGGCCTGGACTTCCCAGCGCATGCCAACCACGCGCTCTTCGAGCAGCGGCGCGCCGTCGATCGCCCGGCCGTCGGCGTCGCGCAGGTCGGCGTGGGCGGCGAACGCCAGCAGGTAGCCCGACTGCAGCGTGCGCATCGCCAGCAGCTGATCGGCCGCGCCGGCGCGCACCTCGGCCGGGGCAAGGTGCACAGTATTATTCTCGTTGGCAACCCGGCCATCGACCAGGCTTTCGAGCGCGAGGCGGCCGCTGTAATTCTCGGGCATCAGCATGAGCAGCTGCACCAGCGCGTGCCGGTCGTTGAGCGAGGCGAAGCGCAGGCTGCGCAGGCTGGTAACGCGCCCAGCCGCGTCGCGGACGCGCCACTCGCGGATCAGCACGCCCTGGCGCATATCGAGCACGCGCCGCTGGCTCAGCAGCTCGGCGCGGTCGAGCGTCAGCTCGTCGCCCTCGACAAAGATCCGCAGGCGCGACCAATCGGGCGCCACGACCAGCTCGGGGATAGGCGCCTCAAGCTCCGCCGCCTGCGGGTGGGTGGGCGTATTGAACACCCCAGCCACAAACGTAGCCGGCCGGGCGGCGCGGCAGCCTTCTTCCAGCGCCGCGCGCGTGCCGCTGTAGCCATTCACCAGCGCGAACACCGCCTCGATCGTCGGCTCGAGCGCCGGGTCGTACCCCAATACCTCGATCACCCAGCCCGATTCGCCGACGGGCGAGAATGTGAGCAGTCCTCCTTGCTCGCTCATAGCGCTAGCTCCTATAGAAACACGAAACGTGAACCGTGAGCACAGCGCGCGTTCACGACTCACGTTCCCAGAATAATGCAGGGTTGCGCCCTACGAAAGCGGCTGAAACGACAGCACGCGCACAACCTCGGTATCGCGCGGCGTGAGGCAATTTGGCAGGCCACGCGCCAGCATGTAGGCCCACAGGCCATCGAGGTTCGCGGTGCGCTGGCGCCGCGCGCGGATCACGCGCGGGAAGCCAAACTGCGCGTCGTACTCGGCCAGCACAAAGCGCTGCTCGACGCACTCGCAGCCATCGGCGGCGCAGTACACCGTGTCGGGGTGGCTGTCGAGCTGGCGCACAAAATCGAACAGGTCGCTCACGGTTTTGGGCGCGCCGGGGCACGAGTTCTCGTACACCTTCGCGATCTGCTCGTTGCTGATCTCCATGTCCATACGGCACCACGAAGGCGCCTGCAGCACCATGCGGTAGCGCACGAACGGCCGGCTATCCCAGCTACGGTGCGCCTGCCGCAGCGCGTCGGCGCGCACCGTGGCCGAGGCCATGCGCGCGCTCGCCATGCTAGCCGCAACGCACGAGGCGGCCAGCACCACAACGGCCACCAGGGCGGCGCGGCGCATCCAGATAGGCGAGTGTGTCCGCATCTCGGGCCTCCTCTGCTGGCATGAAAGTGGGTTGAATGTACACTGCGCCCATCGGATTGTCAATCGCCTAGGCCAGCTCGGCCAGCGGCAGCGCGTCGAGGTCGGCCACGACCCAATCGGCGCCGGCGGCGCGCAGCTCGGCGGCATCGCCGCGGCGCGCCACGCCCACGCAGGCCATGCCGCCGGCCTTGGCCGCCTGCACGCCCGCCGGCGCATCTTCGACCACCACGCAGGCGGCAGGCAGCGCGCCTACCGCCGCAGCCGCCAGCAGAAACAGCGCCGGATCAGGTTTGCCGCGCGGCACCGCGTGCCCATTCACATTCGCGTCGAACATGTCGAGCAGCGTCGCGCCGGGTGGCAGTGTAAACGCATCGCCGAAGCGCTCAAGCGACACGCGCCGCAGGAACAGATCGGCATTCTTCGACGACGACGCCGCCACCACGCGCGCACCAGCGGCGCGCAGGCGCAGCAGCAGGCGAATGCCGTCGTCGAACGCGGTGAATGCGCCGCGCTCGATCAGCGCAAGCAGCAGCGCCTGCTTGGTATCGCAGTACTCGCGCAGCCGGCGCCCGTCGGGGTCGGCGATGCCGAAGTACGCCAGCGCGGCGCTCGCGCCGGCCTCGCGCGGCTTACCCGACACATATGCCTGATACACCGCGCTCGTGAAGCGCTCGGGCGTGTAGCTGGTGGCGCCGGCCTGGCCAGCCCAAGGCCCGGCCATCAGCCGCGCCAGCGCCTCGCGCCAGGCCAGCTCGTGGGGCGAATCGACCAGCACGCCGTCGATGTCGAAAATTGCCGCTTGATATCCCATAGTTACGTCCAGGAGACAGAACCCGTCTTACTGCCCGGCCAGGCCGCTATAGCTTGCGCCTTCCATGTAATACTTATTGAAGATAAAGAAGATGATCAGGATCGGGATGGCGTTGAACATCGAGCCGACCAGGATCTTGTTCCACTCGACCGCGTACTGCGTCTTGAAGAAGTTCAGGCCGACGGTGAGCGTCAGCAGCTTGGCATCGCGCAGGTACAGCAACGGGCCAAGGAAATCGTTCCACGAGCCCTGGAACTGGATGATCGCCAGTGTAATCAGCGCGGGGCGCGAGAGCGGCATCGCCACATTCCAGTAGGTACGGAAGCGGCTGGCGCCATCCATATACGCCGCCTCCTCAAGCTCGCGCGGGATCGACTTAAAGAACTGCGTGAGCATGAAGATGCCGAACGGCACCACCAGCTTGGGCACAATCAGCGGCAGGTAGGTGTTGATCCAGCCGAGCTTCGCGAAAAAGACATAGCCAGGGATCAGCGTAACCGCGCCGGGGATGGCCATGCTGGCGATGATAAACGAGAAGATCAGCTCTTTGCCGGGGAAGCGCATGCGCGCGAAGGCGTAGGCCGCGAGCGAGCAGAAAAACACCTGCGTCGCCATGTTCAGCACGGCCAGCCAGAAGCTATTGAAGAACCAGCGCGCGAACACATTCCTGCCGGCGCCGCTGATCTCGACGCTCCAGGTCTGCACCCAGTTCTCGGGGTGCCACTCGCGCGGCAAAAACGTCGGCGGGTAGGCCGTCACCTCGGGGTTGCTCTTGAACGTCCCGAGAAACGAGAGGATGAACGGCATAAAGACAATCGTCGCCAGGATGGTGATCAGGATATAGCGCAAAGCGACTGAGACTGTCTGCGTAGGCGATCGCTGCGGCGACGCCACCGCCAGCGGGCGCTGCTCAACCGAAACAGCCATATGGGTTCTCCTTCCTTACACGCACGCTAGAACCGCTCGCTCGAGCTCTCGATATAGCGGCGCTGGATGAACGTAAAGAAGAAGATAATCAGCGCCAGAATAAACGCCATCGCCGCCGCCAGCGCCGCATTCGACGACGTGCCCTCGCCCAGTGTTTTGGTGTAGATCAGCAGCACCGGCGTGAGCGTCGACTTAAGCGGGCCGCCCTTGGTCATGATGAACGCCTGGTCGAACACCTGGAATGTGCCGATCGTGCCGAGCACAATCACCAGCGTGATCACCGGGCGCAGCAGCGGCAGGGTGATATTGAAAAACGCGTGAAGCCCGGTCGAGCCGTCGATCTCGGCGGCCTCGTACACGTAGCTTGGGATGTCTTGCAGCGCCGCCAGGAAGATCACCATGAGCGATGGGATGGTCGTAAAGATATTCATAGCCATGAGCGCCATCCAGGTGATGCTTGGCCCCTTGAGGAATGTCGAGCTGATCTTCACGCCGAACGGCGAAAGCAGCAGCTGGAACAGGCCGCGCGCATCGTTGATCCAGGCTACGTCGGTGCCCAGGAAGTAGTTGATCCAGCCGGTGCGCAGGTACAGCCACAGAAAGATCATCGAGATCACTGCCGACGAGGCCACGCTGGGCGCGTAGAACAGCGTGCGGTAGAGCCGCTGGGCGCGCAGCTTGCTGTTCAGCAGCATCGCGACGATAATCGCGCCGATCGTCTGGAATGTTGTGACAATCACAAAATACCAGAAGACATTGATCAGCGAGATCTGGAACTCAGCGTCCTTGAAAGCGTTGATATAGTTCGCCAGGCCCACAAAGTTGGAGGTACGCGAGAGCGGCGATTTGAGGTCGGTGAAGCTAATATAGAACGCATACACCAGCAGCGCCACGGTGAAGATGCCCGCGATGATCAGGTATGGCGCGATAAAAGCATAGGCCGTAAACGCCTCCTGGCGCGCCAGGGTACGCTGGCGCGCAGTTCGGGCGCCGGTGGCCGTGGTGGAGGTGGCCATGGAAAACCCTCCTTGGTGTACCGGTGTGGTGGCCGCGCCTCGCCAGCGCTACCACCACACCGGCGTGGTGCCGGATCTACCTGCTCGGCGTGCCTACTGGCTCAGCACCTGGTCGGCCGCCTGAGCACCCTGGTCGAGCGCGCTCTTGACATCGGCGCCGCCCGAGAAGATCTGCTCGAACGCGTCGCCGATCGGCTTGAGCACGTCGTCCTTCTTGGCCGGCCCGCCAAACACCAGGTCGGCCACCTTGCCGTACGACGGCGCCTCGGCCAGTACCTTGGCGTTGGGGTTTTTCTCGAAGTACGGGTCGGTCAGCAGGCTCTTGATCGTCGGCAGCGCGAAGCCGGTTTCGAGGATCGGCTTCTGGTTCGCGGCGCTGGTAAGGAACAGCACCAGCGCGGCGGCGGCCTTCGGGTACTTGGTGCGCGCCGAGGCGGCCCAGCCGTTGGTGAACACCAGCGTGGCCGGCTTGCCGCCCTGCGGGATGGGCAGCGGCACGGCGGTGTACTTCACGTTCTGCGCGCCATTGCTCGGGTCGGCCAGGAACGGCAGCATCCAGCCGCCCTCGACGACCATGCCAACCTTGCCCTTCCCAAAGGCCTCGCCACACCAGCCAGCGCCAAGCTCTTTGAACAGCTCGCCGGTGCCGTCCTTCTTGAAGCTATACCACCACTCTACCGCCTTGATCGCGTCGTCCTTGTTGAACACGGCCTTGCCATTGTCGATGATCGGGTTGCCGGTCTGCAGGATGAAGGCAGTGCCGCGCTGGCTATCGGCGTTCGAGCACATGCCATAGATCTTGGCTGGCCCTTCGCCCGAGGTCATCTTCTTGGCGGCGGCGGTCACGTCGTCCCACGTCTTCAGGCTGGCCGGGTCGACGCCGCCCTTCTGGGCGATGTCGTTGTTGATGAACAGCGCCAGCGAGCCCTGATCCTTCGGCAGCGCGTAGGTCTTGCCATTCTGCTGGAACAGCGTAACCAGGTCGCCGACGTAGTCGCCGGTCTTCACGCCACCCTCGGCCATGGCGCTGTCGAGCGACAGCAGCAGGTCGTTGGGCGCGAGCGCAGTCATCAGCGACGAGTCGAGGTAGAACACGTCGGGCTCGGTGCTGCCGGCGAAATCGGCCTTGATCTTGGTCTGGAAGTTGTCGGGCTGCGGCTCGTACTTGATCTTGACGTTGGGGTACATTGCATTGAAGCGCGCGAACGAGTCGGTGTTGACCTTCTGTTCGGATGGGTTGCCCCAGCTCGAGACGCGCAGCTCGGCACCGTCTTCAACGGCGAGCTTAGGCGCGCCGGCCATGGCGCCGCCCGAGGCGGTAGCGGCGGTCGGCTCGGCCGCAGCAGTCGGGGCGGCCGCAGCTGTCGGCTCGGGCGCGGCGGTGGGAGCCGGCGCGGCGGTAGCCTCAGCGGCGGGCGCGGCGGTCGGGTTAGCCGCCGGCGCGCTGGTGGGCGTCGCGGCGGTGCCACCGCCACAGGCTGCCAGCATGGGAACGATCAGCGCGAGTAGCAGGAGCGCGGTGCTGATCTGCTTGCGAGACACCATCTGTTTGCCTCCTTGCACTTCCATAAATCTCTAACCTCTTCGGGAGTCTGTCTGTCTCATCGGCGAGTTTTCTGGTAGGCCCGGCGCGCGGAGCGCCGGCTGCGATCACCTCCTTTCCGAGTGTGGCAACGCGCCGAGCCGAATGTCGGCGCGGTCGGCCGTGCAGGCCACCTCAAGCGCCTGGCCAGGCGGAACCTCAATTGTGATCCAGCGGGCGTCGCTGAGGCTGGCCGCGCTCGCGGCCGGCCCGCCCAGCGCCGCCAGCGGCGCCGGCGCGCGGTAGCGCACCCGCAGCGCCTCAGCGCCATCGTGGTGCTCAAGCTGCAAGCCCTGCGGTGCTACTTCGAGCGTCAGGGTGTGCGCGCCCATGCGCAGCTCGGCCAGCCGCGCCGAGGGCCAGCCGTGCGGTAGGCACGGCGCGACAGCCAGCTCGTGGCGGTGCGCCAGCGGCTGCAGGCCCAGCAGGCCCTCGACAACGCCCTGTACATATAGCCCAGCCGACCATAGCTGCACAAAACACAAACCAATCGGGATCAATTCTTTGAAAGCACCCAGCGTGCCATGAAGTGTGGTTTCGGCAATGTTCAGCAGCAGCCGCAGCCCCAGCTCGGAACGCTCGTAGCGGAAGGCCGCCAGCGCCAGCAGACCCGTCGGAAGTGTCCACACCAGCTGCTCGCGCTCGCGGGTATGCACCAGCCCCCACTCGTTCACCCACTCGCGGGCGATCCGCTCGAGCGCGCGGCGCGCGCGGGCTTCATCGGCCAGCCCAAGCTGCAGCGGCAGCACCACCGTCCAGTGGCCGTCGAGCTGCGGCTGCAAGTCGGTATGCAGCGAGTCGGCGTACATGCCCTCGGCCTCGAGCCACCAGTCCTGCTCGAAGCGCTGGCCCAGCTCGGCCATACGCCCGGCATAGCGCTCGGCGTCGGCCTGCAGCCCCAGCACCGCAGCCATGTCGCGCAGCGCGCGCAGCGCGCCAAACAGGTAGCAGGTGCTGTCGAGCTTGCGCGAGCCCATGCCCTGGCGCTCGACCACCCCGTCGCCGATCGGATAAAAGCCGCCCGACGGCCCCCACAGCGCCGGAAGGTACTCGTCGACGCCTTCCTTGCACAGCGGGTAGGCCAGCCGCAAAAGCGCCTCGTCGCCAGTCCAGCGGAAGTAATCCCAGCAGGCCAGCGCGAACTGCGGCGTTTCCTGGGTGTTGCCGGGGTGAAACACGCGGCCGTTGGTCGTGATCTCGTGGGGGATGCGCCCGCAGCCGCGCGCGCCGTAGTTGGCCAGCGCCAGCAGGGCGCTTTTGCACAGGTCGGCGAAACCGGCGGCGGCGGCGCCCGGCACGGTGTACTCGGTGTCGCAGCCGAACAGCTGCGGGTACTCGGGAATGCCAGCCAGGAAGTAGGGCGGCAGGTTCGGCGCATAGTCGGCGCTGAGCAGCTGCAGGTTGGCTTTCGCCAGCGCGAACGCGCGGTCAACCGCCGGGTCGGGTGTGGCCAGCGCCACGCCAGTGAAGGCGGTGTGCTCGTAGCGCGCGATCTTGTCGGCTAGCAGCGCCTCGCCGGTGCCGGCCAGCTGGCCAAGCAGGTGCCGCGCGCCCTCGTGGCCGCGCTCGTGGTCGGCGACCAGCAGAAATTCCCACGCGGCCTGCTCGCCCGGCGCCAGCGCGAACGGGTACACTAGCGTCGCCACGCGGCCCTGGCCGTGCGGGGCAAACTCGCAGTGGGTGGGCGCAATGCCGGCGCCAAAGGCCACGCCCCAGCGGCCCTGCCACAGCCGATCGTAGCCCAGCACGGCCGAGCCATCGAGCCAGTACTCGCCGCCGCCGACACTCAGGCCGCCAAACCAGCAGCCCAGAAACTTCAGCCATATCGAAAGCCGCAGCTCGCCGGCGCGCGGGCGCGTGCCATCGTTGCGCAGCGCCAGCAGCGACACAAACGCGGCATGCTCCTCGGCCACGAAGTCGCGCCGGCGCACCGCCAGGTCGGCCTGGCTATAGCGCCACTCGACATGCGAAAGCGCCTCGGTCAGCGTCACGGCCGAGGGCGCAGGTGGCTCTTCGCCGGGCTCGGCCACCTGCAGCGTCAGGCCATCGGCCACCTTGACCGGGTGCGCCCAGATGCCACCCATCTCGCCAGCCAGGTGCTCGGCGCCGATCGGCTGGATGCCGCCGCCGACCAGGCCGACATAGTACAGCTTGCGGCCAGCCAGGAAGTACGGAATCGCTTCCCTGGCGCCCTCGCCGCCCGCCACGCGGTGCGGGCCAAATTGCAAGCTATGTTGCGCAATCTGCATCATGGTATCGCTCGCCGCTGCACAGCTTCTGCTGCGAAATGGTATGAACGTAAACGTTTGCGCTCCGAGGCCAGAAATATGGGTGACGTAATCAGAGACGCCACCCACGACGCAGGTTATGGTCAGGCTGTCGCCCGCACGATCAGCTGTGGCGGCAGCAGCACCTGGCGCGGCCCTGGCTCGTTGCCGAGCACGCGCAGAAACATCGCAATCAACTCGTCGCACACCTGGTCGAACGGCTGCTGCATAGTTGTGAGCGGCGGGGCGGTATGCGCCGCAAGCGGCAGGTCGTCGAAGCCGGTGATCGCATAGTCGCGGCCGGCCAGCAGCCCGTGGTTCATGGCCACGCTCATTGCGTAAATCGCCAGCATATCGCTGGCGGCCACAAACGCGGTTGGCGGCTCGGGCAGCGCCAGCAGGCGCTCCATGGTCAGGCGCGCTTCGCTCTCGTTGGTGAGCGCCACAGTGAAGTGCTGCGGGTCGACCGGCAGGGCGAACTCGCGCATGGCTCGCAGGTAGCCGTCGCGGCGGTGCAGCGCGTACGAGTAATCGAGCGGCATGCCCAAAAACGCGATCCGGCGATGCCCGCGCTCGATCAGGTGGCGCGTGGCGGTATAGATGCCCAGCTCGCCGTCGACGTCGACATAGGCGTAAGGCACGTCGACGGCACTGCGGCCAAAGGCGATAAAGCTCAGGTTCTGCTCGGCCAGCAGCTTCAGCCGCTGGTCGTGCTGGCGCGTGTCGGCGAGGATCAAGCCATCGGCGCGCCCCGAGCGCAGCAGCCGCGCCAGGTCGGCCAGGTTGGCCGCGCCGTTGGTCGCCGGGTGGATCAGCAGGTCGAGGTTGAAGCGCGCGCAGCGCTCGGCCAGAACCGTGATAAAATCCTTGAACAGCAGGTCGGCCGCAGGCCGATTGCTGACATCGGCGACATACGCGACGGTGTTGGTGCGCTGGCCCTGCAAGCTGCGCGCGATCGCGTTGGGGTGGTAGTTCAGCTCATTCGCCACCGCCACAATCTGGCGGCGCTTGTCGGGGCTGACGCCGGGTACGTTGTTCAGCGCGCGCGAAACAGTGGCCGGCGATACGCCCACGCGCTCTGCGATCTCGATGATGGTGCGCTTCGACATGGCTGGCTCTACGATCATCACTGCTCTCGGACGACGCGATGCGGCCAGGTTCGCTGGCTGGGGGGACGCGAGCGGTGCGAGCCAGCGGTG
Organism: Kouleothrix sp.; assembly: GCF_046328425.1. Lineage (NCBI taxonomy): Bacteria > Bacillati > Chloroflexota > Chloroflexia > Chloroflexales > Roseiflexaceae > Kouleothrix > Kouleothrix sp. The sequence continues at coordinate 146,953 of NZ_JAXLWP010000011.1, forward strand.
AAGGGTTATTCTACTGAAAACGTTTGCGTTGCCGAAATCATAGTTGAAAACGTTTGCGCTGTCAAGAGGCAATTTCAATTTCACCAAAGGCAGTACATTTAGGAGCTACGCACTTGCGTCATTCGGCTTCCTCAAGCGCCGAGATTGAGCCTGCGGCAGCGTGGTACGTGTTGATCTTCTGTGTCCATTTTGGCCGTTCGCGGCCAAAAAGAGATGATTTTGGAGGGCTTGCGCCCTCCAAAGCCTCCCGCGCGGGAGGACACCGCGTAATTCCTGTGAAGGAGCGGATCGTATGAGCGAACAAGCAGCCCGCCCCGCGCCCGAGATTCGCACCTGCGATATTGTGCTGCCGAATCAAACGAATAACTTCAGCACGATGTTTGGCGGCGAAGTCATGGCGATGATGGACAAAGCCGCGGCAATCGCCGCCCTACGCTTTTGCCGTCAGCCGCTTGTCACCGCCTCCAGCGAGCGGATCGACTTTCGCACGCCGATCCACGCAGGCGAGATCATCGAAGCGATTGCGCGTGTGATCTACGTCGGCCGCACCTCGATGATTGTGCGCGTGCATATCTACGCCGAGCACCCGCTGAAAGGCGACAAGCGCGTATGCACAACCGGCTATTTCAGCATGGTCTCGGTTTCTCCGCAGGGGCAGCCGCTGCCGGTGCCGCGCCTGTCGCTGGACGACGATCAGGCGCAGGCCGAATGGGTTATTGGCGAGGAGATACGCCAGATGATCGATCTGCGGCGCAAGCGCGCAGGCTAGTGCCGCGCTGCCGGCGGTTTCGGCGAAGCGGGGGCGGGCGCAGAGGGTCTGGCGCCGCATCTGCCCTGGCCAGGAGCGGCTTTTGCCTGCGCCCAGCAGCAGAACATGCTATACTGCCGGCACTATGGCACGTGCACCCGCCTTCCAGCCGCATACCCGCCGCGCGCCGCTGCTGGGCGCCCTGGCGTTCGTGGGCCGCCTGCTGCTGGCCTTTGTCAAGCTTGCACTGCTGGCGATCGAGCTGGCCGTGCTGGCCGGGCTGTGTGTCTACTACTACTATGGCCGCGAGCTCGAGGGCCTTGAGGCTGGCATTGGCCGCCACCGCCCAGCCGAAACCACCCAGATCTACGCCCGCGACGGCCAGACACTGCTGTTTGAGCTGGTCGACCCGCAGGGCGGCCGCCGTACCGTAGTCGACCTCCAGCGCATGCCCAAGGCCCTGCGCGACGCGACGATCGCCGTCGAGGACGCCAACTTTTACGAGAACCCCGGCGTCGACCTGCGCGGAATCGTGCGCGCCATGCTCCAGAACTACCAGTCGCAAGAGGTGGTGAGCGGCGCCTCGACGATCACCCAGCAGCTGGTGCGCAATGTGCTGCTGCCGCCCGAGCAGCGCAGCGCGGTGTCGTTCGAGCGCAAGCTGCGCGAGGCCATTCTGGCCTTCAAGGTGTCGCGCAAGTACAGCAAAGATCAGATCCTCGGCATGTACCTGAACGAGGTGTACTACGGCAACCAGGCCTACGGCGTCGAAGCCGCCGCGCAGACGTATTTCGGCAAGCACGTGTGGGAGCTGAACGTCGCCGAGGCCACGCTGATCGCCGGCCTGCCGCAGTCGCCGACGGTGCTCAACCCGCTTACCAATCTTGCGGGCGCCAAGGCGCGCCAGAAGATCACGCTCGGCCTGATGGTCAAGTTCGGCTACATCACCACCGCCGAGGCGCGCGCGGCCTTTGGCGCGCCGCTGAACTTTGTGCCGCAGCAGACCAGCCTGGTAGCGCCGCACTTTGTGTTCTACGTGCGCCAGCTGCTCGAGCAGCGCTACGGCCCCGATGTGCTCTACCGCGGCGGGCTGCGCGTCGTCACCTCGCTTGATCTGCACTGGCAGGCCGAGGCCGAGCACGTGGTGCGCGAGCGGCTAGCCGAGCTGCGCGCCCGCAACGCCTCGAACGCCGGCGTAGTGATGCTCTCGCCCGAGGGCCAGGTGCTGGCCATGGTCGGCAGCGCCGACTACAACGACCAGGCGATCGACGGCGAGGTGAACGTGGCGCTGGCGCCGCGCCAGCCCGGCTCGGCGCTCAAGCCGATCGTCTACGCCGCCGCGATGCGCCGCGGCTGGACGCCCGCGACCGTGCTGTGGGACGAGCCAACCGAGTTCAAGCTGTCCGACGGCACCGTCTACGCCCCACACAACTACGACGACAGCTGGCACGGCCCGCAGCGCCTGCGCATGGCGCTGGCCAACTCGCTCAACATCCCGGCAGTCAAGGCCATGGAGTTCGTCGGCGTCGAGAACTTCGTCGAGCAAGCCCACGCCATGGGCATCACCACGCTGAACGACACATCGGCCTACGGGCTGGCGCTGGTGCTGGGCGCCGGCGAGGTCAGGCTGCTCGACCTGACGAATGTGTACAATACCATCCGCAACGGCGGCTACAAGCGCGACCCGGTGCCGATCCTGAAAGTCACGAACTCGCGCGGCGAGGTGCTCGAGAACATCAGCGAGGCGCCCGGCCGCCAGGCACTCGGCGAGCATGGCGAGCAGATCGCCTACCTGCTGACCGATATTCTCAGCGACAATCTCGCGCGCGAGTATATGTTCGGCCCCGGCAACGTGATGGAACTGCCGGACGGCCGGCCGGCGGCGGTGAAGACCGGCACCAGCAACGACTGGCGCGACTCGTGGGCGGTGGGCTTCACCCGCGACGTGACGGTAGGCGTGTGGGTTGGCAACAGCGACGGCGCGCCTATGCAGGAGGTTGCCGGCGTGAACGGCGCCGGCACGATCTGGCGCGAGATCATGGATCGCTACCACGCCGGCCGGCCGATCCTGGCATTCCCATCGCCCTCGGGCATTAGCACCGCCGCGATCTGCGCCGACACTGGCGCGCTTGCCGCCGACGCCTGCCCGAGCCGCATCGAAGAGCATTTTGTCGCCGGAACCGAGCCCAAAACCAGCGATGTGTTCTTTAAAACCGTGAAGGTGGCCGGCGACGGCAGCTGCCTGGCCGCGCCCTACAGCCCGCCCGCCGAGGTGCGCGAGCAGCGCTTCCCGGTGTACCCGGCCCAGTTCCAGCAGTGGGCCGCCGACCACGGCGTGCCGCAGGTTCCCAGCAAATATTGCCCGCCACCACAGAGCAAGCCCGAGGCCAGCATCGCGCTGATCGGCCAGCCCGCCGCCGGCGCTACGATCACCACCACCCAGGTGCTCGTGCGCGGCACTGCGCGCGGCGGCTATACGCTCGACTGGAGCAGCGCCGCCAGGCCCGACGCGTGGCAGCCGCTCGCCGAGGGCGCGTTCGGCGTCACCGACGGCATCCTAGGGGTCTGGCGCACCGCCGAGCTGCCGCCCGGCGATTACCTGCTGCGTCTGCGGATCATCACCCCCGACGGCGTGACCGTCGAGGCCCGCAACGCTGTGAAAATCGTCCGCTAGGCCGCCTTTCGCCTGCTGCCGCGGCCCGGCAGAAGAGCGACAGGCTTTGGCGCGACCGACGCTTTCAGGTTTGCAACCGAGTCTTTGACAGATCTTTGACAGAATCGCCCTCGATCCGTACCATACAACCACACACAATCATCGCACGAGGAACCGGCCATGCCATCCAGCATCCTCTATAACGGCCCGATCTACACGCTCGACCCAGCGCTGCCGCGCGCCCAGGCGCTCGGCATCCGCGACGGCCGGGTGGCCGCGGTCGGCAGCGAGGGCAAGGTGCAGGCCGCTATGGGTGGGCGCGCCGAGCCAATCAACCTGCGCGGCCGCGCGGTGATCCCTGCGCTCACCGACGCGCACGTGCACCTGGTGGGCTACGCGCTCGCTCGCCGCGATCTGCGGCTCGACGGCCTGGCCGACTACGACGATGTGCTGCGCCGCGTCGGCGACGCCGCGCACCAGCTCGCCGCTGGCGAATGGCTGCTTGGCGGCGGCTGGGATCACACGCTGTGGGGCGGTCGCTGGCCGCGTGCGGCCGACCTCGACGCACTCACGCCCGGCCGGCCCGCGCTGCTGGTGCGCAAAGACGGCCACTCGGCTTGGGCCAACAGCCGCGCGCTCGAGCTGGCCGGCATCGACGACACCACCCCCGACCCGCCTGGCGGCACGATCGGGCGCGAAAAGAAGCGCGCCACCGGCATTCTGCTCGAAACCGCGATCGACCTGGTGCGCGCACATATCCCGCCAACCACGCAGGCCCAACGCCTCGACGCGCTGCGCGCCGCCTGTGTCGAGGCCCACTCGTACGGTATGGCCGGCGCGCATATCCCATCCAGCCTCGCCGCCGGCGATAGCGCCAGTGTGCTGCGCGATCTGCAGGCGCTGCGCGCGCGCGGCCACCTGGGCCTGCGCTGCCTGGTGCACCTCGGGCTCGACGCGCTCGACCACGCGCTCGAGCTAGGCCTGCGCAGCGGCTTCGGCGACCGCTGGCTACGCCTCGGCGCGGTGAAGATGTTCGCCGACGGCTCGCTTGGCTCCGAGACGGCCGAGATGCTCTCGCACTACGAGGGCCGCCGTCACCTTGGCGCGGCGACCATGGACACCGAGTCGCTGAACGCAGCGGTGGAGCGCGCCCTGGCTGGCGGCATCGCCGTAGCCATCCACGCGATCGGCGACGCCGCCAACCGCCGCGTGCTCGACGCGATCGAGTACGCATTGCTGGGGCAGGAAGGCGACAGCGACGCAGCTGGCTCGCAGCGCGCGGCTCGCGATTCTAGCGCTATACCCAACCGGATCGAGCACTGCCAGATCGTACACCCGGACGACATCCCCCGCTTCGCAGCGCTTGGCGTGATCGCCTCAATGCAGCCGATCCACGCTACTTCCGATATGGACATGGCCGAACAGCTGTGGGGCGATCGCTGCGCGAGCGCCTACGCTTGGCACGCGCTCCAAGAGGCCGGCGCTACGCTGGCGTTCGGCTCCGACGCGCCGGTCGAGCCGCTGAACCCCTGGTTCGGCATCCACGCGGCTGTTACCCGCCAGCGCCGCGACGGCACCCCGCCCGGCGGCTGGCGCCCCGAGCAGCGCGTCGATATCACATCGGCCCTGCGCGGCTTCACTGCCGGCCCGGCAGTGGCAGCCGGCGCGGCCCACGAGCAGGGCACGCTGGTGCCGGGCGCGCTGGCCGACCTGGCGGTACTCTCGGCCGATCCGTTTAAAATCGACCCCGCCGAGCTACACGCGGTCACATCCGAGCTCACAATGATCGAAGGGGAGGTGGTATGGACGCGGCCATAGAAACACTGCTGCGCCAGGGTATCGCCGCCGCAAAGGCCGGCCAGCGCGATGAAGCACGCCAGCTGCTGACGCGCGTGGTCGAGTCCGACGAGCGCAGCGAGCTGGGCTGGCTCTGGCTCTCGGGTGTCGTCGACGACCCGGCGGATATTCGCACCTGCCTGCAGAACGTGCTCGACCTGAACCCCGACAGTGCGCCGGCCAAAAAGGGCCTGGCGCTGATCACCGAGCAATACGGCGACGCCGTAGCGCCGCAGCCGCCCGAGCACGAGCGCAGCGTTGGCCAGGCCGAACCTCAGCCAGCTCCACCCCGCCGCGATGCCAATGCCGTCACCACCACGACCCTGAACCTGAAACGCGAGGGGCTTGAGCGCGCAGCCGCGCAGTACACGGCGGCCGAGGCCGCGCCCACACAGCGCCCGCCAACCACCCGGCTGCGCGCGCCGGTGTTCGACCCGCTCGGGCCGGGCGCGCCAGCTGTGCGGCCGAATCATCAGCCGCCCCAGCCGATCAATCAGAATCCGCCGCCGCCAACTCTGCTTATGGAGCAGGTGGCCGCGCCAGTGCCCGAGCGCCCGCCCGTGCTGCCGGCCACGCCAGCCCTGCCCAGCCGCCCGGCAGCCCAGCCCGCCGCTGCGGCCGAGCCACGCCCCGGCGCCCCGGCCGAGCACCCCTGCCCATTCTGCGGCGCGCCAACCACACTCAAGCAGCAGCGCTGTACCCAGTGCCGCCAGAGCCTGATGGTGCGCGACGCGCCGCCGGCCCGTCGCTCGCTGGCGCTCACAATGCTCGGGGTCGTCTGGGTGATCGGCGGCGTCCTCGCGATCGTCGGCGCGGCGCTGCTCGGCGTAGTGCTGCTGCTGCCGCCCGCCACGCCGGCCTCGGCCGCAGGCGCCGCGCCAAGCGGCTTCCTCGCGATCGTGCTGGCCGCGCTGCTGCTGTTCGGCCTGATCTGCATCGGCCTCGCGCGCGGCCTATGGGCACGCAACCGTGCGTTCTTCTTCCTCAATATCGCGCTGATCGTCGTCGGCGTTGCCGTGCGCGTGGGCCTGCTGCTGCGCGGCGCCGCGCTGATCGGCAGCCTGGCCGCGCTTGCCACCCGCGCCGGCCCGTGGTCGGGCGCGCTGATGATGGCCGCTACCGTGCTGCCACTGCTGCTGGGCGTGCTGCTCGTGCTGCTGCCGATCATCCTCACGCTCCTCAGCTACCGCGATTTCTTTGGCCCGCTCATCCGCTTCGACCCGGTCGTCGAGAAGGGCGACCACGCCGAGCACTACAATAGCGGCATCGGCTATCGCGATCGAGGCATGTGGTATATGGCTATTCAGGAGTGGGCGGTGGCAAATCGCATGCGCCCAGGCGATCGTACCTACCTACACACGCTCGGCCTGGCCTACGCGCAGATCCGCAAGCTTTACCCCAACTCCAAGGCGTACCTTGCCGATGTCGAGGCGTTTCTGCGCGGGCGCAAGGCCGAGCTGTACGCCGCAGCGCCCGAGCTTGAGCAGCTGAACCTGCTGTAACCGCGCTTCGGCAGAAGAACGCGCAGGCGGCTGCCCGAGGCACGTCTGCGGCTTGAGCAACCTGTGGCCCGGCACCATCACCCGCGAACGCTTGATGAGCGGCGCTTCGATCGATACGTATACCTGGCTGCTGGCGCGTTCAGACGCATGCCCGGCCTGCGGCGCCGGCTTGGCGCTTAGCCTCGCTAGCTGGGATCGCGCGCAGGGGCTAGCGCTGGGCCGCCCTGGCCACAGCGAACGCGCGCTCGGCCAGATCGAGCGGGCGCTGCGCGCCGACCCGGGCAATGCCGAGCTTCAGCGCAGCTCCGAGGCGATACGCTCCGGCTCGGTATCTAGGCATTCGCACAATGAAGAACGAGGAACCTCCATGGCAGGCAATACATTTGGCCAGGTCTTCCGGCTTACCACCTGGGGCGAGTCGCACGGCCCCGCAGTCGGCTGCGTGGTCGATGGCTGCCCGGCTGGCCTGGCGCTCGGCGAGGCCGACATCCAGCGCGAGCTCGACCGGCGGCGCGTCGGCCAGAGCAAGGTCTCGTCGGCGCGCCAGGAGCCCGACCGCGTCGAGATCCTTTCCGGCGTGTTCGAGGGCCGCACCACCGGCACGCCGATCGCCATGATGGTGCGCAACACCGACGCCAAATCGTCGCACTACGACACCATCAAGGATCTTTACCGCCCCGGCCACGCCGACTACACCTGGGACGCCAAGTACGGCTTTCGCGACTGGCGCGGCGGCGGGCGCTCGAGCGCGCGCGAGACGATCGGGCGCGTGGCCGGCGGCGCGGTGGCCAAGCTGCTGCTGGCGCGCTATGGCGTCAGCATCGTGGCCTGGACAGCGCAGCTCGGCGACTTGAAGGCCCAGGTGTTCGACGAAGCCGAGATCGAGCGCAATATTATGCGCTGCCCGGATGCCGCAGTGGCGGCCCAGATGATCGAGCGCGTCGACCAGGCCCGCCGCGCCCTCGATTCGCTCGGCGGCGTGGTAGAGGTGCGCGCGCGCGGCGTGCCGCCCGGCCTCGGCGAGCCGGTGTTCGACAAGCTGCAGGCCGATATCGGCAAGGCGATGTTCAGCATCCCGGCGATCAAGGGCGTCGAGATGGGCGAGGGCTTCGGCGTGGCGTATCTGCGCGGCTCGCAAAACAACGACCCGTTCATACGCCGCGATGATGGCGGCATCGGCACGGCCAGCAACCACCACGGCGGCATTCTCGGCGGCATCAGCACCGGCGAAGAGATTAGCGTGCGCCTGGCCGCCAAGCCGCCAGCCTCGATCGCCCAGCAGCAGCAGACGGTCGACCGCGCCGGCAACCCGAGCGCGATCGAGATCCACGGCCGCCACGATCCAACCGTGCTGCCGCGCCTGGTGCCGATCGCCGAGGCCATGCTCGCGCTGGTGCTGGCCGATCACCTGCTGCGCCAGCGCCTCGCCCGCGCCGAGCTGTGAGTACCAGGGCGCGCGTAGCAGCAAGCTTCGTACCAGCTTCTGTGCAGCGGTGTTGGCGCCACGATTTCGGCACGGAGCACCAGAAAAAGCAGCGCTCTGCCGAGGGCGAAAACGCCCACCGCGCGGGAGGCTTGGAGGGCGCGAGCCCTCTTATGGGCAGTCGCGGCCACGGCGGTTGGCGCGACTGCCCATAAAGGAAGTGTTCGGGGGCGGCAAATCCACCCACGAGTCCCCACCCCATAGCTCGTGTTAGCAACACATAGCGTAAGGCGGAAGCATGACCACGATCGACGAGGTGATCGAGCGCATCCCCGAGTGGCACGGCCGCGAGGTGCGCGCGGTACCGCTCACCGGCGGGCTTACCAACACCAACTACCGTGTCGAGGTCGGCGGCGCGCGCTATGTCGTGCGCATCCCTGGTGCCAGCACCGAGCTGCTTGCGGTGAACCGCGAGCACGAGTACCACAACACGCTCGCGGCCGCCAGCACTGGCGTCGGCGCCCGGCTGGCTCACTACCTGCCCGACATCCCGGTGATGGTGCTGGAGTTCATCGACGGCCCAACCATGACCAGCGCACGCCTACGCGAGCCCGAGCAGATCGCGCGCATCGCCGCGTCGGTGCGCGCGCTGCACGCCGGCCCGGCCTTTGCCAACACCTTCAACATGTTCCGCACGATGGATTTCTACCTCGAGATCGTGGCGCGCCACGGCTTCCGCATCCCCGACGGCTACATGGGCTACGTGCCGGTCGCCCGGCGCATCGAGGCGGCGATTAGCGCGCGCCCGCTGCCGCTGGTGCCCTGCAACAACGACCTGCTGGCCGAAAACTTTATCGACGACGGCACGCGCCTCCGGCTCGTCGACTACGAGTATAGCGGCAACAACGACCCATGCTTCGAGCTTGGCAACATCTGCAACGAGAACGACTTCGCGCCCGAGCAGGTCGAACAGCTCTGCGCGGCCTACTTTGGCCAGCCCAGCCGCGCGCTTATCGCGCGTATGTGGCTCTACCACTGTATGTCGAATATCGGCTGGGTGCTGTGGGGCAGCATCCAGAATAGCATCAGCACAATCGAGTACGATTTCTGGGATTGGACGCTGACAAAGTGGCACAAGGCGCTGGCCAAAGTCGAGTCGCCAGAGTTTGGCCAGTGGCTTGCCGATGCGCAATCCTGAGTAGCATCTGCGATCAGGCGCACTGGAGAAGAAGAAGGAGAAATACTATGAGCACACAGGAAAGCCAGCCGATCGAGGTCAACGGCCAGCCGCTACACTGCGTGGTCTGCCAGAACGACCACTTCTATACCACGCGCGCCCAGCTCAACACCGCGCTCGCCACATTCTTCCGCGTCGACTGGTCGAACCCCAGCGCCGACTGCTACATCTGCGACCAGTGCGCCTACATCCACTGGTTCTACCCGCGCGGCGACAAGTAGCCTATGCAGCCAGCCGACTGGCAGCGCGCCAACCTGGCCGCGATCGAGCGCCGGCTGGCGCCGCTGCGCCACCTGCCCGACGGCGTGCTCTACGACGCGCGCGCCGGCATGCACCACATCCGCATCATCGCGCAGGGCGGCCAGATCGGCCTGTTCTTTGTCGGCGCGTCCGGCACGCTCGAAGGCCCCATGTCGCGCATCGACCCGGCGCGGCCGCTGCACCTGCTTGCCCGCTACACTCAGGCGCTGCTGCTGGGGCTGCTCTGGCGGCCCGCGCCGCGCCGCGCGTGTGTGCTCGGCTTTGGCGGCGGGCGCGTCTCGCTGGTGCTGCACCACCACCTGCCCGAGCTGACGATCGACAACGTCGAGATCGACCCAGCCTTCGCCACGGTCGCACCGCGCTACTTCGGCGTGGCATTCGACACGCGCCAGATCCTGCATATCGCCGACGCGCGCAGCTTTCTCGCGGCCAGCACGCACGCCTACGACCTGATCGTCATGGATGCATTCCGCGACGACACCGATCAGCTCGACCACCTGGCGACAACCCAGTTCTACGCGCTATGTTCTCGGCGGCTAGCCCCTGGCGGTGTGCTGGCTGCCAACATCCTCAAATCCGATCCGCGCTGCGCGGCCAAGGCCCGCGCGCTGCTGGCCGCCTTCCCAGCCGGCTCGCTGCTCGATCTGAAGTTCTCGCTGGTGCTGTTCGGCACCGGGCCGGCGCACCTGGGTGCGCAGGCCGTAGCGCGCCGCGCCGCCGCGCTTCAGGCGCGCCACGGCTTCGATTTCCCATTCGCCGAGCGCGCCGCCGAGCTACGCAGCCGTCGCGATGCTCCTGCCTGGCTGCAGCAGCAGCTTCGCACAGCCGCCCCGCTCGACGACACCCAGGCCGCTTCGGCGGCCGAGTAAACTCAGCGTTTGCCACTTTCTTTTTGGTGGGGGTTGGGGCGGCCGCCCCAAACCCCCACCAAAGTGTAAGTAATCAAGCGAATTTGGTATTATGCAGTTGGCGGGCTCAGCCTTCGTAGGCATCACGGCTGCGCCGGCGGCCCTTGCAGCAGGCGCTCGCGCACCGGGTCGAGGCTCGGCGAGGTCCAGATCGCCTCGAGCCACCACGTGGCGCCGGCCTCGGCGTACGGCCGGATCTGCTCGGCGGCGCGCGCTGGGTCGCCTGGCGTCACTCCTTCCATCACAATGTCGAATGGCGTGTCGCGCGTGCGGCGCTCGTCGATAAACGCCTTCATAGCGCGCAGGTCGTCGGGGCTGGCCTTGCCGTGGCTGCCGTCGGCCTCCATCTTGTTTGGCAGCAGCCCATCCCACGCAAGCACCCGACGCATCGATTTCTCGCGCGGCCACCCGCCCACCATCCACACAGGAATGCGCGGCTGCTGAACCGGCGGCGGCGCGGGGTGAAACGTCGTCTCTTTCACCTGGTAGTGCTTGCCGCTGAAATTAAACGGCTGGCCGCGCCACAGCCCCTCGATAATCGCCAGGCCCTCGTCCATCAGCTCGGCGCGGATTTTGCGGTCGGTCTCTTCGCCAAATGCCTCGAAGCCGGTGTCGGGCGCGCCCAGGCCCGCCGCCAGGATCACTCGCCCGCCCGAGATCTGGTCGAGCGTCGATGTCTCGCCGGCTAGCTTCCAGGGCCGCCGCCGCGACACCGGCGTCAGCATGGTGCCCAAGCGGATGCGCTTGGTCTGCACCGCTACTGCCGCCAGCGTCACCCACGGGTCTACGCCCCACACCGAGTCCCAGACAAAAAAACCATCCCACCCGGCTTGCTCGGCCGCGATGCCAAACGCCACCGCCTCGTGCACGTCGTTGCCGGGAAACACAAAGCCATACTTCATGCGCATGCTCCGTTCGCTCAGTTCGCTTGCTTCGGCCCAAGTATAGCAATAAAATATGCCATCTATTGTCATATTTTTTTACGACTTACGCGGTTGGCGCGCCCGGCCTTCGGCAGAGCGGTGCTTGATAGTTTCTCTGCTGCCACGGGCAAAAATGCGGCATTGAGGAGCCGCACAGCGCAGCTGCGTAAGCCCAAGGAAAAAGCCCATGCGCGCCGATCGGCTGCTGTCTATCCTGCTGCTGCTGCAAGTTCAGCAGCGCACCACCGCGCGCGAGCTTGCGCAGCGCCTCGAGGTGTCGGCCCGCACGATTCATCGCGACATGGAGGCGCTCGGCGCTGCCGGCGTGCCGATCGTCGCCGAGCGCGGCGTCGGCGGCGGCTGGTCGCTGCTTGAAGCGTACCGCACCAGCCTCAACGGCCTGAACGAGGCCGAGGTGCGCGCGCTGTTCCTGGCGCAGTCCGGCCGCGTCCTGAACGACCTGGGCCTGCGCCAGGCCGCCGACGCCGCGCTGCTGAAGCTCCAGGCCGCGCTGCCAGGCAGCGCCCGCCACGATGCCGAGCACGCCCGCGCGCGGCTCCACATCGATGGCGCGGGCTGGGGCCAGTCGGCCGAGGCGGTGCCGCTGCTGCCCGCAGTCCAGGCCGCCGTCTGGGCCGATCAGCAGATCCGCATGGTGTATCGCCGCGCCGACAGCACCGCCGTCGAGCGCGTGGCCAGCCCGCTCGGGCTTGTGGCCAAGGGCAGCATCTGGTACCTGGTCGCCGCAGTCGACGACGCCGTCCGCACCTATCGTGTCGCGCGCATCCAGCGCGCCGAGCCAACCGGCGCCGCCTGCGTGCGCCCGGCCAATTTCGACCTCGCGGCCTACTGGGAGCACTCCAAGGCCGAGTTTCGCGCGAATTTGCCGCAGTACCACGCCACCCTGCGCACCGACGCCACAAGCCTCGAGTATATGCGCGCGCTCGGCCGCTATGCGCGCGTGCTGTCGGCCGAGCCTGCTGGCGACGCTGGCATGCTCCGCGTCGAAATGCTGTTCGAGGGCGAGCAGCATGCCTGCGAATACGTGCTTGGGTTTGGCTCGCGCGCCGAGGTGCTGGCCCCGCCGGCGCTGCGCGCGCTGGTGCTCGAAACCGCCCGCCAGGTCGTCGCGCGCTACGAGCAGCCCTCAGGCGGCTAGATTCATTCCACTGTGCTGCGAAGCGGTGTAACCCCGTGCGCACCCCGCGCGTCGTATACACCGAACACTATTCGACGTTCGCGTGAGGAGCCGCCGAGCCATGACATCGCCAACCGAAACACATGCTTCCGCTACAGCCGGGCTACGCGCTCAGTGGCAGGCGCGCGCCAACCGGCGGATCGAATATCGCCCCGCCGATGGCTTCGATCACCGCGCCGTCGTACGCCGCAACGAGTTCGTCACCGCCGCCTATGCCGAGATGTACCTGCGCAACCCTGCGATCTACAAGTGGGCCGGCATGGCCGCGCTTACCTCGGCGGCGGTTGGCCGCGGCATGTATATGACGCACTACCTTCATCAGTCACACCTGACGACGCTGGTCAATCTGTTCGGCCGCGAGGTTGCCGCCATCGCAGGTACGCTCGGCATCGGCAACCTGGCAGTCTTCAACGATATCTACTGGCAGCATATGGCCTACGAAACCGGTGGTCTCGCCGAGATCAGGCGCGTATTCCGCGCGGGCCATCTCAACCGCTTTGTGTACCGCGCCTGGCAGCTGATCGACGAGGGCCAGCGCCACGCCAACTCCGCGCTAGTGTGGGCCGGCAACCGCGACCTGCTGTACTACGAGCAGCGCCAGATTTTGCAGCCGGTGGTCTACGACGGCAACGAGCACCTGTGGAGGCTTATGTCCGGCTGGGTGCTCTCGCCCATCCCCGGCCATATCGAAACCATCGACGACTTCGCGCCGGGCACGAACATGGCGATCTTCCCCGAGCGCTGGCGCTGGATCGAGCAGAGCATGCTGCCGCGCTGGCAGGCGCTCGACGCCCAGCAGGGCGCCAAGGTCGCCGGCCAATTCCAAAAGTGGCTGCTTGGCGGCCCGCCCTTCCCGCTGCCGCTGAACCTCCATCGCCGTGCGCGTAGCCTGCGCCGCCTGAGCTCATAAGTGCGCCGCGTAGCTCGGGGCAGCCTCCCGGCTCACGCGCTGGGCTTCGGGGTGGCTTGCTCTCTTGACACGAACTTACCACGGAGCGATTATCATGCCAACCTTTGAGCAAAGCATCATCATCAGCGCCGAGCCAATGGCACTGTTCCGCCTGACGCAGGACTACGACCACCGCCTCGATTGGGATCCATTCCTGAAGGAGGCCCGGCTGGTCGGCGGCGCGAACGCTGCCGGCCTGGGCGTGCGCGCCTTGTGCGTCGCGCGCAACGGCATGGCCATGGAAACCGAGTACGTCTCGTTCAAGCCGCCCAAGGTCGTGGCGGTAAAGATGACGCGCGGCCCGGCGCTGATCTCGGCGTTCGCCGGATCGTGGCGCTTTCAGCCGCACGCCGAGGCCACGACGCGGGTCATTTTTCGCTACCATATCGCCGCCAACCCGCCGTGGCTCGGCTTTGTGCTCGACCCAATCCTCAAGCGCGTGTTCGCCCACGACGTCTTGAAGCGCCTCGTCGCATTGAAACATACCGCCGAGCAGACCGATCTGCTGCTGCGGTTGGCCTACGCCTGACGAGCTGTAGTTGGCTGAAAGTGAAGATTCCTCCACCTTGATCGGGAGATCCTCCTCTTTTCTCCTCATGGGTCGCTTGCTATACTCTGCTCAATATCTTTGCATTAGATGGCCAGGTCACGTGCATCCGGCTGCGATCAATGAGGACCGCTATGTATGCCAACTACGAGCACCTAATCGCTCCAAGGCTGATCGACTCGCGGCTGAAGCTCCACCTGCTGCTTCAGTTCCTGATCCACCCTGGTCTGGCCGCCACTGCAACAACCCTCGGCGAGCGCGTGCGCGAAAACCCCTGGGCGCTCGCCGAGGCGCTGGAGGAGCTCGCCGACGCCGGGCTGCTGGCCTCGCACGGCGGCGATACTGCGATCTACCAGCTGGGCGAGCGGCCCGAGTTTCTGCTCCCGGTCAGCTTGCTGGCCGAAGCGTTCAACGACCCATTTCGGCGTGAAGCAATCTACGCGCTGGTGAAAGAGGCCCACCACGAGCGCCAATTTCGCCACTACTTCGCCGAGCAGCGCGCGATCGGGCTGGCCGGCCTGGTGATCGCCTGAACAGTTTCTTCCCTCTTGCGGTAGAATACAGCTCTGTCACGGTTGCCGAGGCCGGCGCGCAAGCTCGCGCCGGCCGCCGCCTCTGCATGACGCACCCGGGAGGCTTCGGGGCGATTGCACCGCCGTGCGCGCTTGCTATCTTTTGTGCCCTGATGCTCGCGCGAGGCGCCGGCATCAGGGCTGCACGCAAGGGAACTAACCGCAATGCCCGAGCTGCCCGAAGTCGAACACGCCGCCCGTAGCCTGGGCGAGCAGATCGTTGGCCGCACGATCGTCGCCGTCACGCGCCTCGACTGGGAGCGCATGGTCGAGACGCCGGCGGTCGATCAGTTTCTCGATCTGATCCAGGGCCGCGTGGTGCGCGCGGCTGGCCGCCGCGCCAAGTGGATCGTGCTGACGCTCGACGACGGCTGGTCGCTCGCGCTGCACCTGCGTATGTCCGGCTCGCTGACGGTGCACGGCCCCGCGGCCGAACCCGACGCCTACACCCACCTCGTGCTGCTGCTCGACGATGGCCGCCAGGTATTTTTCCACGATACGCGCAAGTTCGGCCGGGCGCGCCTGCTCGATGCTGCAGGCCTTGCCGCGCTCGACAGCGCCCACGGCGTCGAGCCGCTCACCGACGCCTTCACCCCCGAGCTGCTGGCTGCGCTGCTGCGCCGCTACAACGCCCGCATCAAGCCGCTGCTGCTCAATGGGCGCCTGATCGCCGGGATCGGCAATATCTACGCCGACGAAGCGCTTTGGAATGCGCAGATCCACCCGCTGCGGCAGAGCGCCAGCCTTTCCGACGAAGAGGTGGCACGCCTGCATTCAGGCATTCGCCTGGCGCTGCTCCAGGGCCTCGAGCACGGCGGCAGCACCTTGCGCGATTACCGCAACGGCTACGGCGTAGCCGGCAGCAACCAGAACCACTTCAAGGTCTACGGCCGCGCTGGCGCGCCATGCCCGCGCTGCGGCACGCCGATCGAGAAGATCGTGGTGGCCCAGCGCGGTACGCACCTTTGCCCATACTGCCAACCAATCGCAGTTGACTGATACGGCGTTCGCTGGTATACTCTGCGCGTATTCAACGGCGGCGGAGCATCCTCATGCCTGGTCGTAATCACAGCTTTTATTTTAGCTTTTATTACTTTACCGGCCGAAAGGACTGGTTGCTTCGCGTTGAGTAGAGACTAGAGCTATCGAACTCAAACAGGCGTGGAGCAACTGGCTCCACGCCTTTTCTGTGTCGTGAAGTGGAGGAAACGATGACCTACGCCTGCCGGGGCGTCCGTGGCGCCACCACCGCCGAGTCGAACACGCGCGACGACATCCTCGCGGCCACCCGCGAGATGCTCGAGCTAATGATCGCCGAAAACAGCATTCACACCGAAGACATCGCCAGCGTGATCTTTAGCACCACGCCCGATCTCAACGCCGAGTTCCCGGCTCTGGCCGCACGCCAGCTCGGCTGGCTCGACACCGCGCTGCTCTGCACGCACGAGATGGCGGTTCCCGGCAGCCTCGGCCGCTGCATTCGCGTGCTGATTCACTGGAATACGACGCGCAGCGCCGCCGAGATCCGCCATGTCTACATTCACGGCGCCCGTAACTTACGCCCCGAGCGCGCCAGCACGCTTGCGGCAGCCCGCCCGGCCGACGCGCACGCCGAGGCGCGCGACCATATCGCGGCACCATCAAGCTGAGCGTAGCAAACGCGCTCAGCTTTTTCATACCTAGAACTTACGCAGTTGCGTTGTTCGGCTTCTCGAAGCGGTGCATTCGCCTGCGGCAGCCTGGTACTTGCCGATCATTTTGTGTGCGGTTTTCCCCGCTCCACGCGGAAAACCGCACACCTCAAGAGCTAAAGTACCGCTCTGCGACAGGCTGAGGGCGCCAGCTGCGCAAGTCCTAATACCATCGGCATTCACGAGAAAGTTAATCACACAAAGGAGAACCTAACAATGATCGTCATCATGCGCGCCACTGCCACCGAGGGCAACATCGACACAATCCTGCAGCGCCTGAAAGAGCACCAGCTGCAGGGCCGCCTGATCCGCGGCGAAGAGCGTACCATCATCGGCGTGGTGGGCGCCGCCATCCCGCCAACCCTGCAAGAAGAGATCGAGCGCTTCGAGGGCGTGCAGGAGACCGCGCGCATCACCCGGCCCTACAAGCTCGCCGCGCGCGAGTTCCACCCGCACGACACCGTCGTCGACGTGCGCGGCGTCAAGGTCGGCGATGGATCGTGCGTGGTGATCGCCGGGCCGTGCGCGGTCGAGAGCGAAGAGCAGATCATGCACACCGCGCGCGCCGCCCGCGAGGCTGGGGCGAACATGCTGCGCGGCGGCGCCTTCAAACCGCGCTCGTCGCCCTACACCTTCCGCGGTATGGGCGAAGAGGCGCTGCAGCTCATGGCCAAGGCCCGCGCCGAAACCGGCCTGCCGATCGTCACCGAGGTGATGACGCCCACCGACGTGGCGCTGGTGGCGCGCTACGCCGACGTGCTGCAGATCGGCGCGCGCAACATGCAGAACTACCAGCTGCTTGAAGAGGTTGGCCGTACCGGCATGCCCGTGCTGCTCAAACGCGGGCTCTCGGCTACGATCGAAGAGTGGCTGCTGAGCGCCGAGTATGTGATCGCTCAGGGTAACCCCAACGTCATCCTGTGCGAGCGCGGCATTCGCACGTTCGAGACGGCCACGCGCAACACCATGGATCTGAATGCCGTGGCGCTGGCCAAGCGCCGCTCGCACCTGCCGGTGATCGCCGACCCAAGCCACGGCACCGGCAAGTGGTACCTGGTGCCGCCGCTGGCGCTGGCATCGGTCGCGGCCGGCGCCGACGGCCTGATCATGGAGATCCATCCCGACCCCGACCGCGCTCGGAGCGATGGCGGCCAGTCGCTGACTCTCGAAAACTTCGCCGCGCTTATGCCGCGCGTCGCCGCCGTGGCCGGCGCGCTGGGCCGCCGCATGGCCGAACATTAATAAGGCTTACGCAGCTGCGCTGTTCGGCATCTTAATGCCGCACTCTCGCCTGCAGCAGCTACGTTTGTGTGCGATTTTTCCGCGCTGAGCGCGGAAAAATCGCACACAGACTCAGGGATGATACCCAGAAGATCGCGCGAATCACTACCTTCTAGGTAAAAGGGGTAAATCTCAACGCAAAACTTCTTGACGCAAGGGCCCCATCTGCTATAATGCGGCTGCCTGGCCGTTCGCTACGCAGGAGCATATCTTGTGATTCGATCACGCTCACAAACGCGCAATCTTGCCATTGCGGGGTTAATTACTGCACTTATTGTAGCTTATTCATTTCACACGAGTTATGTTGTAGCCGCGTCTTTAGCTGAAATTAGACAACTTGCCCCCATTCCAGCTTCGGGCAATCCGGGCGATGTCATCACCGTTAATTTCGAGTTGCAAAATAATAATCCTGCCACTGGGTATAACTTCACTATTTCGCTTTCAAGCCTACCTTCAGGTGTGACAAATTCAAATCCCGGAACAATCGTCTTAGCAAACGCAACGGCAACCGTTTCGCCAACGGCAAGCTTCAATGTTCAGCTGATTACGCCTTCGACGATCGCACCAGGCACTTACAATGCGCTTATCACTGCTGGTGGCAGCGCTACTACCAGCGGCAACTCAAATATTACAATTTCCTCGGCATTTCAGTTTAAGATCAATGGCACACCACCAACTGCTACGGCTACCGCTACGGCTACCACCGGCCCAGCCGCCACCGCCACCGCTACGCCCGTCGGCTGCCCCGACACGCCCGACCCTGGCGGCGACATCAGCAGCGCTCGGCAGCTGCTGATCGACAGCCCCGAGCGCCACGGCATCTGCAACACCGGCGACGAAGACTGGTTCAAGTTCGGCGCGGTGGGCGGCAAGGTCTACACGATCGACATCCTGCGCATGAACGCGGGCCTCGATCTGTCGCTCGAATTGTTCGATGCCAACGGCAACCGCCTGACATTCAACGACGATTATTCGTTCCGGCCACCCACCACGCCCGCGAGCGGCGATGTCGGCTCGGGCGGCGCGTCCGACCCGCGCCCGCAGATCCACTCGTGGCGCGCGCCGCAGGATGGCCTGTACTACATCCGCGTACGCGATACGCTCAATCTCGGCGGCGGCGGGCGCTCGTACACGATCGTGATCAACTCCGAGAGCTACGGCCCAACCCCCGCCCAGATCACCGAGATCTGCCGCGATATGTTCGAGGAAGACGGTCTGCCCGAGCAGGCGCGCCTGATCACTTCGAACGAGATCCAGCGCGATCACGTGCTCTGCCCCACCGGCGACGCCGATTGGGTCAAGTTCTTCGGCCTGAAGGGCAAAACCTACTATATCTACACCGACACACGTACCAAGGGCGCGGGTGCGCAGTCCAACACTGAGGCCGGCGCCGATACGGTGATCTACCTGGCCGATCGCGATGGCGTCTCAATCATCGACTACAACGACGATATCGGCCGCGATCAGGAGTCGAAGGATTTAGGCGATCAGACCGCGCCCTCGCTTGATTCGGCTATTCGCTTCGAGCCATCGGCCGACGGTTTCTACTACCTGCAGGTGAAGAATGTCGGCGATATCGGCAACCAGTTTATCAAGTACGACCTGACGCTCAAGCTGTGCCTGCCCGGCCAGGAGTGCCGGCGCGACAGCGTGGCCACCGCGCCCCAGCCGACATTCGCGCCAACGACGACGCCGACCGCGGGCGCAGCACCTACGGCAACGCCCTCGCCATCGCCAACATCCAGCAGCAATACGAATAGCTTCCTCCAAAGCTCGTTCAAGCCCGGCCCTATGGTGAATGGCCCGCTGCACGGCTTCGCCGACCCCGCCTTTAATCGTGTCTGGCAGCGCACCGACAGGCCCATCGCCGAGCAGCGTGCCGCGCGCAGCTGGATCTGGGGGCCGCGTGGCCTGATGGCCCGCACCGAGGGCTACATCCAGTCGGCCAGCGGGCTGCGCCAGGTCCAGTACTTCGATAAAGGGCGCATGGAAGTGAACAACCCGCGCGGCGACCGAAACAGCCGCTGGTTTGTCACTACCGGCCTGCTCGTCGTCGAGCTGATAACCGGGCGTACGCAGATTGGCGACAGCCAGTTCGTGCAGCACAACCCCGCCGATATCCCAATCGCCGGTGACCCGGGCGACCCGAACGCGCCAACGTACGGCAGCTTTGGCGGTGTCACGGGGCAGCAACCCGGCGACCACACCGGCCAGGTTCCGGCCGAGACGATTAACCGCGCGGGCCAGGTGGGCAATTACACCGGCCCGCAGCGCCCCGAAACCCGGCTGGCGCACTTCGTGGCCGAAAGCGGGCACAACATACCACAAGTATTCTGGGATTACCTCAACGCCAGCGGGCTGGTGTACGACAGCAATCGCTACCACACCGACACAATGCTCGACTGGGTCTTTACGCTTGGCTACCCGATCAGCGAGCCATACTGGGCGCGCATTAAAGTCGGCGGCGTCGAACACGACGTACTTATGCAAACATTCCAGCGCCGCGTACTCACCTACTCGCCCGACAACCCCAGCGGCTGGCAAGTCGAGATGGGCAATGTCGGCCGGCACTATTACGCCTGGCGCTACGGCGAAGAGCTTCCATAAGCCTGCTTGCCAGAGCACCACAAAGCCCCGCGGTTACCGCGGGGCTTTGTGGTGCTATGCTAAGGAAAACTAGCGGAAGCTACTGTTGAGCGAGCTGAATACCTGGCTTACCTTGCCGCCGAGCAGCGTCAGAATACCAATCACAACAATGGCGATGAGCACCAGGATCAGCGCGTACTCGACCAGGCCCTGGCCGTCTTCCTTGGCGAAGAAGCTGCGTATCATCGCCAAAGACCTTTCTTCAAGGAGCCTACATACGAGCATACCCCGCCAGGCGATGGTCGAGCCGGCTGGGCGAGCGATATGCTACCCCATGCTACTGTTGATCGAGCTGAACACCTGGCTTACCTTGCCGCCAAGCAGCGACAGAATACCAATCACAACAATGGCGATGAGCACCAGGATCAGCGCATACTCAACCAGGCCCTGGCCCTCTTCCTTGGCAAAAAAACTGCGAAGCATTGGTGAAGCCTTTCTGATGAAGGGGTGTAGTGGTAAAACGAGGGCGCCTCGTGGATGAGGCGCCCATGCGAACATCAGCCGAAAGCTTAGCCCAGGCCACTATTGATCGAGCTGAACACTTGGCTGACCTTGCCGCCGAGCAGCGTCAGGATACCAATCACAACGATGGCGATGAGCACCAGGATCAGCGCGTACTCGACCAGACCCTGGCCCTCTTCCTTGGCGAAAAAGCTACGTAGCATTGTGTGACGTCCCCTTTCAACTTGGATGAATGAGTGCGATGTAGAACGTTTCTACACCTGTATCATCGCATGCTTCGCGCAATGTAGCAATGGCTCATTAGTACTCTTAGCGCAAAGTACTCTTGGCGTAGCACGAGCATTACTTTTTCGTAGAAGCAGTTTGAAAAGGCCATTTGGAGGATGGGGGTTCGGGGCGCGCTGCCCTGAAATTTCTGTTTGATACCAAATCCGGCTGATCGCTTGGATTATGGTGGGGTTCGGGGCGGCTTCGCCGCCCCGAAATTTCTTTTCTGGTGCGCCCGGCAAAGCCGGACGCCGCACCAGAAAACATAAGTAATCAAACGGAGTTGGTATGAGAAGCCCTATCCGGCGAAGCCGGATAGGGCTTCTCAAACAGAAAGCGATCAAACGGAGTTGGTACTATTTTGGCAGCGCATTGCTGTTGGCAATTTTTCGTGGTAAAGTGTACAAACTGGCTTCTACGATCGAAGATCCCGACTATGCAACGCTCGTTTCGCCCTACCGGCCCACTCATGCAACCAAGCTCGGAGCTGCAGTCGGGCAGCTTGCTGCGGCGCCTCCGCGACGATCCGCAAGATTCAATCAACCGTATCGCCGGCGAGATCGGGCCGCGCCGCGCGACTTCGCTGGCCGAGGCGCAGACGGCCGCCTATATCGACGGGCGCCTACGCAGAGCCGGGCTGCGCGTCTCGGCCGAGGCATTTCGTGCGCCTACCGGCATTGGCTGGGATGGCTGGCTGACTACGGTGCTGGCCTGGCTAAGCGCGCTGCTGTACTACTGGCTGCCGATTCCGTCTCTGGCGCTGGCCTGCTGGAATCTCGGCGCAGCGCTGGTGGGGCTATGGCGGCCGGCGGCGCCGCTGCTGCAGCGCAAGCGGCCGAGCCAGAACGTAATAGCGACGCGCGCGCTCAACAGCGTGCCGCGCTGGCGTGTTGTGCTGCTTGCGCCGCTAGATGCGCCGCCGGCCAGCGGGCGGCTGGCGCGCGCGTTGACGGCGGGAGGGCGGCTGCTGAGCGGCCGCGGGATCGCCTGCGGCCTGATTGCGCTGCTGGGAGCTGGCGCGTTCTTCGGGCCGATCGAGCTGCGGCGCGCGCTGTGGTATCTGCAGTTTGCGCCAGCATGCTACCTGCTGCTCGCCAGCGCGTTAGAATTGCAGCTCGCCAGGGCGCCGGCCACCGCAGGCGCGGCCAACCACGCTGCCGCACTGGCGGCGCTGCTGCAAAGCGTCGATATGCTCGCGGCGCTGAAGCAGACCGAGCTATGGGCCGTGGCACTTGGCGCGCACGATAGCGGCGCGGGGCTGGCCGATTTGATGCGGCGCTACCCGTTCGATTCGAGTACCATGTTTGTAGCCCTGGAGTCGCTGGGCAGTGGCAGGCTGAGCTACGTGACGCGTGACGGCGTGCTGCCACAAGTGCACGCCGACCCGCTGCTGCTGCGGTTGGTAGCCGAGGCCGAGGCCGCCGACCCGCTGATCGACGCCGAGCCACGGCGATACACCAGCGAGCCAGCGCTCGCGCGCCCGCTACGCCGAGCGGGCAAGCGCACCCTGACGCTGATCGGGGTTGACGGCGATGGCAACCCAGCGCTCCGCGGCAGCCCCCACGATACGCCCGATCAGGTCGACGAGCAAGCGCTCGACCGTGCCATCCGCCTGGTGGTTGGCCTGGTGAAGAAGATCGACGAGCAGCAGTAGCGTCTTCTACATGCCGTGGTGCGCCAGATCGACCACCGGCACAGACTCCATGGTCTCGGCGATCAGGTTATCGACCACCGCCTTCAGATCGTTGGTGTCTTTAAACACGCGCAGCTGCCGATCAGCGCTGCTGCCCTGCTCGCACATCGTCAGCAGGTATTCCACGTCCTTGCGGCTGCCCAGCTCGTCGACCACGTCATCGACAAAGGCGACCATCTCGTGCACCAGTGCCTTGGCTTCAACCTCGGTGCGCTTGCCAAAGTCGATCAGCTTGCCGTCGAGGCCGTAGCGCTGGGCGCGCCACTTGTTCTCGTTGATCAGCGCGCGGCGATACACCCGGAAGGTGGTGTTCTGCTCGAACATGCGGTAGAACTTGACGATAAACGCCTGCATAATTGCCGCCAGCGCGATGCACTCGTCGACTTTGGTTGCAATATCGCAGACACGAAATTCGAGCGTGCCGAACACCGGGTGCGGGCGCAGATCCCACCAGATCTTCTTGCCGTTGTCGATGCTGCGCGTGCTGATCAGCAGATTGATGTAATTTTGGAACTCGCTGGCCGAGTGAAACGACGGCGGGATACCGGTGCGCGGGAAGTTCGAGAAGATCGAGGCGCGGTAGGATTTAAAGCCGGTGTTACGCCCCATCCAGAACGGCGACGACGACGACAGCGCCAGCAGGTGCGGCAGGATGTAGCGCGCCACATTCATCAGCTCGATCGCGACTTCGTCGTTGGGCATTCCGACATGTACGTGCATGCCGAAGATCAGCAGCTGCAAGGCAAGCTGCTGCATCTCTTCGACTACCCCTTTGTAGCGCTCGAACGGCGTGATCTCCTGGTTCATCCACGACGAAATCGGGTGGGTGCCGGCCGCCACGATCTTGAGATTGTGCACCGCCGCGAGGCTGGCGATCGTGCCGCGCAGCTTCAGCACCTCGGCGCGCGCCTCGGCGACTGTGCGGCAGGGGTTGGTGCCGACCTCGACGATGCTCTGGTGCATCTCGGGCTTGATCTGCTCGCGCAGGATTGTCTGGCCGCGATCGAGGATCTGGGTGATATACGAGCGCAGCTCGCGCGTCTCGGGGTCGACAACCTGATACTCTTCTTCGATGCCGATGGTGAACGGGAAGTCGGGCGACATGGGGTCGTACATACTCATGGGAGCACCTTTCCAATTGCAACGTGCAGCGCACAGATCGGCTCGCGGGCTTTGCAGGCTGCAGGTTGCAATTTCGGATTAGCGGGTTTTTTCGGCAATAACAAAAGCGGGCACCGTCGAGCCGCCGCCGGCTGTCACATTCAGCAGTGTCACTGTCGAAAGCCGGCACAGGCTGCCGCTCACCTCAGTTCCAAACAGAAACGGGTCGGTATCGACCAGGCGGCGGCCGATATGCAGCGCGCCGTCGATCATGGCGGGGTAGTCTTCGTAGGCAATCTCGACGCGCTCCTGCAGCACGAACGGGCTCTGCAGGGCTTCGGCCAGCGCCTGTGCCCATGCGGCAGCGTCAGTCTCCCAGCCGATCACGATCCCCTTGCCACCGTACTCGTCGTTAGGCTTGAGCAGCAGGCGCTCCTGGTTCTTGCGCGCAAATTCAAGCAGGTCGATCGCCTCGCCCTGGTAGGTGCTGGCGCCCGGCCGCACGAGCCGCGTCCAGGGCACGTGGCGGGCAATCGCGGCGCGCTCGCTTTCGCTGAAATGCTGCTGGTGCGCGTCGTCGGTGAGCAGTGCGAAAATGCTTTTTTTATGCAGCAGCTTGGCGCGAAACGAGTTGACCATGCACACGCTGCCAGCGGCGTAGGCTTGCACCAGTGGATGCTCGAACACGGCATCGCCATAGCGCATCAGGAACTCGCTGGTAAGCACGCGCTTATACACCAAGTCGATCTGGGCGGTACCTTCGGCGGTATCGGCGTAGAGCCGGCCGTCGGCGTAGCGCAGCTCGTCGGGCGAGCAGATCACGGCTTCGAGGTTGTGCTCGCGGAAGTACTGCTGGAACAGCAGAAACTCGGAGTGGGTCGGCAGGCCTTTCCAATCGAGGATGGCGATGGCGGGCGGGTGAGTGCCGCCGAAGGCTTCCCAGGCCTTGAGCAGCATGGCGAGCAGGTGCTGACGGGCCGGCAGCTTGGCAACCTGGTAGCTCTCGGCGAAGCGCTGCATCGCCGGCAGCTGCTCGAACACATCGGAGAGCAGATCTTCGTAGGCGATCGCGGCCGGGCTTTCGGCGTTGTACTCGACGAACTGGAGCGAGCGGCCATCGACCGTCAGAAACGTATCCATGCGCGAATGCGCGCTGGCCTCGGGGTAGCCGGGGTGCATAGCGATCAGGCGCTCTTCGGCCGGGGTAAGCGCCAGATCGGCGCGCAGAGCCACGTCTTCGAGCATAGCATCGGCCAGGCGATGCGCCGCAGCGGTGACCGTACCGCAGGCGCGCTGCACCAGCGCATACTGCTCGTGGGTAATGAAGCGTGGGCGCAGCACCGACACCAGCGGGCGCTCGCCGAAATACAGGTTGCGCGCGCGCTGCTCGGCGGTGAGCTGGGCCTGGGTCGCGCGCGCGGTATCGGCGTCGAGCAGCGCGTGGTAGTGGGAAATGGCTTGCTCAAGCATTGCCTCTGCCTCCTCGTGGCGAGATGCAAGATGACAAGATGTATACGTGTGTCATCCTGAGGCCTTTCATCTTGTCATTTTGTTGCGCTCTGGGGGCTCAGCAGCTTGCTCCAGTGCATCTCGCTCGGCACAACGCGGCCGGCCTTGGCCTTGGCGATGCACATATCGGCCATCGCCTTCACGACCCACGCGAAGTACTTATCTTTCAGCGACCAGTAGTCCATATCGGGGGCCGGGTTGGTGAAGTCGATCGCGTAGGGCACGCCATCTTTCAGCGCGAACTCGCAGGTATTCATATCGTAGCCAAGCGCGCGGCAGAGCGCAAAGGCATACTCAACGACCTTGTCGTGCTCTTCTTGCGTCAGGTAGCCGGGCTCGTCGAAGTAGCGGTGCGGGTAGGGCGCGTTGATATCGAACTTGATCACCTGGATCTCGCTCTGGCCAATCACCAGGCAGCGCACGAACTTATCCCACTGGATGAACTCCTGCAGCATCATGCACTCGGTGCCGGTCTGGTTGTAGGCCTCCCAGAGCTGCTCGATGGAGTGCACTTTATACACATTTTTGAAGCCGCCGCCCCAGGCGGGCTTGAGGATCAGCGGAAAGCCGCCAACATAGTCGACGTGATCTTCCCAGGGGATGCGGTCGACGAGGTTGCGCAGCGACTCGTGGTGTACGATGCCTTCGATATACGAGTGCGTGGGCAGCGCAACGCTTTTAGGGTGCGGCACGCCCAGGTAGGTGGCAATGCTGGCGCCGGTAAACTTATCGTCGGCGCTCCACCAGAACGGGTTGTTCACAATAACCGTGCCGCTCATCATAGCGGTCTTGAGGAAGGCGCGATAGTAGGGCACCTCGTGCGAGATCCGGTCGACGATCACGTCATACTCGCACGTCTCGGCCATGCGCGTGCCGCCGAGCTTCACAAACTCGGCCGTGACACCCTCGTTGCGGCGGTTGACTTCTTCGATGAACGCGCCCGGCCAGGTGTTCTCGCGGCCGACCATGATGCCGATTTTTTTCGTCAAGGTCATTCTCCTCGGTATGTGTAGAACCTACGCAGTTGGCGCGCTCAGCCTTCGGCACATCGCTCCTTCAGATGCAGCTTGCCTACTGCTTGCTGGAAATATGTTCGCCAAAAAAGGCCATCACCCGCTGCCACGAATCTTGCGCGGCTTCGGGGTTGTGGTTGCGCCCGCCGTTGAAGAACGAGTGGCCGGCGGCGGGGTAGATCTTGATATCGTGGGCAACGCCGTGCTTATCGAGCTCGGCCTCGAGCGCGCTGCCGGCCTTGGCGGTGAAATCGCGCTCGGGGTACGAGCCGACCACCGGGCAGGCGCGGGCGACAGCCGCGACCGGGCGCGGGTTCATGGCGTAGTAGGGCGCAATCGCCTTGAGCCGGCCATCGCTGCAGGCCAGCGCGATCGCCAGGCTGCCGCCCATGCAGTAGCCCACCGCGCCGATGCGGGCGGTATCGACGCCGGGCAGGCGCTCCAGGAACGTCAGCGCGTCCTTGAGATCGCGCACGCCGGCGTGGTCGAGCGAGTTGCGCAGCATGCCGGCGAACAGCCGGGCCATGCACAGGAACTGGCTGCGCCCGCTGAACAGATCGACGGCGAGCGCGACATAGCCAGCGCCTGCGAAGCGCCGGGTAATTGCGCGAATATCGTCGTTGAGGCCGAATGCCTCGTGGATCACCACCAGCGCCGGAAACGGCCCATCGCCATCGGGCCGCGCCAGGTAGCCCTGTAGCTGCGGCATGCTCTGGGCAGGGAATGTGATCGCCTCGCCGGTTATGGTCATTGTCGTCCCTTATGAGCTAGAGCAGAGCGTAAAGCGGCGGTTCTTCATTATGGTATAGCCTGCGGCAGCACGGTACTTTGTGTTCATCGTGCGTCCATTTTCCGCGCTGCGCGAGGAAAATGAACACATCCAATCTGCCGAAGGCCGAGCACGCCAACGCGGAAAACCGCGCACCTATCTGCCGAAGGCCGAGCACACCAACGCGGAAAAGCGCGCACTCAAGATAGCTGCCGCAGGCTGTAGGTTCCTGCCGGCCATCGGCAGGCTACGCCATCGCGACACGCGCGGCCTCGTGCAGATCCAGCTCGTCGACAGCCGACTCGCGCATTTTATACTTCTGGATCTTGCCAGTGACGGTCATCGGGAAATCGTTGACGAACTTGACGTAGCGCGGCACCTTGTAGTAGGCGATCCGGTCGCGGCAGAACGCGCGGATCTCCTCGGCGTCGGCCGCCTCGCCCTCCTTGAGCTTGACCCAGGCCATCACCTCTTCGCCATACTTCATGTCGGGCACGCCCACCACCTGCACATCGGCGATCTTCGGGTGGGTATACAGAAACTCTTCGATCTCGCGCGGGTAGATATTCTCGCCGCCGCGGATGATCATGTCTTTCAGGCGGCCGGTGATCTTGCAGTAGCCGCGCTCGTCCATCGTCGCAAGGTCGCCGGTGTGCAGCCAGCCCTCGGCATCGATCGCCTTGGCGGTGGCCTCGGGCATGTTGTAGTAGCCTTTCATGACGATAAAGCCGCGGGTGCACAGCTCGCCCTGCTGGCCGGGCGGAAGCTCGGCGCCGCTCTCGGGGTCGACGATCTTGACCTCGACATTCGGCAGCGCGCGGCCGACGGTGCTCACGCGCAGCTCGATCGGGTCGTCGACGCGCGTCTGGGTGATCACCGGCGACGCCTCCGTCTGGCCATAGGCAATCGTGATCTCGCCGGCGCCCATGCGCTCGACCACCTGCTTCATCACCTCGATCGGGCATGGCGAGCCGGCCATGATCCCGGTGCGCAGCGCGGGAAAGCTGAAGCTGGCGAAGTCGGGGTGCTGCAGCTCGGCGATGAACATCGTCGGCACGCCATGCAGCCCGGTGCAGCGCTCGCTCTCAACTGCGCGCAGGGTCTTCACCGGGTCGAAGTACTCGGCTGGGATGACCATGGCGGCGCCGCTGGTGACGCAGCAGAGCGTGCCGAGCACGCAGCCGAAGCAATGGTAGAACGGCACCGGGATGCATAGCCGGTCGTGCTCGGTGAAGTTCATGCACTGCGCGATATACGAGGCATCGGCAACGATATTGAAGTGTGTGAGCTGGGCGCCTTTCGGGAAGCCGGTAGTGCCCGAGGTATACTGGATGTTGATCACGTCGTCGGGGGCGCAGGCGGCCTGGCGCGCGGCCAGCTCGGCGTCGGGCACATCCGCGCCGAGCGCCGCGAGGTCGGCCCAGCGCAGCATGCCGGGCTGCGGCGCCTCGCCGATAAAGATCACGCGCTTGAGGCGCGGGAACGCCGCCGCGCGCAGATCGCCGGGAGCCGACTCGCGCAGACCGGGGATCAGCTCGTTGATCATCGCGAGGTAGTCGGAAGTCTTGAAGCGCTCGATCAGCAGCAAGGTAGCCGCGTCGGACTGCTTCAGAATATAGTCAAGCTCGTGCAGGCGATAGGAAGGATTGATCGTCACCAGCACTGCGCCAATTTTGGCGGTAGCGAACTGCGCCACGACCCACTCGGGGTAGTTGGTGGCCCAGATGCCGACGTGCTCGCCCTTCTGGATGCCAAGCGCGATCAGGCCCTTGGCGACGCGGTTGCACTCGTCGCGGAACTCGGCATAGCTATAGCGCGTGCCATGCTCGGTGTGAATCAGCGCGTCGCGCTCGCCAAAGCGCGCAGCTTGCCGGTCGAGGAGATCGCCGATCGTGATCTTCAGCAGGTCATCGGCCATTGATGCCTCCTTACAGCAGGCGGCCGGCAGCGGCAGGCGCGAGCATGCTTACTGCCAAGCTGGTGAGTGCCGACGCTAGTCGGCGCCGTTGATATAGCGCTGGATCATCTGCTGCCAGAACGGCCAATCGTGCGACCAGCCATCCCACCAGCGCATCGCGTGCCAGATGCCCTTGCTCCAGAGCGCGTCGGAGAGGGCGTGGTTGGTCCAGGCGGCGCCATCGTCGCGCCCGATCGCCATGATGATCTCGATCCGGCGCAGGTCGTTGGCGAGCTGGCCTTCCTGCAGGTGCCGCACAATGTCGATCGGATTGTGGTGATGTACCTCTTCGTCGTGGAAGCCGTCGAGGAAGCGATGGATGTCGTAGTAGCCCGAGAGGCCGAGCACGCGGTTGAAGCGCGTCGGGTAGCGCAGACCGAACATCATCGCGTGGATGGCGCCGAACGAGCAGCCGTGCAGCATGGTGAACGGGTTGGCGTTCTGCGAGCGCACGAACGGCAGCACTTCGTCGAGCACATAGCGCTCGTACTGGTCGTGCCGGTAGAGCCGGCCGCGCGGGTGCGCCCACTCGCAGTAGAAGCTCTCGGCGTCGACGCTATCGACGCAGATCAGCTGCACCCAGCCCTGGTCGAGGTGGTGCGCGAGCGCGCCGACCATGCCGCGATCTTCGTATTCGTAGAAACGCCCTTGCGAGGTTGGGAAGACGATCACCGGCGCGCCGGCGTGGCCAAATACCAGCAACTCCATGGGACGGTTGAGCGCGGGGCTATCCCAGCGGTGGTACGCGCGGTGCATGGGCCGAACCTTCTTGCTGTATGTGTCCATTGGGGTCGCGCTATGATACCGCGTCGCCGGTGGGCTGTCAATGCTTCAGAGGGGCCAGCGACGCAAGATCCGGCGCGCTGCAACCTTTTGCCGGCGTGCTGCGTATAACCACTAGCGTGTGATTACATGTAATCGCACATAGTTCATGGAGCAGCCGTATGGCCAACACAACAACCTGCGAGCGCTGTGGCGGCGAGAACCCGCACGACGCGCGTTTTTGTATCGACTGCGGCGCGACGCTGGGGCACGCAAGCACCGGCCCGACGACACAGCTGCGCGGCGCGATCTGCCCGCACTGCCACGCATACAACCCCGAAGAGGCGCAGTTCTGCGCCAGCTGCGGGCGCAGCTTCGCGCCAGCGCCACGGCCCACCGCGCCACGGCCCACCGCGCCGCCGCGCCAGAGCTACCCGCGCATGGCGACGCCGCCGCACCTTCAGCCATACCGCCCCGCGCCAATCTTCCGGCCGTCCGCGCCGCGCCGCAACCCGGCGCCGATCGTGTTTCTGGTGGGGCTGGTGCTGCTGATGGCCAACGGCGCGCTGTGGCCGGGGATTCTGGTGCTGATGGGCGTGACGATGCTGGTGCGGCAGGTCGCGCGCGGCCGCCCCGACCGCGCTGTCGGTATACTGATCTGGATTGTGGCGCTGGCGTTCCTGGTGAACAGCTCCATGCTCTGGCCGGGGATTTTCGTGCTGCTGTTCCTCAGCGGCATCTTCGGCAGGTGGGGCGGGCACTGGTAGGCGCACGCAACCCGCCGCCACGGCCTCGCGCTCGGCTGAGCGCGGGGCTTTTTTGTGCCAGCAGGTCTGGCACAGACATTGCTACAGCCAAGCAGATCCGGCCGATCGCCACGGCCGGCGAGGGCGGCATAGCCCGCCGAGGAGCACACCATGAAGAATACAATTATCGGTATTTTCGACGACCCGAGCGCCGCGCGGCGCGCGCTTGAAGAGCTGCGCGACGGCCAGCTCCACGTCGACGATGTGTCGATCATCTCGCGCGCCACCGAGACGGGCGCGCCCGTCAGCAGCGTCGACGACGTGTCGGCAGGCGAGGGCGCAGCGGTTGGCGCAGTCTGGGGCGGGCTGGTAGGCCTGGCGGCGCTGCTCATTCCGGGCATTGGCCCATTTGTGGCGTTTGGTGCGCTGGGCGCAGCGCTCACCGGGGCGGTGGCGGGCGCGGTGGTTGGCGGCATTGCCGCAGCGCTGATCGATTTTAGCGGCATCCCCGAGGCCGAGGCCCAGCGCTACGAGCAGCAGGTGCACCAGGGCAAGACGCTCGTGGCCGCTAAAGTCGACGAGGCCGACAGCGTCGCGGCGCGCCGGATTATGGTCGGCGCCGGCGCCGAGTCGATCCGCGACAACCAGACCGACCTCACCGGCGGTGGCGCAGCCGTGCGGGTGGCCACATACGACGCGGGCGGGCAGCCGGTGAACCAGGCGCTTGAGTACGGCGCGCCGACCAACCCCACCACAGTCGATCGCGAGCAGCGCAGCGCCGTGCCGCTCGAGCCGACGGCGAATGGCCTTGAGCCGGTGATCGAAGATACGGCGCGCACCGCCGGAACGATTGGTGTCGGTCGTGCAGCTGCGGTGGAGGCCACCGCGCCCAATCCCCAGCCGCCCGAGACTTTGGGGGTGCCGCCGGCCACGCCCGGCGGGCCACGCGTCTCTACCCCAGACGCGCCGCCACGCCCGCGCCACGAGGAGCGGAAGCCGCTTCCCAGCGCTGAGCAGCCCGACAGCACCACGCCCGACGCGCCGCGCGAGCCCGAGCTCGAAGGGCCTGATACCAACCTGCCGCGTACGGGCGAGCGCACGATGTAGGCGCCGCGCGGAGCTACAGGCGCACGGGAACCCAGCCGCGCACGCTGTTGATCAGCCAGAGCCGCGCTGCACGCTCAACATCGGCGCGGCTCAGCGCGCGCTCGTGTAGCTCGCCGCGCTCGATCAGATCGGCACGCAGCGTGCCGGGCAGCAGGCCGCACTCCACCGGCGGGGTGAAGCGCTGGCCATCGATTTCGGCCACCAGGTTGCCAATGGTGAACTCGGTGACCTCGCCCGCCGTATTCCACAGCAGCACGTCAAAAGCCGCCGGCCGCTCGGCCCGGCGGCTTTCGTACGCCGCGCGCTGCGTGGTCTTGTGGAACAAAAAGCGGTCGCGCCGATCCACCGGCGTGCGCGCAAACGCCACCGGCAGCGGCCCTGGTGCCGGTTCGACTACCAGCGGCTGGCGCTCGACACGCAGCTCGCCATCGCGCGCCAGCAACAGGCGCACGCGCCAGGCGCCAGGCCCAGCCTCGCGTGCTGCCTCGTCGAGCGCAGACGCTGCGGCAGCGCGGCTGAGCGCGAAGCCAAAAAACGCCGCCGACTCGGCCAAGCGCGCCAGGTGGCGCTCGCGCAGCGCGAACTCACCCTCCTCAAGCCGCAGCGTCTCGAAGAGCGCGAATGCGGCCAGGCGCTCGGCCAGCAGCGCGGCCTTGAGCAGCGCCTCGGCATGCTCGTCGGCGGCGGTCGAGTCCCAGGTGATCCCGCCGCCAATACCATACTCGGCGGCACCGGCGCGTGTATCGAGCGTGACAGTACGGATGGCAACGTTGAACGTGGCCGCACCGCCCGGCGCCACCAGCCCGATCGCGCCGCAGTACACCCCGCGCGCGGTAGCTTCCAGCTCGGCCAGCAGCTTCATGGTGGCGATCTTGGGCGCCCCGGTGATCGAGCCGCAGGGGAACAGCGCGGCGAAAATATCGTCCAGCTCGGTGCCGGGGCGCGTCGCGGCGGTGACGGTAGAAGTGAGCTGGTGCACCGTCGGGTAGCGTTCGATCTCGAACAGGCGCGGCGCCGCCACCGAGCCAACCTGTGCGACGCGCCCGATATCGTTGCGCAGCAGATCGACGATCATCAGGTTTTCGGCGCGATTCTTCTCCGAGGCGGCAAGCTGGGCAGCAAGCTGCGCATCTTCGGCCAACCAGCGCCCGCGCGGCGCCGTGCCCTTCATCGGGCGCGCCACGATCCGTGCGCCATCCCACGTGAAAAACAGCTCGGGCGAGGCCGATAGAATACGGTAGCGGCCAATGTTCAGGTAAGCGCAATAGCGCGCGGCCTGGGCGGCGCGCAGCTGCTCGTAGAATGCCCGGTCGTCGCCGCTGAAGCTGGCGCGCAGCCGCATTGTATAGTTGGCCTGGTAGGTGTCGCCGCGGCCAATCGCCGCGCGGATGCGGTCGATCGCGGCGGCATAGCTGGCGCGGCTGGTGTCGGGCCGCCACTCCGAGAGCGTGAACGGGCCGGGCGGCGGCGCTGCGGCGGGGCGCTCGGGCGCGTCGAACAGGCCAAACCACAGCAGTGGCAGGTCGCCGCGCGGCGCGCGCACGCGCAGGGCCGGCTCGAACGCTGGCGCTGCCTCGTAGGCGACAAACCCAGCCGCGTACATGCCGGCGCGTGTCGCACGACCTAGCTCACGCAGCGCCGGCCGCACTTCGCCAGGCGTAGTTGCCAGCAGCACCGCGCGCGGGTTGGCGAAGCGCAAGCGGCGCGGCTGGCCGGCGTCGTCGGCGAAATCGTAGATCAGCAGGCAGTCATCGGGCATGGGCAGCGCGTACACTCCAGGTTGCAAACGGCTCGTACGTGGCGCTAGCCGCCGAGCCAGGCGAGCCACTCTTGCTCGAGCGCGCCCAGCGGCTTGCCATACACGCCAGCGTAATCCGACGAGCCAATCGCACCCTGGCCCGAGACGTACAGCCGATCGAATTGCTCGCGGCCATATGCGCCAATCAGGTATTCGACAAAGCTGGCCCACTCGTAGTACAGCGCGTTCATCGCGCCCACGCCCAGGCCACTGTAGTCGGTGGCGAGCGGGTAGTAGGTGCCGGCGCGGCGCTGCTCGCGCACATACGAGCGAAAATCAGGCTGGCCGCCAAGCCAGTACTCGCCGGCGGCCCACGTGGCCGCGCCCTCCGAGAGGATCAGATCCGAGCGCATGTGTGCGTCGCCATAGCGATCCTGCTCGAGCTGGTGCGTAAACTCGTGGGCCATGATCGCAACCGCGCGGGCGCGCGGGATGCCCGGACAGGTAAAGACATGCATCTGGCGAACATCGGTGTAGGCGATGCCGCGCAGGCCGCAGCCGTCGTCGCGATCGATCACAGCAGTGAAGCGCGCGCTCGGCCCGCTGCCAAATCGCTCGACGACATAGCCCAGCGCGCGCTGGAGGTCGGCTGCCAGCGGCGCACGCTCGTCGGGGTATAGCCCATCGTCGACATGCGTATCAAACGAGGCTAGGGGTATTGCCGCGCCGCTGATTGGCGCAGGGGTGGCGGATTGGCTGGCCTGCGGCTCGGGCGCGGTAAGCGGCGGCTGCCAGCGCGAGACAAGCCGGCGCGCGGTGGCGTCGGGGCGCAACACCAGCAGCAGCACGGCGATCGAGGCCAGGGCGATCAGGAGCACCTTGGCAGTGTTGGCGGTATCGCGCGCTCTCATAGAGGTGTAAGTATACCATGCCGGCGGCCGCGCCGGGCATGTCAGGCCTGCGGCGGCTCAGGCTCCGGCTTCTCGGCTTCGGCCGCGCCGGCGCCAGGCGCCTCGCTTTGTTTGATCTCGTCGTGCAGGCGCCAGATCATGCGCGAGCGCGCAGCATGCCAGGCCGCGCTCTTTGGCCCGGTTTCGCGCAGCAGAATAAGCTGCTGAAGCTGTCGACGCAAGTGCTGGGTATGCGGGTCGCGCCTCATGGGTTGCTCCTATGCACTGGCCAGCCAATCGTCCAGCGCGCGGCGGTGGGTGTGGTGCGAGATCGGCGGCAGCGCGCCGGGGGCGAAAAAACCTAGGTCGTCGGCATCGTCGCCGGCAGCCAGCGGGCCTAGGTCGTCGCAGGCGATGTGGAACACCAGCAGTACCCCGGCGCCGCGCGGGTCGTCGGTATAGTGGTAGACGCCCAACAGCCCGGCCACACGCGCCGCCAGCCCGGTCTCTTCCAGCACCTCGCGGCACGCCGCCGCCTCGGGCGGCTCGTCGGCCTCGGCAAAGCCACACGGCAGGCACCACAGCCCACGGCCCGGCTCGTGGCGCCGCCGCACCAGCAGCACCTCGCCATCGCGCACGAGCAGCCCGCCGCATGCGAGCTTCGGGTTGATATACACCACAAAGCCGCAGTCCGGGCAGGCCGGGCGCAGCCGGCCGCTCGCCACGCGCTCGGCCAGCTGAGCGCCACAGCGCGAGCAGAAGCGCAGCGGCTGCCACTGCGTCTCGCGATCGGTCATCGTATGCTCCCTCCGGCGGCCACAAAAAACCGGCGCACATCTCTCATTCTATTACCAAGCCTTCGTAATAAACTACTTGCAAATACAAAACATCGCCGCTATAATAGCAGATCCTACCACTTGAACAACGCGGCGCTGCGGAAGTTTTAAGAAACGATGAAAAGAACACTCCCGTCGCCGCTAGCATCGTTATAATCGTCAGTTCGCTCTATATTGCATAGTACCACCATCCGCTCTCGGCGCGCTATGGTCTATTGTCGTCTCGCCTGGGCCACTATCGATTGTGAGTCGGCATATGAAACTGCACACGGTCTATATTGGTCTCGGCAGCAACCTTGGCGACCGCGTGGCGTACCTGCGCGAGGCAGTACAGCGGCTTGGCGCGATCGTCTCGATCGCCCGCGCATCGCAGCTGTACGTTGCCGCGCCGCTCGGGTATGTCCGCGACGATGCATTTATCAACGCGGTGGTATCGGGCACTACCACGCTCAAGGCGCTCGATCTGCTGCAGATGATGCAGGCGATCGAGAGCGCCATGGGCCGGCGGCCGGTGCAGTATGGGCCACGGCCGATCGATCTCGACTTGCTGTTTTACGACGCGGTGCAGATCGAAACGCGCAAGCTCACCATTCCGCACCCGCGCCTGCACCAGCGCGCATTTGTGCTCAAGCCACTGGCCGAGATCGCGCCAAAGCTGATGCACCCTGTGCTATATTATACGGTGTCGCAGCTCCTCCAAGATGTCGAAGACGCCGACCAAGTGCAGATCTACGATACTGAGAAGGCGCTGACGCGGGCCTGATCGCGCAGCAGGCCGGCGTGCCGCCAAAAATCCCAAAACCCGGCCACGAGCACCCTGCGCAAGGGTGTTTTTTGTGCCGCAAACTCGCCCAGCCGCGCCGCGTTGGCGCTGGAACAGTTATTGCTACAACCGACGGGCAGTGTCCAGGCGGTCTCCACATTGACGCCTGTTTGAGATCCGCGCTAAACAGAAACGAGACCCCTTATGGTACATCCTTCCGCCCGCGAGCCGCTTGCGTGGCTGCTCGACGTGATGCGGGCGGCCGATACTCCCGATCTCGTCGAGCAGGCGCGGCAAGTGCTCGCCGCGCTGCGCCGCGACCCGCGCATTGTGGCGGCGGGCCTCTGGTGCGGCGACACCCACGCATCGCGCTGCCTGGGCCAGCATAACCTCGACGAAACTGCGCTGGCGCCGCTGGTCGCCGAGGTGCTCGCCAACGGGCAGCCGCTCACGCGGCCCGCTCCCTTCGGCGACGCGGCCGAGCTGAGCCTGCTGCCGTTGTGCTACGCCGAAGCCACCTTTGGCGTGCTGGCGATCGTCGCGCAGCCGCGCGAGCCGGCCGATATGCTGCGCTGGCGCGTCGTCGCCGCGCATCTTGGCGCCAGCCTGTGGCCAGCACAGCAACCGCAGCAGACCGAGCAGGCGCTCAGCAACGAGTGGGACGACTTCATCGCGCACGCAGTTCACGAGATCAAGAACCCGCTGGCCTCAACCAAGGGCTACGCCGATCTGCTGCTGCGCCGCGCTAATAAAGATGCGAACGAGAACTATCGTAAAGGGTTAGTCGTCATCTCTCAGCAGGTAACAAAGGCCACCGGCCTGCTCGAGCAGCTATCGGACACCTCGCGGATCAACACGAATCGCATTCATATCGAGCCAAGCTACGCCGACCTAGCGGATGTCACGCGGCGGGTCGCGCAAGAGCAGCAGATCAAAACCGATCAACACTTGATCGACATCGAGGGCGTAGCCGAGGCGCTGTACACCACCTTCGATGTCGCGCGCATCAGCCAGTGCCTTGAGGCGATCATCGGCAACGCGGTGAAGTTTTCGCCAAACGGCGGCACAATTTCGATCGGCCTGAGCGAGCAGCCTCAGCCAGGCGGAAGCAGCGCCGCCGTGGTGTCGGTGAGCGACCAGGGAATCGGCGTGCCCGCCGCCGAGCGCGAGCGCATCTTCGAGCGCTTCAAGCGCGGCAGCAATGTGGTCGGGCTCTTCAGCGGGCTGGGGCTGGGGCTGTTCATCGCGCGCGATCTGGTGCAGCGCCACGGCGGCCGAATGTGGGTCGCAGGCGAGCCGGATCAAGGCACTACCGTGTTTTTGCTGCTGCCGCTGCGCCGCCGCTAGCGCGGCTACAAGCGCGCCAGCTCGTCGGCAAACTGCCGCTCAAGCGCGGCGCGCTCGTCGGCCGGAAGAAAGGCCGCGCGCACGCCGTTGAGCGCCAGCTGGGCCAGATCATCGGCGCCGAAGCCAAATACGCGCGCCGCCAGCCGGTACTCGTCGTTCAGCGTAGTCTTGAAAAACGTCGGGTCGTCGGTATTCAAGGTAATCGTCACCCCGGCGTCGAACAGCCGCCGCAGCGGGTGCGACGCCATATCGGGCACCGCGCCAGTGTAGAGATTGCTCGACGGCGACACATCGAGCACGACGCCGAGCGCGCGCAGGTGCGCAAGCAGCGCAGGGTCGTCGATGCTGCGGATGCCGTGGCCGATGCGCTCGCAGCGGAGCACATCGACGGCACCCCAGACGCTGGCAGGCCCGACGACCTCGCCGGCGTGGGCCATCAGGTGCAGGCCGGCCCGGCGCGCGGCGGCGAACACCTCGGCGAACAGCTCGGGCGGGTAGTTCAGCTCGTCGCCGCCGATCGACCACGCCACCAGGCCGTAGCGCATATTCTGGATCGCCAGCTCAAGCACCTTCCAGGCCGTCTCGGCGCCAAACTGGCGGCCATAATCGAACGCCAGGCGCACGCGGGTGCCGCGCTCGCGCTCGGCGCGCGCAAAGCCGGCCATCGCGCCCTGCACCACCTCGCCCAGGTCGATGCCGCGATTGAAGTACTGGAAGGCCGAAACCATCACCTCGGCGTAGCGCACATTCTGGTCGGCGAGCTGGTGGCCCAGCTCGTAGGCCAGCAGCTCGAAATCCTCGCCGCGCATCAGCGAGCGCGCCAGCACCATGAACACCGTCAGAAACTCGTGGAAATGCCGGTAGTTGAACAGCTGAGCCACGCCGGCGACATCGCGCGCAGGCAGCTCGACGCGGTTGCGCTCGGCGATCCGCAGCAGCGTTGCGGGCTGCACCGCGCCCTCCAGGTGCAGGTGCAGCTCGACTTTGGGCATCGCGGCAATAAAAGCTTCTAGCGACGGTGCTAGCGGCTGTTGCGTACTCACAGGCCACCTCGTGCGCGCTGACAGCGCCTATTTCAGGGGTCAAAAAAGGGGGCTAGCCTGGGCGGCACCCCCGGTTCTGGTATGGAAATAACCGCGTGCGTTCCTGGGTAGTTACGAGTCGATCCCCACGGCTTCGAGACGCTCGGTATTATCGTACACCACCAGCGCCTCGATCAAGCGGTCGATGTCGCCGTCGAGGATGCCGGGCAGGTTCGAGAAATTCTGGCCGATCCGGTGATCAGTGACGCGATCCTGCGGGAAGTTATAGGTACGAATCTTCTCGGCGCGTTCGCCGGTGCCCACCTGAGCCAGCCGCGACTCGCCGAGCTCTTTCTGGCGTTTCTCCTGCTCGATCGCGTAGAGCCGGGCGCGCAGCACCGATAGCGCGGCGGCCTTGTTCTTCAGCTGCGAGCGGCCATCCTGGCAGGTGACCACGATCTCGTCGGGGGTGCCGCCCTTATACACGATCCGCACGGCCGAGTCGGTAGTGTTGACGCCCTGGCCGCCGTGCCCGCCCGAGCGGAATACGTCGACGCGATAATCTTCGGGGCGTAGCTCGACATCGGTTTCTTCGACCTCGGGCAGCACCGCGACGGTAGCGGTAGAGGTATGGATGCGGCCGCGCGCCTCGGTGGCCGGCACGCGCTGCACGCGGTGCGTGCCGCCCTCGTACTTCAGCTGGCTATACGCACCCTCGCCGTGCACCTCGAACACAACCTCTTTAAAGCCGCCGACGCCGTTCTCGCTGGCGTTGACAACCTCGAGCTTCCAGCCGCGCCGCTCGGCGTAGCGCGAGTACATCCGAAACAAATCGGCCGCGAACAGCGCGGCCTCATCGCCGCCAGTGCCCTGGCGAACCTCGAAGATCACATTCTTCGAGTCGTTCGGGTCGCGCGGCAGCAGCAGCAACTTGATCCGGCCGGCCAGCTCGTCGCGGCGGGCGCGCAGCTGATCGAGCTCGTCTTGCGCGAGCGCGCGCAGCTCGGCGTCGTCGGCCTCGTCGAGCATCTGCTGGGCCTCGCGGGCCTGGCGATCGACGTCGTTATAGGCCCGGTAGGCCATCACCACGTCCTCGAGCTCGCTCAGCTCGCGTGCGATCTGCTGGAGCCGCATGTGGTCGGTCGCCACGTCGGGCTGGGCCATCAGCTCGCTCAGCTGGTTGTAGCGCGCATCGAGGCTCGCGAGTTTGTCGAACATATAAACGATCCCTTAGAGGTTATTTTGCAGCATGATGCGCTGGCGCGCACCCGACATTATAGCATAGCTGACCGACACAAAATGCCCATACCAGGGCACTGCTGGGCAGTGCGCCCCGGTATGGGCACGAGTGCTGCGGCCTAGTGCGACTGCAGCGCCTTCTTGCGGCGGTTGCGCTCGGCGCGGCGGCGCTTCTCTTTGCGCTGCTCGCTCTTCGAGACAAAATGCATCTTCTCGCGGTAGGTTTTGGTGATGCGCTCGGCGACCACGCCCTTATTGAAGCGGCGCAGCAGCTGCTCGACGGTCTCTCCTTCACGGCGCTCGACTTTCATAGCCTGCGTGACATACGAACACGACCACCGCAGCGGGCGATCGATATTCGGCTGTCGTTGCTTTCACCTCCCCCCGCACGAGTTTCAATGTGCTGAACACAAGGCACTATTATATACGCGAAGTAGCGTTTTGACAACCTAGCTTGACACCGAGTCGCGAGCATGCTAGGATACGGCCACCTTTAATTCGGCCCTGCGAGGCTGAGAAGGGAAGACTGCATGTCTCCGACGACACCCCGCGCCAGTTTGGCGCGCCCACAGCATAGCCTGCCCGCCCCCCTCGCCAATTGGCGAGCGCGGGGCTTTTTGTTTGGCCTATTTCGCATGTGAAGGCACCTGCATGAGCGAAAAGCAGATCCTATCGGTCGACGACATCCGGCGCGCGATCACGCGCATCGCCCACGAGGTGGCCGAGCGCAACGAGGGCGTGCGTTCGGTGGTGCTGGTGGGCATCCGCCGGCGCGGCGTGCCGCTGGCGCAGCGGATCGCCACGGCGCTGGCCGATTTTGAGGGCGAGCGCGTGCCGGTGGGCACGCTCGACATTACGCTGTATCGCGACGACCTGGGGTTGCGCGGGCCGGCGCCGGTGGTGCGCTCGACGAGCATTCCGCTCGACATCACCGGCCGCACGGTGGTGCTGGTGGACGACGTGCTGTACACCGGGCGCACGGTGCGCGCCGCACTCGACGCGCTGGCCGACCTAGGCCGCCCCGCGCGCATCCAGCTGGCGGTGCTGATCGACCGCGGCCACCGCGAGCTACCGATCCGCGCCGATTTCGTGGGCAAAAATGTGCCAACCGCCAGCGACGAGCGGATCGAAACGCGCCTGAGCGAGGTCGACGGCAGCGACGACGGCGTGTTTATCGTTAGGGAATAGGGAGCCGATATGACCACACTGACGAATACCACAGTCGCAGCATCGCCAGCCACCAACTCCCAATCTTCGCCACCCCGCCGCCGCCACGTGCTCGACCTCGACGACTTCAGCCGCGACGAGATCATTGAGATCCTCGAGACGACCGCCAGCATGAAAGAGGTGCTGAGCCGGCCGATCAAGCAGGTGCCGGCGCTGCGCGGCACCACCGTGGTGAACATGTTCTTCGAGGATAGCACGCGCACGCGGATCTCGTTCGAGCTGGCGGCCAAGGCGCTCTCGGCGAATGTGGTGGCGATGACCAGCAAAGGCAGCAGCGTCGAAAAGGGCGAGTCGCTGATCGACACGGTGCGCACGCTCCAAGCGCTAGGCGCCAACATCATCGTGATGCGCCACGGCGAGAGCGGCGCGCCCTACCTGGTGGCCCAGCACTTCCACGGCTCGGTGCTGAACGCCGGCGACGGCCGCCACGCCCACCCAACCCAGGCGCTGCTCGACCTGTTCACAATCAACGAGCGGCTTGGCCGCGTCGAGGGCCTGAAGGTGGTGATCGTCGGCGATATTGTGCACAGCCGGGTGGCGCGCTCGAACCTGTGGGGCCTGACGGCCATGGGCGCCCAGGTGACGCTGTGCGCGCCGCCGACGCTGCTCGGGCCGGCCGCGCTGTGGACGGCGACCTGGCCAAATGTAACGATCAGCCACAGCCTGGACGCGTGCGTGGCCGGCGCCGACGTGATCATGACGCTGCGGCTGCAGAAAGAGCGCCAGGAAGCCGGGCTGCTGCCGTCGCTGCGCGAGTATAGCCGCGTGTTCGGCGTGAACGCCGCGCGGGTGAAGCGCGCCGCGCCACACTGCCTGGTGATGCACCCCGGCCCGATGAACGAGGGCGTCGAGATCATGCCCGACGTCGCGACTTCGCGCCAGTCGGTGATCGAGACGCAGGTGACGAACGGCGTGGCGGTGCGCATGGCGCTGATGTACCGCCTGGCCGAAGTTTCGTGAGCGAGCAGACAGGCGGCACAGGCGAACCACACCCTGCCGCCTGCATTTCGCCGGCTGCCACGAGCGAAGAGCCGAGAATCGAGAGCCGAGAGCTGAGAGCCGAGAGCCAAGAACCGAGAGCCAAGCGGCAGGGCGGCGGCGTCGCGCCGGCAGACCGGGTAGCGACGTGGGCCGGGCTGCTGCTGCTGGCGATCTACCTACTGAGCACCGGCGGGCAGCCATTTATCAGCGACGGCGAGGTGATGCTGATCACCGCAATGCGGATGGTGGACGAGCGCACGGTTTCGCTGCCCGAGGGCGCGGCGATCTACCCGCAGACAGTGCGGCGCGCCGACGGAGTGTTGTTCTCGAAGTACGGCCTGGGGCAGCCGCTGGCGGCCGCGCCGCTGTACGCATTCGGGCGGTACGTGCTGGGGCGGGCGATTGGCGCCGGCGCTGGCGCGTTCTACGTCGGGCGGTTCCTCACGCTGCTGCTGCCGGCGCTGGCAACCGCGCTGAGCGGCGCGCTGCTGTGCGCCTGGTCGGCGCGGCTGTACCAGTCGGCGCGGGTGGGCGCGGCGCTGGCGCTGCTGTTTGGCGTGGGCACGCTGGCCTGGCCGTACAGCCGGTTCTTCTTCAGCGAGCCGCTATTCGCCGCCGGGCTGCTGCTGGCTGCGCTGGCGATCGCGACGCGGCGCCCGCTGATCGCCGGGCTGGGCTTCGGCTATGCGCTGCTGACGCGCGTGGGCGGGCTGGTGCTGCTGCCGGCGTTTGGGCTGTATCTGTGGCTTAGCGCGTCTGACGATCGACAGCGGGCGATGGACGAACGGAGCGGCTACCAGCTAACGTCCATCGTGTCTCGTCTATCGTCTTCCGCGCGCGGCAAACGGGCGACGTTCTTCCGGCAGTGCGTATGGTTTGGGCTGGGCCTCGCGCCGTTCGCGCTGGCGATGGCGGGCTACAACTGGGTGCGCTTTCGATCGCCGATCGAGCGCGGCTACGCCAACGAGAGCTTCAGCGGCAACCTGATCGAGGGGCTGTACGGCCTGCTGCTGAGCCCTGGCAAATCGGTGTTTCTGTATGTGCCGCTGCTGCTGGCGCTGCCGTGGGCGATTGCGCCGTTCGCGCGGCGCTGGCGGGCCGAGGCCGCGCTGATCGGGCTGCTGACGCTGGCGACGCTGGCGCAGAGCGCGCTGTGGTGGATCTGGTGGGCGGGGTGGGGCTGGGGGCCGCGCTTTCTGGTGCCGCTCATGCCGTTTCTGGTGCTGCCGCTGGGGGCGCTGCTGGAGCGGCCGGGCTGGCGGCGGGGCCTGATCGCGCTGCTGGCGCTGTCGATTGGCGTGAACTTGCTCGGCATCCTGGTCGATTTCAACATCTACATCAACGACCTAACGCGCGGCGACATCGGGCGCGAGCGGATCTACCTGTACCAGCCGGCCTACTCGCCGATCGTGGCGCACCTGCGCATGCTCGACCTGCGGCAGGCGCCGATCGTGAGCTTCGCGCTGAACGACCCGCGCTTTGGCTTCCCGCAGCCCTGGGCGGCGATCGGCTCGGCCAGCTTCGTGCTGCTGCTGATCGTGGCGGCGCTGGGGCTGTGGCGCGCGCTGCCGCCGGCAGAGCACGCATTCGCTTCGCGCCCTGGCGCTACACAAACCCAGGCGGCCAGTTTCAATAAAGAGGAACACAATGCGCTACCTGATTAAAAATGGCTCGATCATCGACCCGGCGCGCCGGGTTGCGACGGTTGGCAACGTGCTGGTGGAGAACGGCAAGGTCGCGCGGGTGA
This sequence comes from Kouleothrix sp., assembly GCF_046328425.1. Taxonomy (NCBI): domain Bacteria; kingdom Bacillati; phylum Chloroflexota; class Chloroflexia; order Chloroflexales; family Roseiflexaceae; genus Kouleothrix; species Kouleothrix sp. Next base: position 190,504 of record NZ_JAXLWP010000011.1, read on the forward strand.
TCGACCTGGCGGATCTTTCGACCGAGCAGGAGCCGCTGGGCGAGGGGATCGAGGTGATCAACGCGCGCGGCGCAGTGATCGCCCCCGGCTTCATCGACCTGCACACGCACCTGCGCGAGCCGGGCGAGGAGCACAAAGAGACGATCGCCACCGGCACCGCTGCGGCGGCGCGCGGCGGCTTCACCACGGTGTGCGCGATGCCGAACACGCGCCCGCCGCACGACCGCGTCGGCGTGGTGCGGCAGGTGCTGGGCGCCGCGCGCGAAGGCGGCGCGGTGCGCGTCGAGCCGATCGGCGCGATCACACTCGGGCGCGAGGGCAAGAACCTGACCGAGATGGCCGAGCTGGTCGAGGCCGGCTGCATTGCCTTCAGCGACGACGGCAGCCCGGTGAGCGACCCGGCGGTGATGCGCAACGCCCTGGCCTACGCGGCCATGCTCGGCGTGCCGATCATGAGCCACTGCGAGGATCTCAAGCTCAGCCATGGCTGGGCCATGCACGAGGGCGTGATCAGCACGCGGCTGGGGCTGCCCGGCTACCCGGCGGCGGCCGAAGAGGTGCAGATCGCCCGCGACATCGCGCTGGCCGAGATGACCGGCGCGCACATCCACATCTGCCACGTCAGCACCGCCGGCGGCGTGGCGCTGGTGCGCGCGGCCAAGCAGCGCGGCGTGCACGTGACGGCCGAGGCCACGCCGCACCACCTGACGCTGACCGACCGCTGGGTTCTCGGCTCGCTCGGCGAGCCAAACGAGCAGCGCGCGCCCACCGGCCGCGGCAAGCGCAAGCACAAGCACGACCCCGAGCTGGCGCTGCCGGGCTGGCTCGACCCGACCAAGATCGCGCCCTACGACACCAGCACGCGCGTCAGCCCGCCGCTGCGCGCCGAGGAAGATGTCGAGGCGCTGATCGAAGGGCTGCGCGACGGCACGATCGACGCGATTGCCACCGACCACGCGCCACACAGCCACGTCGATAAGGAGTGCGAGTATCGCCTGGCCGCGCCGGGGATCTCGGGCCTGGAGACCGCGCTCGGCCTGGTGCTGACGCTGGTGCACCGCGGCGAGATGGACCTGGTGAACTTGATCGCCAAGCTAACCGAAGGGCCGGCCTCGGTGCTCGGCCGCACGCCCGCGACACTGCGCCCGGGCTCGGACGCCGACATCGTGATCTTCGACCCCGACTACAATTGGGTGGTCGACACCGGCAAGTTCGCCTCGAAAGGCGTGAACACGCCGGTGAACGGCCAGCGGCTGAAGGGCCAGGTGATGCTGACGATGTACCACGGCGCGATCGCCTACCGGCGCGGCAACTTCGGCGGCAGCACCGGGATACTCCAGCAGGCCTCGCGGCTGGAGGGGATTTTGGAAGACGAGTAGGCCGATTACCAGGCGTATACCGCCGACGCACGCCAGACGCTTATGATCCAACAGCGCTTTCTCACAATTGCCGACCAGCGCGCGCTCACGCCAAAGCTGCGCTGGCTGACGCTCGACGCGCCCGATCTGGCGCGCGGCGCGCGCGCCGGCCAGTACTTGCTGGTGCGCTGCGCCGAGCCGGACGCCGACGACCCGCTGCTGCGCCGGCCGCTGTTTGTGGCTGCGGCCGAGCCGGCGCTCGGCCAGATTGCGCTGCTGTTCGCGCCAAACGACCGTGGCCTGGCCTGGCTTGCGCGCGGGCGCCCCGGCGATGTGCTCGACGTGCTCGGGCCGTTCGGGCGGCCGTTCGCGCTTGGCCCGCGCACGCGCACGCTGCTGTGCGTTGGCGCCGGGCCGGGGCTGGCGGCGCTGCTGCTGCTCGCGCGCGCCGCAGCGGCTCAGCAGGTGGCGGTGACGCTGCTGGCCGGCGCCGGCGCCGCCGACGAACTACCGCCGGCCTACCTGCTGCCCGGCGAGGTCGAGTACCAGACGATCGCTGGCGCGGCGACCGACCTGCTGGCGAGCCAGCCATCGGCGGCGGCCAATACGCCAGACGAGCAACGTGCCAGCGAAAAACGCAGGCGCGAGACCCCGGCGCCGGCTGCGCCGGCATCCCTGCCGCCGATCGCCTGGGCCGACCAGGTGTGCGCGGCGCTGCCAAGCGGCCAGCTGCCAACCTTGGCGAACGCGATCCGCGCGGCGCGGCTGCGCTGGGAGCCGGGCTTCGCCAGCGCGCTGCTGGAAGGCCCGCTGATCTGCGGCGTCGGAGCCTGCGGCGCGTGCCCAGTCGAGCTGCGGCGCGGCATCCGGCTGCTGTGCAGCGATGGCCCGGTATTCGATCTGCGCGACCTGGCGCTAGAAGCCGCCTGAACAGGACAAACGAACACTCTATGCTCTACCGCACTCTTAAGCCGCTGCTGTTCCGGCTCGAGGCCGAGCGCGCGCACAACCTGGTGAGCGGGCTGCTGCGCGCGGCCGACACCCCAGCGCTGCGCGCGCTAGTGGCGGCGCTCGCGCCCGCCGACGACGCGCTCCTCGCGTGCGATGTGGCCGGGCTGCGCTTCGCCAACCCGGTCGGGCTGGCGGCCGGCTTCGACAAGCACGCTACGCTGATCGGGCCGATGGCCGCGCTAGGCTTCGGCTCGGTCGAGGTCGGCACCGTTACGCCGCGCGCGCAGCCTGGCAACCCACGCCCGCGCCTGTTCCGGCTGCCGGAAGACGCCGCGCTGATCAACCGCATGGGCTTCAACAGCCCCGGCATGGTCGCCGCTGCCCAAAACCTGCGTGGGTACCGCCAGGCGCAAGCGCCGAAAAGCGCGAGCGGTTTGCTGCACATTGGCGCGCGCCTCTCGGCTCGCGGCTCGCTCATTATTGGCGTGAATATTGGCAAGAACCGCACGACCGAGCTGGAGCGCGCGGCCGAAGATTACCTGGCGGCGTTTGTGGCGCTGGCGCCGCTGGCCGACTACATCGCGGTCAATATTTCGTCGCCGAATACGCCTGGCCTGCGCAAGCTGCACGAGCGCGCGGCGCTTGAGCAGCTGCTGGGCGAGCTGAACGCGCTCAACCGCCGCATGGCGCGGCCACGCCCGGTGTTCCTGAAAGTATCGCCCGATGAGGCGCCCGCGCAGCTGAGCGAAGTTGTCGCGGCGGGGCTGGCGGCCGGCGTCGATGGCTTTATCGCGACCAACACCACGCTGGCGCGCGCGGGGCTGCGCAGCCCGCAGTCCGGCGAGGCCGGCGGCCTGAGCGGTCGGCCGCTGGCGGCGCCCGCGCGCCAGGTGATCGAGCAGATTCACCGCTTCAGCGAGGGGCGCGCGCCGATTATCGGGGTGGGTGGAGTGGCCTCGGCCGCCGACGCATACGCGCATATCCGCGCCGGGGCGAGCCTGGTGCAGCTCTACACCAGCCTGATCTACGCCGGGCCGGGGCTGGTATACCAGCTCAAGCGCGAGCTTGCAGCACTGCTACGGCGCGACGGCTTTGGCTCGGTGGCGGCGGCTGTCGGCAGCGCGCCCACGGCCTACGCACGGTAGTACCTCGCAGCAGCCGACCGGGCGCCAGCCTGACGTATCACTTTACACTCATCCGACAGCCAGCCCGATAATTTCCCATTAGTTACCTTTTTCCTATTGCACGCATGCCATGGCTAGTGTATAATCGCCCCAGTGGACACTAATGGCATAGTGCCGGGTGTTGCGGCGCCTGAGGCCAAGGATGCCAATTCGCAAACAGTCCCGCTCGACAGCGCGCAAACAAGCCGAGCTTGATCTGCTGCAAAACCTGATCGACGCGCCCACGGCGCCCGCCGAACGGCGGCTGGCGCCGATTGCGTTGCGCTCGGCATCCGAGCAGCGGCGGCACGCGCTGCGCGGCTTTCTGCTGCGCAGCTGGGTCGATTCGATGCTGGGCTACGCCGAGCGAATGGTGATCGTAGCGGCGCTGCTGGTGTTTGGCTACTGGCTGGCCGATGGGCCAATCCGCGACTGGCTGCACGAGTACCAGAACCCAGTGCCCTCCCCGCCGATCGCAGTGGCAGCCGCCCCGGCCGCACGCGCCAGCGGTGCCGGGCCGGCGGCGCGCCCGCGTAGCGCTCCGGCGCCGGCGGTGCTGCTGCCCTACACCACCGACGTCACGGAGCCGCCGCCGCCCGAGAACGAGTTCCTGGCGCCGCGCCAGGGCGTCATCAGCGAGCCGGAGGCCGGCGCGCCCGAGCCAACGCACCTGCTCATCCCTGCGATCGCGCTCGATACGCCGGTGAAAGAAGTGTTTGTCGTCGACGGCGCCTGGGAAGTGGCCGACTATGCCGCGGGCTACCTGCACGGCACTGGCCTGCCCGGCGATACCGGCAACACCGTGCTGGCGGGCCACGCCGGGATGCGCGGCGCAGTGTTTCGCGATCTCGGGTCGCTCGGCGCCGGCGCCGACATCTTTCTCGACGCCGCCGGGCTGCGCTACCATTACCGCGTGCGTGAAAGTAAGAATGTCTGGCCGAATCAAATCGAAGTGCTCGACCCAACCAGCACGCCCACGCTGACGCTGATGACCTGCACAAACTGGGACACGCAGCGCCTGGTGGTCGTCGCCGACCTGATCGAATCAAAACCGTCTCCACGCCCGTAGCGGGCACCAGCGGGGGTTTAAAGCTATGCAACGCTTTCGCACCACACGACCAACATCCGGGCGCAGGCCAGCACGCTGGACGTTCATCGAGGTTACCATGCTTGTGGTGGCCATCCTGATGATTGTCTTCCCACTGTATGCCGAGGCGTACCGCTGGGTGAACCCGCTCGTGGCGCCGGCCGCGCCGCGCCCGCAGGCCGAGGCGACAAACACCGGCGCAGTCGGCGACCAGCGCGCCACACAGACGCCGATCGACAACCCGACTGCCACAACGGCGCCAACTGCCACCACCGACCCGAACGCGACCACGCCGCCTACCGCCACGACGGCGCCTACCGCCACCACCGACCCGAATGCGACCACGCCGCCTACCGCCACGACGGCGCCTACCGCCACCACCGACCCGAACGCGACCACGCCGCCTACCGCCACGACGGCGCCTACCGCCACCACCGACCCGAACGCTACGGCGACCACGCCGCCCGCGGCTTCGCCGACCAGCCCGCCCACCAACACGCCGGTGCCGGGCACGCCAACGCCAACGCTTACGCCGGTGCTGGGCGAGCCGCCGCTGCGCCTGGTGAAAAGCGCCTCGGTTGGCGTGGCCTCGCCTGGCCAGCAATTCGAGTACACGCTGTCGGTGTTCAGCGCCAGCACCAGCGCCAGCACTGTGACGGTCAACGACGCGATCGACCAGCACTTCACGATCGTCGGCGCGAGCGCAAGCAAAGGCTCGTGCACGGTGTCCGGCGTGAACGTGAGCTGCAGCGTGCCGGTGCAGAACAACCAGCCGGTGACGATCAGCATCACCGTGAAGGTGCGCGGCGACGCCCAGCCCGGCCGCGTGCCGAATCAGGCCGCTGCCCAGGACGGCAACCAGAACACCGCCGCGTCGGACAAAGTCTACGTCGATATCAACCAGGCCGGCCCGGCGCCCACCACCAGCGGCCCCTCGCCGACCACCGGCCCCTCACCGACCACCGGCCCCTCGCCCACTGCGCAGCCCACCGAGAAGCCGACGTCGAAGCCCGGCGGTGGCGGTGGTGGCGGTGGGAGCTCGCCCACGCCGCCGCAGCCGACCTCGCCGCTGCTGCCGCCGCTGCCGCCCACGCCGCGCCCCGGCGCGCGACCGACCGCGCGGCCGGCTGGGCGCGGCACCGCAGTGGCCACGGCCAAGCCGGGGGCCAGCAGCACGCCCACCAGCCAGCCCACCGCGACGCCGCCCAGCAGCTACTTCCGCATGGCTAGCGACTGGGGCAGCGCCTTCACCGGGCAAGACATCACCTATGTGATTGCGTTCCGCAACACGCAGAAGAGCGGTGATTTCAAGAATGTGCAGATCTCAAGCGCGCTGCCCGATAATCTCGAGATCAAAAGCCTAAGCTCAGACGTTGGCGACGCGCAGCGCCAGGGCAACCTTGTGACGCTCAACCTCGACACGCTGGGGCCAGACAAAGGCGTCGAGATCAAGGTCAACGCGACAGTGAAAGATACGGTCGAGATCGGCACGCGGCTGGTGAGCCAAGCCGAAGCCACCTACGATGGCCTGGGCCAGTCGTTGCGCTCGAATATCGTCACAGTGCTGATCGTTGGCTCGCAGCTCGGCCCGGTGGCGCAGGCCGCTACGGCGGCACCCAGCGCGACGGCGGCGCCTAGCGCCATAATCGCCGCGACCGCAACGATCACGGTGGTGCCAACGGCGACTTCGACGAACAAGCCGCCAGTGGCGACGCCTACCCCGGCGCCGGCCCCGCAGCTGCCAAACACCAGTACGGGCGTGCCGATCTCGGGCTTTGCGCTGCTGGGGCTGACGCTGCTGCTGCGCACAGTGCGCATCCACCGCGCGCAGACACGAGTGTAGCCGCTCACGCTGCCTCAACCTAGCAAAAAGCGAACATCGCCTCCCCGTTTGGGGAGGCGATGTTCGCTTCCTGGCCTGTGCTTATACCAACTCCGTTTGATTACTTGTGTTTTCTTTACGGCGCCCGGCTTTGCCGGGCGCCGCACAAGAAAAGAAATGGGGCGGCTTCGCCGCCCCCAAACCCACCAGGTACGTCATCAAGCGAATGTATTATACGCCTGCGCTTGATCACGTATAGATTAATCGGCTCGCCACGCAGTGCAGCACAATGCCGCCCCAAACCCCCACCAAGCGGCAGCGCAGTTTTCCGCGCTGCGTGCGGAAAAACCGCGCACAGAGCGCAGATCCGTGATCAGCGAGGGCGCTACGGCTGGCGCAGCACGAATACCGCCCAGCCAAGGTAGCGGCGGGTGTAGGCCATATACTCGCGCCGGTAGCGTTCGTGAAGCTCGCGCACATGCGCCGCGTCGGGGCTGCCGGGGTTGGCGCGCAGCCAGTCGGAGACAGCGAGCCACTGGCGCGCGGTGTAGCGATCCCAGCCGTGGTGATTCGCCGCCACCATTTCCACCAGCTCGAGCCCGGCCGACTCAATACGCTCGAGCGTGCTGGCGAGCGAGGCGAACAGCGCAGCGTTGCCGCCCGCAATCGCGGCGACCGCCTCGTCGGGCGGCGGGTCGATCCAGTAGGGCTCGCCAACCAGCAGCAGAGCGTCGCGGCCGCGCAGGCCGGGGCGCGCCATGTTCAGCGTGCCAACCAGCCCGCCGCCGATCCAGGTCGCGCCAATGCAGCTCACGATATCGAAGGCGCCGGGCGCGATCGGGTATACGCTGGCATTGCCCTCGACAAACGACACCTGCTCGCTCACCTGAAGCTCGGCTGCGCGCCGCCGCGCCGCCGCGAGAAAAACCGGGCTTATGTCAACGCCAACGCCGGTGATACCGGCCAATGCCGACCAGCAACAGAGCATCTCGCCCTTGCCGCAGCACAGATCGAGCTGGCGTTGCCCGGCGCGAATGCCGCAAATCTCGCCAAGCAGCAGCAGCTGATCCTCGGTGAATGGGTTCAGAATGCGGTGGTTCTGCTCGGCGATCTCGTGAAAGCGTAATGACATGGGCTTCTCGATCTCAATGCGGCGCGCTCAGCCGGTGCAGCACCACCGCGCCGCGGCGGGGCACACGCACATGCTCGACACGGCCAGCGCGGATGGGGTAGCTCTCGCCGCTCAGCAGATCGGCCATCTCGCCGCCGTCGGGCAGCGGCGTGCCCGCCAGCGGCAGATCGAGCGTGCGGGTTACATCGCGGTTGTTCAGCGCGATCACAAACTGCTCGCTGGCGTCCCAGCGAGCGTAGGCGTATACGTTCACCGTCGAGCGCGCCAGCAGCGAGCGATACTCGCCGGTGCGCAGCGCCGGGTGCTCGTGGCGCAGCTGGATGCAGCGCCGCGTCCACTCGTAGAGCTCGGCGTCCCACTCGGCCTTGTCCCAGGGGAAGCAGCCGCGGCACAGCGGGTCGGGGCCGCCTTCCATGCCCACTTCATCGCCGTAGTACACGCACGGCGCGCCGGGGAAGGTCATCTGGAACAGCACTGCCAGGTACGATCGCGAGCGGTCACCGCTGGCCTCGGTGCGAAAGCGCACGGTATCGTGGCTGCCGAGCAGGTTCAGCTGCACCTCGGTGGCGGGGCGCGGGTATAGCCCGAGCAAATGGTCGATCCCGGCGCCAAACGCGTCGGCGCGAAAGCTGTCGCGCGCGAAAAAGTCGCGGCACAGGTCGCGGAACAAATAGTTCATCACCGCATCGAACTGCGTGCCGTCGAGCCATGGCGTAGCGTCGTTCCAGATCTCGCCGACGATATACGCCTCGGGGTTGGCGGCCTTCACCACCCCGCGAAACTCGCGCCAGAAATCGTGGTCGGCGATCTCATTCGGCACGTCGAGCCGCCAGCCATCGGCGCCCTGCTCGATCCAGTAGCGCGCGACCCCAAGCAGGTAGCGCCGCACTGGCGGGTGCGCCACGTTGAACTTCGGCAGCGAGCGGAAATCCCACCACGTCGCATAGTTCGCGGGCTTGTCGCCGTCGTAGGGGTGGATCGGAAATTGGTCGATGTAGAACCAGTTGCGGTACGGCGAGTGGCCACCATTTTCAAGCAGGTCGTTGAAGGCGAAGAAGCCGCGCCCGCAGTGGTTAAACACACCGTCGAGCACCACGCGAATGCCGCGCGCGTGCGCCTCGGCGATCAGCCGGTGGAACGTCGCGAGGTCGCCGAAGTGCGGGTCGATCCGCATATAGTCGAAGGTGTTGTACTTGTGGTTTGAAGAGGCCTGGAAGATCGGGTTCAAGTACAGCGCGGTGATGCCCAGGTCGGCCAGGTAGCCCAGGTGGTCGATGATGCCTTGCAGATCGCCGCCCGTGAAATTGTCGAAGCTCGGCAGGCTGCCCCACGGCTGGGCATTTTCAGGATCGTTCGACGCATCGCCGTTTGCGAAGCGATCGGGAAAGATCTGGTAGAACACGGCGTGGCGCACCCACTCCGGGGTTGTGAATGGCGCAGGCAGATCGGGCATGGCAGCGTGAAATCGGCTACAAATCGTATCACAGGGCAGGTGCTGCTGGCGCGGCTGGCCCCGCGCTCGATGCGGCCGCGCGGGCCACACCTGCAACGGGCCGATTATACCATAGCCACGGGGCTTGCCGGCGCGCGCGGTTGTGTGTACAATGCGCGCGGTTTCGCGCAGCGAGGGGCCGACTGTGTGGATTGTGCTGGGCCTGGGCAACCCAGGCGAAGAGTATACCAAAACCCGCCACAACCTCGGGTTTCAGTGTGTGAATGTGCTAGCGCGCCGCCACGGGCTCGATTTCAGCGAGAAGATCGCCAAATCGCGCGTGGCGCTCGGCACGATCGCCGGGCAGCGCGTGGCGCTGGCCAAGCCGTTCACCTATATGAACCTGGCCGGCCAGGCGGCGGTGGGCCTGTGCCAGTGGTTCAAGGTGGCGGCCGACCAGCAGCTGCTGGTGATCTACGACGACCTCGACCTGCCGTTCGGGGCGCTGCGGCTGCGCGAGCGCGGCAGCGCCGGCACGCACAATGGCATGAAGTCGCTGGTGGGCCAGCTGGGCAGCCAGGCATTCCCGCGCATTCGCGTGGGCATTGGCCAGGGGCCGCCGGGCCGCGACGCGGCGGGCTACGTGCTGGGCCGCTTCACGCGCGACGAAGAGGCGGCCTTGCCCGAGGTTCACGCGCGCGTCGCCGACGCCGTGGAGATGGTCCTGCGCGACGGTTTCACCACTGCCATGAACGCCTACAACGCTCCGCCCAAGAAGGCCAAGCCGCCGACCCCACCCGAGTGAGCGTTGGAGCGGAGAGCGGGAAGCGTTTGAGCGCAGAGCGTTGGAGCGGGGAGCGATGAGGCGCGCACGATGCGCGCCCTACGGGCACGAAGGCCGTGCCAGTCGGGCGTTGCGACGAGGCATGCGCCACCCATACGACAATGAGGCGCGCACGATGCGCGCCCTACGGGAAAGCCTCTATGCCAGCGGCAATGACAGACGCACATGCCCTGTGATGCGGAGTGGCGTGTCGGTTTGCCACGAGAGGGAGAAGGCGCGCACGATGCGCGCCCTACGGGAAGGCCGTGCCAGCGGCAACGCCAGATGCTTATGCCTCGCGGCGCAGAGCGGCGCTCATGCACTCGGGACTTTTTCAAGCGTATCGTAGCGCTCGGCCACGCGCATGCCGGCGCGCTCGTACAGGCGTGTGGCCCCGCTCAGGTTCTGCGCGTCGACGCCGAGGCCAGCCATACGAATGCCACGCGCGTAGAACGCGCCAAACGCCTGCCGCAGCAGCGCCATACCAACGCCGCGACCGCGCCATGGCCGCCGCACGCCCAGGTTGCGCACCCAGCCCAGCTCGTCGGTACGCGCGAAACCCAGCACCACGCCGGCAAGCTCCTCGCGATCGAATGCCAGAAACCACAGCGCCGGGTCGAAATCGGCGCGGCCGATCTGCGCCTGCCGCCACTCGTCGAAAGGCGTTGGCTGGAAGCCCCAATGATCCTGAAATGCCTCCTGTATTGCCGCGTGGGTCACGCGCTCGTCGCGGCCGGGCACAAACGCGCGCACGGCCATGCCGGCCGGCCAAGCAGGCGCGGCGGGCGGCTGCTCGAACAGGATCTCCATACGCCAGAAGTGGCGCACCGGCCGGTAGCCTTCGGCCGCGAACAGCGCCTGCGCGGCCTGGTTTGTCGCCTCGATATTGGCGTGCAGCGCCGGCGGCGCAGCGCCGGCTAGCGCGCGGGCGCGGGCCTCGGCCAGGCGCAGCAGCCGCGTGCCAATGCCGCGGCCCTTGTGCGCCGGGTGCACATAGCCGTCGATCTCGGCGTACGCCGCGCCTGGCGTGTAAAACAGCGTCTCGTAGCCCAGCACGCTGCCGCGCGCATCGAGCGCCAGCCATGCGTCGGCCGCCAGGTCGAAGTTCGGCCCCTCCCAGTCGGCCAGCACCAGCGCGGGCGTCATATCGGGCGCGCCGCCCTCGGCCAGCGACGCGGCGTTGATCAGATCGACAACGGCGCTCAGGTCGGCGCGCTGGGGCGCGCACACGGCGATATCGCCCAGAGGCGCAGAATACTCGCTCATGGCAGGCGCTCGCCGCCGGGCGTGGCCACCAGGCCGCGCTGGATTGCCACCATCGCGGCCTGAGTGCGGTTAGCCACGCCGAGCTTCTGGAAGATCTCGCTGAGGCGATTGCCGACGGTTTTTTCGGAAAGGTGCAGGCGCGCCGCGATCGTGCGGTTGTCGTGGCCCTCGGCCAGCAGAGTGACGATCTCGCGCTCGCGCGGCGTCAGCGCCTCGCCGGCGTCGGGCGGGCCGCTCAGGCGGCGGATCTCCTGAAACACGCGCGCGGTGATCGACGGGTCGAGCGCGGACTCGCCGCGGTACACGCGCCCAAGCACGTCGAGCAGCTCCTCGGCGTCGGCGTCTTTCAGCAGGTAGGCGCGCACGCCGGCCTTGATCGCCTCGATCACGTGCTGGTCGTGCCGGTACATCGTCAGCATCACCAGCTTGATCTCGGGGTGCGACAGGGCGAGCTGGCGCGCCACCGCGACGCCATCCAGATCGGGCATCTGGATATCGAGCAGCACAATATCGGGGCGTAGCGCTTCGGCCTGCGACAGCGCCTCGTGGCCAGTGCTGGCCTCGCCCACCACCACGAAATCGGTCTTGCGCTCGATCAGCTCGCGCAGACCCTGGCGAAACATGCGGTGGTCGTCGGCGATCAGCAGGCGTGGTTTGCTCATATAGCTATTCCTTGGTAGGCGGCGCGGGGCGCCAGGGCATCCAGACACGCAGCTCGGCGCCGGCGCCAGGCCGTGAGAGCACCGTCAGCTGGCCGTGCAGCGCGGCCAGCCGCTCGCGCATCTGGCGCAGCCCCACACGGTCGGCCGGGCCATCGGCGGCCTGGCCTGGCTCAAAGCCGCGCCCGTTATCGCAAACGCGGATGCGCAGGCCGCCGTCGATCTGGTCGATCAGCACCTCGGCCTGGCTGGCGCGCGCGTGCTTGGCGATGTTATTCAGGCCCTCCTGCACGATCCTGAAGCAGGTGGCCTCGAGCTCGGGCGGCAGCGCCGTAGGCAGGCCGCTCAGGTCGGCGCGCGCCTGCCAGCCCTGCTGCCCGGCGAACTCCATGATGTAGCGGTTCAGCCCGCCGGCGAAGCCCAGGTCGTCGAACTGCACCGGCCGCAGCGCGAAGATCGCCCGCCGCAGCTCGGCAATCTGCTCGCGCAGCGACTGCTTGAGCTGCTTCAGCTCGGCGCGCAGCCGCTCGGGGTCGCTCGCGATCCAATCGAGCCACAGGTCGGCGCGCATGCGCTGGAAGGCCAGCGCCTGGGCCAGGCCGTCGTGGATATCGCGGGCGATGCGGGCGCGCTCCTCGGCGATCGCGCGCTCGAGCTGGTAGATCGCGCGCTCCTCGCGCGATCGGCGGCGCGCGCTGACGATCGCCTCGGCCAGCTCGCTGCCGATCGTCGCGAGCAGGGCGAGTTCGTCGGCGGGCAGCGGCGTGGCCTGCTCGCAGTACAGCTCGACGCGCCCGACCAGCACGGCGCCGTCGTGCAGCGGCAGCGCCAGGCAGGCGCCAGGCCGATCGGGCGCCACCAGCAGCAGCGGCTCGCGGCCGGCGTCGGCGCGCTCGGGCTGGAAGCTCGCCCGCAGCCGGCCGAGGTCGTCGGCGCTGGCGCCGTCGGCGCGCGCAACGATCGGCCCGAGCGGGTCGTGCAGTAGCAGCGCGGCGGCCTGCGCCACAACCAGCCGGCGCGGAAAGAGCAGCGCCGCGTCGAGGATCTGGTCGAGCGACGTCGACTCGGCGATCTGGCGGTTGGCGGCGCTCAGCAGCTCGAGCTGGCTGTTGGCGCGCTGCAGGCGCCGGTTCAGGATGTGCTGCTCGGCCAGCGAGCGCTCGAGATCGGCCTGGTAGCGCTGCTCCCGGCGGCCAACCCACGTCAGGCTCACCCACACCGCCAGGCCGCCGAGCACGCCCCATGTTATCACATCGAGCAGCAGACGCGCCAGGCTGCGCGGCTCGCCCAGCAGCAGCGGCTCGATCAGCTGCCCAAGCGCGAACGCCAGGGTGATCGCGGCGCCCAGCGGCCAGCGTAGCCGCAGCAGCAGCCGCCAGCGCGACTCTTGTGGGTTGATGGTTGGCGAGCCGGCCTGATCCACGCACTAACCTTTCTCGCAATCTATCGAGGGCGTACGCCGTGAGGGTTTTGCCCTTCGGCAGATTTGTGTGCAGTTTTCCGGGCTGCGCGCGGAAAACTGCACGCCGATACAGATCGCTTTACGAAACGCCAGGTATTGTACAAGACATCCGCGCGCGGCGAAAGGCGAAGGAGCGGGTTCGCTCCTTCGCCTTGCGTGTGCTCAGGCCCAGCGCCTTGCCGGCGCCGCGCGCTCGATCATGCGGCTAGGCCCGCAGCTCAAGCGTCTGGCGCAGCCCGCCGCTGGCCAGGGCGCGCAGGCGCGCCACGCGCTCGGCCGTGGGCGGGTGGGTGCTGAACAGCTTCAGCACGCCGCCGCCGCTGAGCGGGTTGACGATGTACAGCGACGCGGTGGCCGGGCTGGCCGGCATTGGCACGCGCCCTGCAGCCCACTCAAGCTTCTCGAGCGCGCTGGCGAGCGGCAGCGGGTCGCCCAGGATGCGCGCGCCGCCGGCGTCGGCCTCGAACTCGCGCGCCCGCGAGATCCCCAGCTGGATGAGCGTGGCCGCGATCGGCGCGACGATCAGCAGCAGCAGGCCGCCCAGCACGCCGCCGCCGCCTTCATCCTCGTCGTCGCCGCCGAACCCGCCGAAGATCAGCGCCCACTGGCCGATGTTCGCGATCATCGCGATTGCGCCGGCGAACGTCGCCACCACCGCCGAGATCAGCGTGTCGCGGTGCTTGATGTGCGCCAGCTCGTGCGCCACCACACCGGCCAGCTCGTCGCGGGTGAGGATGCGTGTAATGCCGCTGGTAACAGCCACAACGCCCTGGCTAGGGCTGCGGCCGGTGGCGAAAGCGTTTGGCGTCTCGCTGTCGATGATATACACCTTCGGCATTGGCAAACCGGCGCGCTGCGCCAGCCGCGCCACCATCTCGTGCAGCCACGCGGCCTCGCCGGGGTCGGCCGGGCGCGCGCCAGACATCTTCAGCACCAGGGTGTCGGAGAACCAGTAGGCGCCCAGGTTCATGGCCGCGGCCAGCACGCCGGCCAGCAGCATGCCGCCGGTACCGCCGACAGCCCGGCCGATCAGCATGAACAGCACGGTCAGCGCGGTCAGCAGCGCAGTGAGCTTCAGTATATTTTTACCCATGTGTGGTTCCCTTCTTTGTGTGCAAAAGCAATTGCGCGGGGCGGCTACGCATCCCCGAACCCCGCCGCGTAAGCCCTCTCGCTTACAACACCATCGTATCGCAGCGCATCGCAGCGCCATAGAGCATGAATCCCAGCTATTGGCGGGGAATTCTTCCCGGCGCATCGGGGAAGCTTGCTCTTGGCCCAGGCGCCGCGCCCGGCTATACTGGCTGCAGTGGGGAGGAGAAGCGGGGAGTGGCGGCCCGCGGCGTGGCCGCCACTCAGCATTCTGGAAGCGTGGAGGCAGCGATGCACAGCAAGCAGGAGATCCTAGAGATGATCGAGCAAGGCATCGAGAACGGCCGGATCGCGCCGTACCTGGCAGCCTATATTGCCGCCGAGCTGCTCGGCATCGCAGCGCACGCCACCGGCTACGACGACCGGATTCGCATCGTCGAGCCAGCGAGCTGATGACGATGGTCGCAACACCAGGGCCACTGGCCCAATCGAAGATCGCGCTGAGCGCGGTATGGAAGCACACCTGGCCGGTGCTGCGGCCTGCGCTGGGGTGGACGTGCATTGCGCTGGGGCTGCTCGGCGTAGTGCTGCCGGTGATCCCAGGGCTGCCGCTGTTGTTCCCAGGCATCGCGCTGGTGGGCCGGCGCACCTGGCTGATCCGCTGGGCGTCGGTGCAGATCAAGCGCGCGCTGCGCCGCTGGGCGCCGCTGCGGCTGCCGCTGATCGGGCCGGTGGGGCTGTGGGCGCTGCGCGCGCAGCAGCAGATCTCGCGCCAGCGCCGGCGGCTGGCCTGGCGGTATATGCAGCATCGCAGCAGCAAAGGCCAAAACGGGGCAAGCTGATCGGTTCGGCGTGCCACGTCGCGGTTGTGTCACGGCCGCTGCGCGCTGGCCGCAGCACCTTTCAAGCACACGATTACGTGGTGCCGCGACCAGCCAAAAAGAGTGATTTTGGCGGGAGGACGCCGCGCAACTCGTGTCAAGTAGCAATGCCAGCGGACGATCGCCACAACAGCTCAAAGACAGGAGTTACGCGGTGCGCGTTTTTACCTTCGGCAGAGCGGTACTTTTTCATGGATGGTGCTGAGATGTTGGCGCAAAGCGCCAACATCTCAGCACAAAAGCAAGCGCAGTACCATGCTGCCGCAGGCAGAACCAGCCGATAGCGCAGTCGACCGCGTACGTCCTGTCAAAGAGTCGAAGGCAATCAGAGGCTGCACATTCCTCGCTTTTTCGCTTCTTCATGGCTATTTGAAAAGAATTGGCCCTAGCCACCCGCGCCCTTCTCGGCCACCTCGACGCTCCATGCGTGCACGCCCTGGGTGGTGAATGAGAACGGGCGCATGCGCACCCCCGCGCCCTCGAGCGCGCGCTCAAGCTCGAGCCGCCGGTCGAACGGGCAGGCGAACACCATAAAGCCGCCGCCGCCCGCGCCGGTGATCTTGCCGCCCCAGGCGCCGTGGCGGCGCGCCGTGGCGTAGATCTCGTCGACGATCGGCGGGGCAATGTAGGGCGAGAAGGCCTTCTTCACCTCCCAGGCGTCGTGCAGCAGCCGCCCGAACTCGGCGATCTTCATTGCGCGCAGCAGCTTCACCGACTCGTCGACGAAGGCTTTGGTCTCGTCGTGGTAGCGCAGCGTGTCGCCGCCTTTGAGCCGGCGCACCTGATCCTCCATCAGGTGATGGCGCAGCAGCGTGCGGTCGCCGATATAGCCAATCATCAGGCAGCTCTCAAGCTCGAGCAGCATGGCCGGGTCGCTCAGCACCGGCTCGACAATCACCCGCTTGCCGCCGAAGTGGTATACACACATCCCGCCAAACGCCGCCGCGTACTGATCCTGGCGCCCGCCGGGGATGCCCAGGTCGACGCGCTCGATCCGGTAGGCCAGCTCGGCGACCTCGTGCGGGTCGGCGGCGATGTTGTAGGCGGTGCAGATCAGCTTGAGCATGCTCACCACCAGCGCCGACGACGAGCCCAGGCCGCTGCCGGGCGGCACGTCGGAGAACATCGTCACCTCAACGCCCTGCGCGGCTGGCATGGCGTCGAGCACGGCCTGGGGCAGGCCCAGGCGCCCCTCCCAGTGGCCGGTTACATTCCGGCTGACTTCTTCAAGGTCGAGCGAGCGAATGGTGATGCCGCCGTCGGCGCTGGGCCGCAGCTGGCAGCGCACGTATTTATCGATCGTGCAGTTCAGTACTTTGCCGCCAAACTCCTCGGCGTAGGGGCTCACGTCGGTGCCGCCGCCAAAAAAGCCGATCCGCATTGGCGCCTTGGCCTTGTAGATCCGCATAGTATCCTCGTTTTGCAATACCACGCCGGGCCGTCCCGCTCGCCACGCGCCCACGGGCCGCCCAAGGCGGCAAGTATAGCATACAGGCCGCGCGCAGCCGCAGGTTTTGCCCTACAATACAGCGCATGAGCGAGACGATTACAATTGGCGCCGTGGCCACCCCGGCAGGCAGCTACGGCGCGGTGTTCACGCAGCGCGGGCTGGCGCAGCTCAGCTTCCCCACCGACGACACGAGCGCCTGCGAGCGCTGGGCCGCGCGCTGGGCGCCAGGCGCACTGCGCGCCGCCGACGACGCGCGCCTGGCCGAGCTGGCCGCACAGCTTGGCGCGTATTTCGCCGGGCGGCTGCGCGCCTTCGACCTCGCGCTCGACCTGCGTGGCACGCCGTTTCAGCTGCGGGTATGGCACGAGCTGCTGACGATCGGGTACGGCGAGGTGCGCAGCTACGCCGCCGTGGCGGCCGCGATTGGCGCGCCGCAGGCGTTTCGGGCGGTCGGCGCGGCGAATGGCGCCAACCCGGTGCCGATCATCGTGCCGTGCCACCGGCTGGTCGGCAGCGGCGGCGCGCTGATCAAGTACGGCGGCGGGCTCGCCGTGAAGCGCCGGCTGCTCGATCTCGAGCGCGGCCAGTAGGCGCGGCGCTGCTGCCTACACCCGCGCGACAGAACTCCTCTAGCACCGGGGCAACAACAGCGGGAACAATATCGTGACCCTGACCGTTCAACGTGCGATATCGCGCATTCGGTAAGGTATCTGCGACTGATTGCGCCGCCTGACGCAGCATCCCATGACTTTCCTGCCCGTCTATCTCCAGTGTGGGTATTCGCACGGCAGCGAACAGTTCCTCCGGCAATGACCTGAGGATCGTCGATGATTCGCAACTGCTAGCAGCGGAGCGTTGGAGCAGGGGAGCGCAGAGCGGAGAGCGCAGAACAATCAGTTATCTGATGCGCTCGCGGAAACGCCACCTGAGCAATATCTCCGCCTTTGCTGTAGCTGCACTCTGGCGGAAAGGCTTCTGTTCAGAACGAATCGCGCTGCTCTTCCAAACAAGTTGGCCGCTCTTCCAAGCGCGAACACGAGCCGTAAGCATAGGAGAACATGCGCCCGGGGCACGCCTTCTGCCTCAGCGCGCGGTGGCGTCACGCTGGTACTGCTCATCGCTGACATGCTCATCCACTCGATAGCCTTTCGATCGAGCGCTTCCTGAATGGCGATATGCGTTATCGCGGTGGTCGGCGCAGCGCCGTGCCAGTGCTTCTCGCCCCGCGCGAACGAGACCACGTCGCCCGTCCGGATCTCCTCGATCGGCCCGCCCGCGCGCTGCACGCGCCCGCAGCCCGACGTCACAATCAGCGTTTGGCCAAGCGGGTGAGTACGCCAAGCGGTGCGGGCGCCCGGCTCAAATTGGCGCCGATACTAGGGGAGCAATCTCGTCGTCCACAGACATTCGTACCAATCTCCTGCGGATGCCCGTTTGGGGTCAGCTGCAAGGTTGAGTTATG
Source organism: Kouleothrix sp. (assembly GCF_046328425.1). Lineage (NCBI taxonomy): Bacteria > Bacillati > Chloroflexota > Chloroflexia > Chloroflexales > Roseiflexaceae > Kouleothrix > Kouleothrix sp. Next base: position 208,544 of record NZ_JAXLWP010000011.1, read on the forward strand.
GTAATGCGCACAAGCGTGTATCACGCAATAAGTGCGTTAGGCTATTGACAATCGGTTGATCTTGGCGTAATATTACTTACCATCCTATCCACAGGCTGTCCAAAGCTTGTCTTTCTAGCCACATTGCCCTTTCCAGTAGATAGAAGTAATTGTTGATATTCTAGACTGCTGCTCACTGGCATGCTGTAAAGATAATCGCAATGGAGGCTTCTAATGAGCGACCAGTTTTGGGGCTTCGTTCGAGACGTAACCATGATCGCCGGTGAGCTGCTATTCTTCCTCTTGCTAGAGACCGAGGATACCAAACGCCATTCAAAGGTCAAAACTGTTTCAAAAGTCTTTACTTTTGGTGATGCACAGGGCGAGTGCGCCTTCGAATATGATTCGGATACGAGAGCGATTACGTTAGTCAATTCATCACAAGATGTGCTGTGTACCTGTACTTTCGCAAGAGTTACACCGAATGGGGTCACCACCGATTATATTGAGGTGCCTGCCAATCAAAATCGCGAAGTAACAAGTTATTTTCAGAATTATCTTGATGGAGGGACCTGCGGGCTCAATGCTGTTACTAGCCCAGCTGGCTCTGG
>NZ_JAXLWP010000012.1:0-191882 GCF_046328425.1 Kouleothrix sp.
CAAACCCCCACCAAGGCACCAAGGCACCAAGCGGTACGATGCGGAGAAGCACCAACACGACAGACACGATCTTGGTGTCTTCGTGTCTTGGTGGTTACTTCTCAGACAATTGCTAAGAGCGAGGGGGCACATGGGCTTGGGGCGGGGTGGCAGTGGCTAGCGGCGGGTTCGTGCCGCTATGCATCGGCGCGGCTGCTGGCGGCCAGCGCGTTGTGGCGGCCGAGCACCTTGTAGGTGTGCACCAGCTGGGCCTTGCCCTTGAGCTGGAACTCGCCCATCGCCTGCAGCTGGAAGGCATCGCCGACCAGCCGGCGCGTGGCCTCGCTGATCAGCGTGCTGTTGAGGTCGGCCTTACCCTCGAGCCGCGAGGCGGTGTTCACGGTATCGCCCATCACGGTATACTCGAGCCGCTGGCGCGTGCCGAAGAAGCCGGCGTACACCGGGCCGCTGTTGATGCCGATGCGGAACGCGAAAGCCTTGGCCGGGTCGAGCCGCTCGATCAGCCGCTGGTGTGCCGCGACCATGTCGAGCGCGGCGTTAACCGCCTGCGTGGCCGATTCCTCGGGGTCGATCGGCTTGGTGAGCTGCGGCGCGCCGAACACCGCCATGATCCCGTCGCCGATGTACTTGTCGAGCGTGCCATTGTGCCGGAAGATCACCTCGGTCATCTCGTGGAAGTACTCGTTCAGCAGATCCTGCACATCGCGCGGCGAGAGCCGCTCGGAGAGCGCGGTGAAGTCTTTCACGTCGGCGAATAGCACCGTCACGATTAGCTCCTGCGGCTCCCACAGCTGGCCGTGCTGCACGAAGTAGCTGGCCATCAGCTGGGCGACATTCGGCGACATAAAGCGCTCGAAGTTCTGGCGCAGCTGGGCCTGCTCGCGCAGCGCGTCGGTGAGCCGCGCGCGCTCGATGTGCGTGGCCGCCAGGTTCGCCACCGCCGCGAGCATGTCGCGCTGCTGCTCGTTGAACTGGTCGCGGCCGGCCGAGTCGACATAAATCAGGCCGCTAGCCGTGCCCTCGCTGATCAGCGGGGCGCAGATCGCCGAGCGGATGTTAGCGCTGATAATGCTCTGCGAGCCGGCGAAATCGAGCCGGGCGTCGCGCGTCAGCACCGCCTCGTTGGCGTCGACGGCCTTGCGCGTAATCGTCGAGCTGATCGCGAGGTCGCCCTGGCTGGCCGGGTGGATGATCATCGGCACCAGCTCGGTGCCTTTGCGCAGCAGCAGAATGCCGCGCTGGGCCGGAACCGTGCGCAGAACCTCTTCCATCACGGCGTCGAGCAGGCTGTGCAGATCGAGGATGCTGTTGAGGCGCTTGCTAATGCGGTAGAACTCGCGCAGGTCGATCGCCATATCGGGCAGCTCGCCCGATTTTATCTCGCGCGCTTCCGAGGCCAGCGGGAAGTACTGGTTATCGTCGAACACCACGCTCTGGGCGGCACGGTCCTCGTAGCGGATCTCGAACGGCCCGATCTGCAGCATGTCGCCGTCTTGCAGCTGCTCTTCTTTCACCCGCAGCCGGTTCACCGATATGCCATTGCGGCTGCCCAGGTCGATCGCCCAGGCCTCGCGCCCGCGCAGCGACACGTGCGCGTGGTGCCGCGAGACGATCACGTTGTTCAGCACAATGTCGTTGTCGAGCGCGCGGCCGATCTGGATGCCGCGTTCGGTGAGCGGGTAGTTGCGTTTTTCGCCGTTGATGGCGACGGACAGGCGAGCCATGCGCCGCTCCTTGGACGATATGCGTGGGCCATTGGTGTGCTGCGGGTCTGATTCAGTATAGCAGACGCGCTAGGCCGCGGCAAGCTACGCCCGCCGGCGGCGATACTATCGCCAAGAGCAGAGATAGCGATCCGGCGTGCGGATCCGGGCGTATCACGATGGCCGAGCGCTCTCGCTCCGCGCGCGCTATTGTGCGCCGCGCAGCCTGCGCGAGTCAACCGTATGTCAACGCTGAGTCAACGCCGGCCAGTATTGTGGCCCTAGTGCAGAAACATGTAGCGAAACAGGAGAAACACCAATGAAGACCAAGATCATGCGCGCAATTGCGGCGGCCCTGGTGATTGGCGGTTTGCTGCTGGCCGGCACCGCGCCGTACGGCCCTCCTGGAGTGCGCGGCTCGGCGCTGACGCTGAGCGGCAAGTAGCATATGGCCGTGCTGCTGCTGTACCTGGGCTGCGCGCTGGCGGGCGCGGTGCTGGCCGCCTGGCGCCCGCCGCGGATGCCGCGCTATAACCTGCTGCTGGCGATCGCCGCGGTGCCGCAGCTTGGCACGCTGCTCGACGTGCGCATTCCTGGCATGTTCTGGGTATCGGTGGCCGCCGTGCTGCTCTGGTGCTGGTCGAACCGCGCGATTGCCGGCGTGCCGGCCGCGGCGATCGGCGTGGCGATGAACCTGCTGGTGATGGCGCTGCACGGCGGGGCGATGCCGATACACAGCGCCACGCTGGCGCGGATCGGCATCGACGCCGCGCCAGGCATGCTGCTGAGCGGCTCGAAGGATGTGGTGGTGCAGACAGCGCTGCTGGGCCTGCTGGCCGACTGGATGGTGCTGCCGGCCGGCGCCGCGACGTTTGTGCTCAGCCCCGGCGATATTGTTGTGGCGATCGGCGTACTCTGGTGGCTGCTGTTCAGCCGCCATGAAAGGGTTAAATCGATGCTCAGCTTTCGTGCCGCCGCGCCAGAAGCGCGCGCGCGGCTCATCCCAGGGCAGAGCGCGCGGCCTGCCCTGACGCGCCTGGCGCTGCTGGCCGCCGCGAACCCATCGGTGGCCGAGTGCCTGCTGCGCGACCCGCTCGACGCCGAGGTGCTGCACCCGCACTATGCCTTCGCGCTTGACGCGCGCGACCGCGCCACGCTGGCCGATATCCGCGCGCGCGCCAGCACGGTCGGCGAGTTCCTGGCCGATCTGGCCGACGTGGTCGACGGCGCCGCCTGAAGCCGCGCAGCCCGCGCCGACCGGCGGCTGCGTTGGCTGTTACGATCGGAACTCTATGACAACCAGCTCGCACACACATACGTCCCGTGCTTTGGCCGATGTGGTTTCCTTGCTGAATGCGCTCGCCGAGGCGCCCGACAGCCGGGCGTTTTTCGCCGTGCTCTGCCGCGCGCTGCCGCGCCGGCTGCCCGCAACGCGCGTCGATCTGCTGGTGCGCGACTGGGCCGACGGCATGTGCCTGCCGCTGGCGGGCGACGCCGATGCGCCGGACGCGCCGGCCGACGCCGGCCAGGACGCGAATGTGTTTGCCGAGTGGCTGGCCGGCAGCGGCTATGCCTCGGTGGCCATGCAGCCGCTGAACGCGGCCGGGCAGCACCTGGGCTGGCTGGTGCTGGCGCGCCGCACGGCGGCGCTTGGCGCCGATGCGCTGGCGCTGGCCGGGCAGATCGCGCCGCTGGTGGCGCTGCGGCTGCTGCACGACCGATCTCGCGACGAGGTTGCCGCGCGCGACGATGCGATCGCCGCGCTTGAGCGCCAGCTGCGCTCGCACGAGGAGCTGCGGCTGCGCGCCACCATGGCGATCGGCACCGCCCACGATATCGGCAACCTGCTGGCGGCGGTGGTCGGGCACGCGCAGATGGTGCAGCGCGAGGCGCCCTCGGCGCTGCAGCGCGACCTGCAAACCATCCTGCGCGCCGCGCGCGACGGCAATGTGCTGCTGCGGCGGCTGATCGCGCTGAAATCGGGCGTCCACGCCGTCGCGATGCAGGCGCTCTCGCTGCCGGTGCTGGCGCGCGACGCCGTCGATCTGACCAGGCCGTTCTGGGATGCGCGCCAGGATATCATGCTGCGCCTGCAGCTTCAGCCAGTGCCGCCGGTGCGCGGCTCGGCCGCCGACGCGCGCGAGGTGCTGGTGAACCTGATCCTCAACGCGATCGGCGCGATGCCCGGCGGCGGCGTGCTGATACTGCGCAGCTTCAGCGACGACACGTACGGCTACCTCGAGGTGATCGATACGGGCCAGGGCATCGCCCCCGAGCAGCAGTCGCGGATCTTTCAGACGCTTGCCAGCTCGCGCGAGGAAGGCCACGGCCTGGGCCTGAGCATCAGCCGCGCGCTTGCCGAAAGCCACGGCGGCATGCTGACGGTGCGCAGCGCGCCTGGCGAGGGCGCCACCTTTACGCTGGCGCTGCCGCTGGCGCAGCCAGGCGAGCGCACCCTCGGCGAGCCGGTGGCGGCGGCTGCGACGCGCGCCGCCTGGTAGCCACCGCGCAATACCGGCGCTTTCGCCTCTCTCCCGCGCGCGGGAGAGAGTTTTTTTGTGCGCGGCTCCGGCGAGCCGCAGGGCATTTGCACGCGCGAAAAACCCTTGCTATTATGTACCCGGTTCCGCCCCGGCCACAATGGAGGTTCCATGCCCAAGATCGGACGAAACGACCCCTGCCCGTGCGGCAGCGGCAAAAAGTACAAGCACTGCCACCTGCCGATCGAAGAGGCTGCCCAGGCCGAGCAGCTGCGCCTGCGCCGCGCCGTCGATACGCTGGTGCCAAAGATCGCGGCGGCGGCTGAAGAGCAGACCGAGGCTATTCCTGCGGCGTACCAGCGCTTCTGGGACGGCAAGTATACGCTCGAGCAGATGGCCGAGCTGGATGACCTTGAGGGCCGCGGGGCCGAGCGCTTCCTGACATGGTTCGCGTTCGATTACCAGCTGGAGGGTGGCGCGACGCTGGTCGAGCGACTGGCGGCCGAACCCGAGCTGGGCGACTTCACGCCCGAAGAGCGCGCGCTGCTGGCCGAGTGGTCGGCAGTGCGGCTGCGGCCGTTTGTCGCCCAGGCCATCCACAAGGGCCGCGGCATCTCGGCGGCCGATCTGATCGACGGCACGCCGTTCGAGATCGTCGACCACGCCGCGTCGCTGCGCGTCGAGCAGGACGAGGTGGTGGTGGCCCACCTGCTGCCGGCCGGCAGCGGCTACTTCTTTGGCGGGGCGGCCGCGCACCTCACCGAAGACACGCGCTCGAAGCTGCGCGAGTTTATCGGCCTGCATCTCGAAGCCTTGCAGCGCGATCAGCCCGACGCCGAGTGGCGCGATCTGCTGCTCGCGCGCTCCGAGGTGCTGAACCACTTCGTGATGCAGCTGCCCGTCGAGGCGCCCAACCCTACGCTGCTCGAGAACATTATTATGCAGACGCGCGCGTCGCTGAAGCTGGCCGGCGAGTCGCTCGGCATCGGCCGAGGGCACGACGAACCGCCAGAAGAACACGAGTGATACCAATTTCGGCCGATGGCGTGCGTTCAGCCATCCTGGGCGAAGGCTGAAGCCAACCGCTGCTTTGCTGCCGCTCGGCATGGCAGCTCGCGTAAGCACCTACCCGAATAACGGATGTGCAGGCTGGCCCGCTGCTCAGTGGGCCAGCGCCAGCGCGTTCAGCAGGTATTCGCCCTGGTACACCAGCTGGTAGCGCCCCTGGTTGCCGTCGAACAGCGTTAGCTCGGCCACGTGGATCGGGCTTTCGCGGGCGTACACAAAATCCTGGTGCCAGATATGCCGCGGATCGTCGAAGGCATCCGGCCCGACGACGCCCCCCAAGTGCTCGCTGCGCCCCAGCGCGATATGCGGGCCGGCCTTTTCATCCTCGAGCACATTGCCCCACACGCGCGCGAGCGGGTTGCAGCCAAGCCCAAGCTCGGCCACATTGCGGCGCGCGCCGTCGAGCGTCAGAAAGTTGCGCAGATCGGCGGCGGCCTCGGTGCGCCCGAGGATCTCGACAATGCGGTTCTGGGCGACTTCGAGCCGAACAATGTCGTTGCGCCAGAACACCGGCAGCACGCCGCGCGTCTGGCTGGGGATGCCCTCGCGCTCGCCCTCGTAGGGGGCGATGTATGCCTCGCCGCTTGGCAAGTTCACGATCCGCGCACTGGCCTTATTCGGCCGCAGCTGGCCGTCGTCGACGCGCGGGCTGCGGAAGCGCAGGTCGAGCAGCAGCGTGTCGCCGTTCGAGAACTTGATCCGCGCGTACTGCGCGCCCTCGAGGTGCTGCCGCAGCGCCGCGCACGAGCGCGCGATCTCGCTGTAGTCGGCCGCTAGCGCGGTTTCTTCCATCGACGGCGCGATCAGGGGCATGGAGGCCACGCGCAGCCGTGGCAGGCGCTCCGTCCAGGCCACTAGCGGCGCCGAGGCCGAAAATTGCGTCAGCGCCAGCACCAGCGTGGCCTGCTCGGCCAGCTGATCGAGCGCGACAGCCTGGCCGTCGATGCTGGCTTCGGCCGGCAGCTGGCGGTTGTGTGCGCCGGTGGCGAGGTAGCTTGCCAGCGGCAGCACCTCGAAATGCCGTTGGGTGCCGAAATCTCGTAGCGCCGCATGCCACCTACGCGCCATCTCGCGTCGCTGGGCCCATTCTGGTGTGTCGAAGAGTTGATCGTGCGGTAGATCGATCAGTACCAGTGCGGTTTCGCCCGGTTGTGGGTCAAAGACGTCGGCGAAGAGCTTGCGCAAGTTAATCATGATCCATCCTCACAGGCCGTCGACGAGACAGTTTTCAAACGCCAGGAATCCAGGAAAAACAAGACACACCAGAGCAAGTTGCCCTGGTGTTTCAGCATGGACATCCCTCGGCGATACGAGCTAGTATAGTGCCTCATGCATGCGCCGTCAATGCGGACATTATTCATAGGCGCGGATGCAAAGGTTACAGTTTTTTCAGTTTTTGAAATGTCAGCGCGCCTCCGCTGGCAGCTTGGGGCAGGCCCGGCGACGTGCGCTCGCGCCTAGGGCGCACGCAAGGCGCGGGTGAGGCGTTATCGGCGCGGCGCATTGCGCCCGGCAAAACTACGATGCCCGAAACTGCCGGGCCACGAAAGTTTAAATGTCGAAAGACTTTCTTAACCGGCCGGAAAAGTTCATACCTTTCTCATATTCATTTACGACCATGTAACCAGCCAGTAATCAAAAGCGATTGCCCGGCATTCTGCTGGCGAGTACACTACATTTGGCAGAACACACTAGTCTCGATAGCAATAGTGCTGCGCCCGCAGTACAGCACTGGCCAGAACCGGAGTTTGTATGGTTGTGTCGCAACGCCGCATCTTCGCGCCGCGCCTGAGCTTTAAGATCACGCTGCCGTATGTGGCGCTGGCCATGGTGCTTGCCCTTGCGACGATCTACATCGTCGCGCGCGGCCAGGCGGATAAGGTGACGACCGAGTTTAGCCGCCAGCTGGCCGACGCGCGCGTGCGCGTGAGCGATAGCGTCGTGCAGACCGAGCGCGAGCAGATCGATAATGTGCGCACGCTGGCCCGCCTGAGCGGCCTGCCGCAGGCGCTGCGCAGCGGCGACACCCAGGCGTTGAAAGATTTGCTCTCGCCATTCGCGGTGAGCCAGCGGATCGAGCGGATTGTGCTGGTGAACGCCGCCGGCGAGCCGCTGGTGGGGATCATCAACCAGGGGCAGAATGTGCAGCCGCTGCCGCTCGACCCGAAGCTCGCCAGCCGGCCGGGCGTGGCGGCGGTGCTGCGGGGCGCGAGCGACACCAAAGGCGATAAGTATATCGACCTTGCGAACGACCCGGACGCCACCGTGCTGTATACGGTTGCGCCGGTGTACGATGGCGATGCGCTCGCCGGCGCGCTGCTGATTGGCTCAAGCGCGGGCGCGCTGGTCGAGCGCTGGCGCGGCGCGACGCTGGCCGACGTGACGCTGTACGGCACCGACGGCGCGCCGCTGGCTACGTCGCTCGGCTCGCAGCTGCCCAGAGGGCTGGACGAAAGCATCCGCGACGGGCGGCCGCAGTACCGTACGGTGGCGCTTGGCAGCCGCGATTACGGCGAGGTTGTGTCGCCGCTGCTGCTGCGCGGCGAGCTGCAGCCGCAGTTCATCGGCGTGGCGATCTCGACCGCCGGGCAGGCCGATCTGTTCGAGCAATCGCAGCTCAGCCTGCTGCCGATCTTCGGCCTGGGCCTGGTGGCGACGTTCCTGCTGGGCATTCTCCTGTCGCAGCGGATCACGCGCCCGATCACCGCGCTGGTTCACGCCGCCGAGGGCGTCGCCTCGGGCGATCTGAACCACGTGCTGCCGGTGACGACCACCGACGAGATCGGCGCGCTGACGACATCGTTCAACACCATGATCGATGGCCTGCGCGAGCGCGAACGCATGCACGACGTGTTTGGCCGCTTCGTGAGCCCGACGATCGCGCGCCTGGTGCTGAGCCAGCCGCTCGACCTGCGCGGCGAGACCAAAGAGCTGACCATTCTGTTCACCGATCTGCGCGATTTTACGGCGATGTCCGAGCAAGAAGACCCGGCGGTTGTCATTCGCGGCCTGAACGACTACTTTCAGATTGTCGTTGAGGCGGCCGACCGGTTTGGCGGCATTGTGAATAAATTCGGCGGCGACTCGACGCTGGTGCTGTTTGGCCTGGCCGATATTCAGACTGCTCAATCGAGCGCCGAGGCGGCTGTGCGCGCCGGGCTGGCCATCCGCGACGGCCTGCGCGAGCTCAACGCGCGCCGGCGCGACGAGCACCTGCCGCCGCTGATTGCCGGCATTGGCATCAACACTGGCGCGGTGATGGCCGGCCTGATCGGCACCCAGCGGCGCATGGAGTACACCGCCATTGGCGACGCGGTGAATTTGAGCGCGCGCATCCAAACGCTCAATCGCAGGCTCGGCACCGATATCCTGCTGAGCGAGGCCACGTATCTCGCGCTTGGCCAGGCCGAGTGGCTGCGCGTGGCCGATCAGGGTCTGCGGCGCTTTAAGGGCAAAAGCGTGCGCGTGCGGGTCTACTCGATCGAGAGCGATGTCGCGCAGGCGACCGAGGCGCCGGCCGAGACGCCAGCCGCCGACGCTGCCGCCGAGCCCGAGCCCTGGTTCGCCGAGCGCAGCCGGGCGCTTGGGGAGGTTCCCGATGCGGCGTGAATCAATGTGGATCAGCCCGCTGGTGTGGCTCGCTATGCTCGGCCTGGCGTTCGTGTGTGGCCTGGTGGTGATGAGCCAGGCGTTCGAGACGCACGTGTTTCTGCTCGACGACCGGGCGCTGCGCGTGAGCGCCGACTATGGCGCCGACCCGCGGATCGTGCAGGAGGCGCAGATCCCGCCGGTCGATAGCGCGGTGATCAGCGACACCGTGCGCGACCTGATTGCCGAGCAGGCCCAGGCGCCCCTGCTGAGCATGTTCCTCTCGACGCCAACCGTTGTGGCGTCGCCGAGCCCGGGCCGCACGCCAACTACAATGCTGGCACACCAGCCCAGCGTTACGCCCGTGGCTGCTCCGGTGACGGCAGTGGCAGCTTCGCCAACCAACACCGATCTGGGGCCGGGCCAGCTGCCCGCCGCCACGGCGACGCGCTCGGTTAATCGGCCGACGCGCACGCCGTTGCCAACCAGCACGCCGCTGCCGACGCGCACACCGCGCCCAACCAGTACGGCAACCCCGCGCCCGAGCGCGACGCCGACCGATGTGCCGACGGCGACGCCGACCGATGTGCCGACGGCGACGCCGACCGATGTGCCGACGGCGACGCCGACCGATGTGCCGACGGCGACGCCGACCGATGTGCCGACGGCGACGCCGACCGATGTGCCGACGGCGACGCCGACCGATGTGCCGACGGCGACGCCGACCGATGTGCCGACGGCGACGCCGACCGATGTGCCGACGCCGATACCAACCGACGCGCCGACGCCGATACAGGAAGCGCCGACAGCCGTGGCCTCGCCTCAGCAAGGGCCGACGCCCGCCGCGCCGCCAGAAGCGGGCGGGTAGCGCCACACGCGGGCCGATATAGCAGATCCATGCGGGAGGTTTGGGGGCATAGTACTCCAAACCTCTTTTCTTTTTGGCCAGTCGCGGCTGGTATTACGCCTGGGGGATACTACCAAATCCGGCTGATCACGTGCGCTATAGTGGAGGTTCGGGGCGGCAATGCCGCCCGAGATTTCGTTTTGTGATGCCCCGCCCAGCGAAGCTGGGCGCATCACAAAACGAAAGCGATCACACGAGCTGGTATAATGGCGAGCATCGTAGAAGGCAGGTAACGAGTGCAAGAGCAGCGCACACATGGCGACGCCATTGGCCTTGCCGAGCTTATGGCGGCGCTCTCGGTGGCGACCGACCTAGCCATGGGGCAGCCGCTCGAATATGCGCTGCACGCATGCGTAGTGGCTATGCGGCTCGCTGATGCGCTAGGCATGGGCGGCGGCGAGCTTGCCGAGGTGTACTACCAGGCGCTGCTGCGCTACATCGGCTGTAACGCCGAAACGTCGATGCTTGCCGCGATCGTCGGCGACGAGCTGGCGCTGCGCGCCGACTATGTGGCGATCGACAGTGCCAACCCGGCCGAGGTGATCGGCACGATTGTGCGGTTCATCCGGCAGGCCAACGCCGGTGCGACCGCGCTGCAGATGGCCCAGGCGGTGGTGAGCGGCGTGCTGGCATCGGCCCGAACCGTAGACGATTTCCTTGGCGGGCACTGCGAGGTTGCGCGCCGGCTGGGCGAGCGGATGGGGTTTGGCGAGCGGATTACGCGCGGGCTTGGGCAGCTGTACGCCCGCTGGGATGGCAAAGGCACACCGTCGATCAAAGGGCACGAAGTGATGCCGGCTGTGCTTGTGGTGACGCTGGCGCAGGACGTGGTGACGTTTCACCGGCTCGGCGGCCTCGAGGCGGCGGTAAAAGTGGCGCGCGAGCGCCGCGGCGCGGCCTACGCCCCCTGGATGGCCGACTGTTTCTGCGCCCGCGCCGCGCAGCTGCTAGCCGGGCTCGACGATCTGGGCTGGGCCGATGTGCTGGCGCTCGACCCTGAGCCGCGCGCGCAGCTGAGCGGCGCGCAGCTGGACGCGGCCTGCCTGGCGATCGCCGACTTTGCCGACATTAAGTCGCCGTATACGCTGGGCCACTCCAGCGGCGTGGCGCAATTGGCGGCCGAGGCCGCACGGTACGGCCGCCTGACCGCGCCCGACGTGGCTACAATCTACCGCGCCGGCCTGCTGCACGACATTGGTCGCGTCGGCGTGTCGGCCGGAGTGTGGGGCAAGCCCGGCCCGCTGTCGGATCGCGAGCGCGAAAAGGTGCGGCTACATACCTACTACACCGAGCGCGTGCTGGCACGCCCAGCAGGGCTGGCGCGGCTAGGCGCGCTGGCAGCGCTACACCACGAGCGGCTGGATGGCTCGGGCTACCATCGTGGCCTGCCTGCCACGCTACTCTCTCCGTCCGCGCGCCTCCTGGCCGCCGCCGATGTATACCACGCCCTATGCGAGCCGCGCCCGCACCGCCCGGCATTCGCGCCCGAGGCTGCAGCCGCCGAGCTACGGCGTGAAGTACGCGCTGGCCGCCTCGACGGCGACGCGGTGCAGTGTGTGCTGGCGGCGGCAGGCCACGCCACCGGCTCGGCTCGGCCCGAGCGCCCGGCAGGGCTGAGCGAGCGCGAGATCGAGGTGCTACGCCTGCTGGCGCGTGGCCATACCATGCAGCAGATCGCCGAGCGCCTGGTGATCTCGAAAAAAACCGTCGACAGCCATATCCAGCACATCTACACCAAGATCGGCGTTTCGACACGCGCCGGAGCCACGCTGTTCGCTATGGAGCAGCTGCTGCTCGATGCGACCGATTAAGGGTGTGCTGGCGGCAATCCGCCCGGGTGCCTCCCAACTTGCTCTTTGCTGGTCGCAGCCAAAAAAAGAAACAAAAACACTGCGGCTGATCAGGTGATCTCCCGATGCGCCATGCGCCTGGCTCGGGTATCGTAGCGCCAGAGCATACAGCACTATGGCGAAAGGAGATAGGCTATGACACCCGAGATGATCGCGACCGACCGCGTGGCCCGCCAGGTCGCCACGCCCACCCCCGCCGACCTTACCTCGATGCCAGCCACCGTGCTCGCCGCGCTCATTGCGCGCGGCGAGGTGTCGGCCAGCGAAGCCGTGGACGCGCATATCGAGCGGATCGAGCAGGTGAACCCGCAGCTCAACGCCGTGGTGTTGAAGCGCTACGATACCGCCCGCGCCGAGGCCCGTGCCGCCGACACGCTGCGCGCCCGCGGGATGGCGCTCGGGCCATTGCACGGCCTGCCGGTGACGGTGAAAGAAACGCTCGATCTGGCGGGCTTTCCCTCGTCGTTCGGCATCGAGTCGCGCGCGGAGACCGCCGCCGAGTGCGACGAGCGCCACGTGGCGCGGCTGCGGCAGGCTGGCGCGATTGTGCTGGGCAAAACAAATATGGCCCAGATGCTCCTATTTCTCGAAAGCGACAACCCGGTGTACGGCCGCACCAACAACCCTTGGAACCCCGATCGCAGTAGCGGCGGCAGCAGCGGCGGCGAGGCCGCGATGATCGCGGCGGGTGGATCGGCGCTGGGGCTGGGCAGCGACATTGGCGGCAGCCTGCGCGTGCCGGCCACGTTCTGTGGGATCGCCAGCCTGAAGCCGACGGCCGGGCGCTGCCCAGACATGGGCCGTTTCAGCGTGCCGTTGGGCCAACAGGCTATCGTTAGCCAGGTGGGGGTGCTGGCACGCACCACGGACGATGTGGCGCTGGGCATGAAGGTGATCGATAACGGCTCCGATATTCCGCTGGGCGACCCGGCGAGCGTAGACGTGTCGCGGCTGCGCGTGGCCTACTACACCGACGACGGTCGCTTTGCGGTGGCGCCGGCGGTAGCACGGGCGGTACGTGAGGCCGCCGCGTCGCTGCGCGACCGGGGCGCACAGGTAATCGAGTGGACGCCACCAGATATTGGCGCGACGCTTGACCTGGTCTTCCAGATCTTCAGCGCCGATGGCGGGCGATACTTCAACACTGCGCTGGGCAGAACCAAGCGTGATGTGCGGGTGGCGACGCTCGCGCTGCTGGGCGGGCGCTCGCACCGTACAACTGCCACACTGAGCCGGTTGCTGGCGGCGCTTGGCCAGCGCCAGCTCGCGAGTGTGGTGCGCAACTTCGGCTACAGCGACACCGCGCACTACTGGGAGTGCGTCGAGGCGCAGCTAGCCTACCGCCAGCGCTTCGCCGACGCGCTCGACCAGGCCGAGGGCGGGCCGCTCGACGTGATCCTTAGCCCGGCCTGCGCGCTGCCAGCCTTTACCCACGGCGCTAGCCAGGATCTTGGTACGGCGGGGAGCTACACCGTTCTGTACAATGCGCTGGGGTACCCGGCCGGCGTGGTGCCTTTTACGCGTGTTCGCCTCGGCGAAGAGGTTGGCCGCGCACCCAGCCGCGATCGCGTCGAGGAAGTAGCGCGGCGCGTCGAGCAAGGCAGCGCCGGGCTGCCGGTGGGTGTGCAGGTGGCGGCGCGGCCTTGGCGCGACCACGTGGCGCTGGCGGCTATGCGCGCGATCGAGCAGGCCGCATTGGCTCGGCCCGATTTCCCAGCGACGCCTCTGGTGTGATACCAAGTTCGCTTGATTATTTACACTTTGGTGAGGGTTTGGGGGCGGCGAAGCCGCCCCCAAACCCCATTTTGGTATGCCCTGCCCGGCTTTGCCAGGCAGGGCCTACCAAAAAGAAAGCGATCAAGCGGTTGCGCGAGCAGTTTTAAAGCGCGCTGCTACTCTTGCGCGGCGGGCGGCTGGTCGCGGCGGCGGCTGAGCGCGCCCGTCAGGGTAGTGACGACGGCGACAATGATGCCGATAATCGCCAGATCCTTGACGATCTCGCCGATGCCGAACAGGCTCGGCCCGCGGTCGCGGCCGCCCGGCCCGAACTCGCCGCGGCCGAACTCGCCGTGGCCAGCGCTCGGGTTGAAGCCCGGCTGGCCGGGATTTGTGGGCCGCGCGAAGCCGCCCGCCCGCTCGGCGAAACGGTCGCGGCCGCCGCCGGCAAAGCCCGATTGCACATAGGCGAAGGTGCCGCCGACGACCACCAGCGCGGCGGCGAGGATGATCAGCGTGCGACCGATGAGTTTCATAGCTGGCCCTCTTTCGAGATCAGCGCCGCACGGTTATGCCGTGCCAGCGCGGGATGGTAATATGTGGCTGAAATGGCGATCATAGCGGCCAGCGCCAGAATGCCCGGCGCGAGGAGCGGCGCGGCCCCGGTGAGCGTCTTCAGCAGCACAGTGCTTGTGGCAGCGCTCGGCTGCACTTCGCGCACCACTTCAAGGTTACCCTCAATATGCTCGTACACGCCAAGCAGGCTGCCCGCGACAAGCAGCGCCATGACGCCGCGTAGCGCCTGGATCACTGCGCGGCTTGGCCGGCGCCAGGCCAGAACTACCACCGCAATGCCCGCCACGCATAGTACAAACGGGAAAATCTGCATCGGCTTGTCGAAGTGTTTGGCGAGCAGCAGCTCGACAATCGTGCCCGCGCAGATAAAGCCGGCCAGCCCTAATAAGAAGTTTCTCAGCCGCTGCACAATTGTTGCGTCATTCATAGCCATTCCTTTTTGCCAGGGCAGAAGGGTGTAGGGGCATCTGGAGATTGATGCACGCCAATCTCCAGATGGGAACCAAGGGCTACTGAGCTGCCAGGAACGTTTCGGCCTGGGCGGTATCAGCGCCGGGTGCCAGCTCCTTTAGCTTGGCGATAAACGCGGCGTTGTTGGCATAGGGCCGCGCCGCAATCAGGCTGTCGGCTGTTGCCGCATCGACCCCCGAAATCTGCTGCAGCGTCGCGGCGTCGGCCTCGTTGACATTGACCGGCACATACACGTACTTCTCATACTCGGCTACCTGCGCCTGGTCGACATACTTGCCGATCTCGCGGCGAAACTGCTGAATGCTGGTGTACGGCCGGTACTCCATGAACTCGCGCACCATGCGATTGCCGAAGCCAGGAATGGCGCTCAGCAGCTGGTCGGCGGTGACTTCGTTCAGGTTGAGCTTGGCTGGCGCAGCGGCGACGGGTGTGGCAGTAGCAGCGGGTGCAGTAGCAGCGGCGGCGGGTGCGGCAGTAGCAGCGGCGGCGGGTGCAGTAGCAGCGGCGGCGGGTGCGGCAGTAGCAGCGGCGGCGGGTGCGCTGGTGCTTGCCGGCGTCGTGCTTGCGCCACAGGCCGCTAGCAGCAGCGCGCCTGCGAAAGCGCAAGCGCCCAGCCAGCGATTACGGGTAACGATCTTCATGTCCTCAGGGTTCCTTTCGTTGATTTCGCCAGGCGGAGCTACCATCTACGCCGCACTAGGGAGGTTCGGAGGGGATTTGCCCCTCCGGCCCCCCTACTTCCAAGCCTATTGAGCATCGAACATATCCGCGAGTTAGATTTCTTTGCGCACCGGCTGGGCGTTCAGCTTCAGCTCAGGGCTGGCACCCACGCTCAGCTGCGGCGCGCTGCGCGCGCTGAGCGGCGCCAGGATGAAGCGCTTGGTCATATTCACGATCCACTGCCAGTGCAGCGCCACGTGCAGGCCGGTCAGCAGCAGCGACAGGTCGGCGGCCGTGCCGTGGATGCCGCGCCAGGCCCCGCTGCTCGCGACAGTAATGCCCAGCGCGGGCAGCGCGCTTTGGGAGATCATCAGGCCGGTGAAGATGATCACGGTCACGTCGATGAACAGCAGCGCGTTCAGGATGTAGTTGATCCGCGCCGACGGCTGCACCTTGCCGAAGAAGCGCTTGGTTATCTCGACGATCCACTGCCAGTGCAGCAGCAGGTGCGTGATGATCGCGGCGCCGAAGCTGATGCCGAGCCACTCGTGGATGGCCAGGCCGCTGAAGCGCGGCGCCATCGCCACCAGGAATGCGCTGAAGATGGCCATATCGACGATCAGGTTGGTCTTGTTGCGATTGGATGGCTTGCGTGGCGTTTGCATATCGTGCCTCATCTCTACTGATGTGTTGTCGCTTTCGATGTCATGATGATAGCAAGAAGATTTTCAGAGATTGTTAAGAAGCAATGTGGAGATTATTGGGATGGTTTGGTGTTTCGGCACGACGCGCGGCTTCGCCGCGCGTCGTGCCGGGAATAAAAACTCGGGGGCGGCAGTGCCGCCCCCGAGCCCCCACTGTGGCGTAGCACGGTGTCGGCAGTGCCGCCCCCGAGCCCCCACGAGCCAGCGCGAGCCGCTGGCCTAGCGGTGCAGCTTGCGGTAGGTAATGCGGTGGGGAGTATCGGCGTCTTTGCCCAGGCGGCGCCTGCGCTCGTCCTCGTAGTCGGCGAAGTTGCCGATATGCCACGTCACCTGGCTCTCGCCCTCGAACGCCAGAATGTGGGTGGCCACCCGGTCGAGAAACCAGCGGTCGTGGCTCACCACGATCGCGCAGCCGGCGAACTGCTCGATCGCCTCCTCAAGCGCGCGCAGCGTGTTCACGTCAAGGTCGTTGGTCGGCTCGTCGAGCATGATCACATTCGCGCCAAGCTTGAGCATCTTGGCCAGCAATACGCGGTTACGCTCGCCGCCCGAGAGCACGCCGACCTTTTTCTGCTGGTCGGCGCCGAGGAAGTTGAAGCTGGCGACATACGCGCGCGACTGCATCTTGCGGCTGCCGAGCGCGAGGATCTCGTTCTTCTCGGAGATCTCTTCCCACACGCTCTTCTCGGCGTCGAGCGAGTCGCGCAGCTGCTCGACATACGCCAGCTGCACGGTCTCGCCGATCGTCACGCTGCCGGCGTCGGGCGTGTCGAGCCCGGCGATCAGCTTGAGCAGCGTGCTCTTGCCGGCGCCGTTCGGGCCGATAATGCCGACAATGCTGCCGGGCGGGATCGCGAGGTCGAGGCTGTCGAGCAGCAGCTTCTCGCCGAAGGCTTTGCTGACGCCCTTCAGCTCGATCACCGTGCTGCCGAGGCGCGGCCCCGGCGGGATGTAGATCTCGAGATCCTCGCGGCGGCGCTCGGTCTCCTGGTTCAGCAGGCTCTCGTAGGCGCTAACGCGGGCCTTGCCCTTGGCCACGCGCGCCTTGGGCGACATGCGGATCCACTCAAGCTCGCGCTCGAGCGTCTTCTGGCGCTTGCTGTCGGCCTTCTCCTCGAGCGCAAGGCGCTGCTGCTTCTGCTCGAGCCACGACGAGTAATTGCCCTTCCAGGGGATGCCGTGGCCGCGATCCAGCTCGAGGATCCAGCCGGCGACATTGTCGAGGAAGTAGCGGTCGTGCGTGACGGCGATGACCGTGCCTTTGTACTGCTGCAGGTGCTTCTCGAGCCACAGCACCGACTCGGCGTCGAGGTGGTTGGTTGGCTCGTCGAGCAGCAGGATGTCGGGCTCGGTGAGCAGCAGCCGGCACAGCGCCACGCGGCGGCGCTCGCCGCCCGAGAGCACGCCGATCGGGGTGTCGCCGGGCGGGCAACGCAGCGCGTCCATGGCCACCTCGAGGCGGCCGTCGAGGTTCCAGGCGTCGACGCGGTCGAGCTGATCTTGCAGCTCGGCCTGCTCGGCGATCAGCGCGTCGAAGTCGGCGTCGGGGTCGGCGAACTTTTCGTTGATCGCCTCGTAGCGCGCCAGCAGGTCGACGATCGGCTGCACGGCCTCCTCGACCACCTGGCGCACGGTTTTGGCCGCGTCGAGCTGCGGCTCCTGCGCGAGCAGGCCGACGCTGACGCCGGGCGACATAATGACCTCGCCGAGGTAGTCTTTGTCGATACCGGCCATGATCCGCAGCAGCGTGCTTTTGCCGGCGCCGTTGAGGCCCAGCACGCCGATCTTGGCGCCGTAGTAGAACGAGAGCGAGATGTCGCGGATGATCTCGCGGTTCGGCGGGACGATGCGCTTGACGCGCACCATCGAGAAGATGATTTTTGGCTCTGTCATAAAGGTTTGGGCTGTTCTTTCTTGTTTTTTGCGCAGGCGCTATGATACCAGATCTTTGGTTGTTTGCGCGTTCCCGCTGCACTCGGGGCCTGCGCGGCGCCGTGCCCCGCGCCACCAAACGCACTCGGGGCCTGCGCCCTCAAACGCACTCGGGGCCTGCGCGGCCCCGTGCCCCGCGCCCTCAAACGCACTCGGGGCCTGCGCGGCCCCGTGCCCCGCGCCAGGAGGCCGCCGCCGGCCTCCTGGACCTCGCCGCCGGGGCTTCGCCCCTGGACCCCATAAAGAATGCCGGTTTGGTTTTAACGCCAGTGGTGCATGCCTCGTGGTATAGAATGACCTGATGGCGTGCCCTGAGGCATGTGCGAATGACGTTCGTGCCGGCACTGCTTCTTTTGCTGGAGGGGTTTTAGGGGAACCGGCCTGGTTCCCCTAATCGGGGTGCGGGGCGAAGCGCCCGCAAAACGAAAGCGAAGCGCCCGCAAGATCAAAGCGAAGCGCCCGCAAGATCAAAGCGAAGCGCCCACAAAGGGATCGGGGCGCAGCCCACTACGTAAACAGCGGCGTGGGCGCGAGCGCCTCCATTGCCGGATCGAGCTCGCTCTGCGGCCCGGGCGTCAGGCGGCGTGCGGCGTCGAGCACCTTGGGCAGCAGGTGGATGTCGCCGGGGGTGTTGAGGAAAATGCCCGGCCGGCGCAGCACCCAGTGCACCGCCGTGTCGATCGCGGCCTGCTCGCTGAACGGCTCGTACCACGTAGCGGCGCTGTGCTCGTCGCCCGGCCACGGCCCGCGCGTGCACGACTTGATCGTCTGCACTGCGACATTGCGCGCCTGGCACAGCTGCACGAGCGCCTCGAAGTCGGCGCGGTAGGTCGGGTTCTGCATCATGGCGTAGTTGTAGGGCAGCAGCACCGAGTCGAAGTCGTAGCGCTCGAGGCTGCGCTTGTGCATCCAGCCAGCCACGGTGTAGTGGCCGGTGACGCCAATGAAGCGCGCCAGGCCCTGCTCTTTCGCCTCGATGAACGCCTCGAGCGCGCCGCCCGGCCCCATGGCCTGCTCCCACTGGTCGGGCTGCACCAGGCAGTGCATCTGCCACAGGTCGACATGGTCGGTGTGCAGCAGGTCGAGCGAGCGGTGCAGGTGCTCTTTGGCCTTGGCGTAGGTGCGCTCTTCGGTCTTGGTGGCCAGGAAGAATCGGTCGCGGTAGCGCCCGGTCCACGGGCCGAGCCGGCGCTCGGACTCGCCGTAGCTGTTGGCGGTGTCGATATGGTTGACATCGGCTGCGAGCAGCAGCTCCAGCGTGTGGTCGGCCTCGGCCTGCGTCACCCGGCCGAGCGCGGCGGCGCCGAAGATGGTGCAGGTGCTGTGGTGGCCGGTGCGGCCGAAGGGTCGTCGCTCGATCATTGTGTGCTCCTGGCGGCTAGCTGGCCCGGCGCGGCCGGGCGCGGGCGAACAGGGATGCGGATACTATACCCCAAAATGACGACGCGTGCCGGGATGCGCGGGTGATTGACACCGGCGCGCCAGCGCCGTATACTGGGCCATCGGCACGCCTGAAAGAGAACGCCATGACCTCCCAGCTCTTGACGATCGAGCAGATCAACGCGCTCGATCGCGGCCAGTTTGTCGAGCGCCTGGGGTTTGTGTTCGAGCGCTCGCCGTGGGTTGCCGAGGCGACATGGTCCGCGCGCCCGTTCGCCAACCTCGACGCGCTGCACGCCGCGCTGTGCGCCAGCATGCGCGCCGCCGCGCCCGAGCGGCAGCTGGAGCTGATCCGCGCGCACCCCGACCTTGCGGGCAAGGCGGCGGTCGCCAACGAGCTGACGCGCGAGTCGACGCGCGAGCAAGCTTCGGCCGGGCTGAACCGCCTGACACCCGGCGAGTTCGCGCGCTTCAACGCGCTGAACACGGCCTACCGCGAGCAGTTCGGCTTTCCGTTCATCATCTGCGTGCGCGAGCACACCAAGGCCAGCATTCTGGCAAGCTTCGAAGAGCGCCTGGCCCACGGCCGCGAGGCCGAGATCGACACCGCGCTGGGCGAGATCGCCAAGATCGCCCGGCTGCGCCTCGCCGACGCGGTAGCCAGCTAGCGGGGGAGTATGCCCGGACGCCTGACAACTCACGTGCTCGATACCGCGCAGGGCCGCCCGGCCGCCGGCGTGGCGATCGAGCTGTGGCGGCTCGAGGCCGACGGCGCGCGCCGGCTGATCGCCTCGGCCATCACCAACGCCGACGGCCGCACCGACGCGCCGCTGCTGGCCGGCGACGGCCTGGTGGCCGGCGGCTACGAGCTGCTGTTCGACGTAGGCGCGTATTTTGCCGCGCAGGGCCTGGCGCCGGCCAGCCCGCCGTTTCTCGGCCAGGTGCCGCTGCGCTTTGGTATCGCCGACGCCGGCGCGCACTACCACGTGCCGCTGCTGGTGTCGCCGTGGGCCTACAGCACCTACCGCGGCAGCTAGACGGAGCCGCCCATGCCCGACTACGACGTGATCATCCGCAATGGCACGCTGGTGATGCCAAACGGCGAGCTGCGCGCCGACCTCGCCGCCGCCGACGGGCAGATCGCCGCGATCGCGCCCGAGCTTGCCGGCGGCGCGCGCGAGACGATCGACGCTGCCGGCCTGCATGTGCTGCCTGGGGTGATCGACGCGCATGTGCACTTCAACGAGCCTGGCCGCGCCGAGTGGGAGGGCATCGCTAGCGGCACGCGCGCGCTTGTGGCCGGCGGCACCACGGCATTCTTCGACATGCCGCTGAACGCCCACCCGCCCACGCTCGACGCCGCGAGCTTCGATCTCAAGCTCGCGGCGATGCGCGCCTCGGCGCTGGCCGACTTCGCGCTGTGGGGCGGCCTGACGCCCGATAACCTCGACACGCTCGGCGAGCTGGCCGAGCGCGGCGTGATCGGCTTCAAGGCGTTCATGTCGAACAGCGGGATCGACGACTTCCACGCCGCCGACGACCTGACGCTCTACGAGGGCATGCGACGCGCCGCGCGGCTTGGCCGGATTGTGGCAGTGCACGCCGAGAGCGATGCGCTCACCGCCGCGCTGGCGCGGCGCGCGCTGGCCGAGGGCCGCGTGGGCGTGCGCGACTACCTCGCGTCGCGGCCGGTGGTGGCCGAGCTTGAGGCGATCGGCCGGGCGATCCTGTACGCGGGCGAGACCGGCTGCGCGCTGCATATTGTGCACGTCAGCAGCGGGCGCGGCGTGGCGCTGGTGGCCGAAGCGCGCGCTCGCGGCGTCGACGTGAGCTGCGAGACATGCGCGCACTACCTGGCGCTCACCGACGAAGACGCCGAGCGCATCGGGGCGCTGGCCAAGTGCGCCCCGCCGCTGCGCGGCCGCGACGAGCAGGCGGCGCTGTGGCAGCAGCTGCTCGACGGCACGCTGCCCATGGTTACCTCCGACCACTCGCCGGCCCCCGCCAGCATGAAAACCGGCGACGACTTCTTCAAGATCTGGGGCGGCATCTCGGGCTGCCAGTCGCTGCTGGCGGTGCTGCTGACCGAAGGCCACGCCCGGCGGCGCCTGCCGCTTGCCACGGTGGCCGCGAGCACGGCAGGCTACGTGGCGCAGCGCTTTGGGCTGGCCCCGCGCAAGGGCCGCATCGCCGAGGGCGCCGACGCCGACCTGGCGCTCGTCGACATGCGCCAGCGCTACCGTCTCGACGCCGCCGACCTGCAGTACCGCCACCGCCACAGCCCGTACGTCGGGCGCGAGTTCCACGGCCGTGTCGTGCGCACGCTGCTGCGCGGCGCGACGATCTTTCGCGATGGCAGGGCCGTGGCCGCCAAGCCCGCCGGCCAGCTGCTCACACCATAGCGGCTCGTATCTTGCAGCTGTTGTTTGTTTGAAGAAGCCCTCTGAAAGCTGTAAGATACACGATATTCACTCCCCGTTGCTAGATCACAACTGCCTCCACGTACCGCTCTGGTATCGTGATGATGGTGTTAGAAGGATTGAGTCAGCGTCGATTCAGACACTTGTAACTTGCCTGCAGAGTGCGCCGCATACAATAACGTCATGCCCGAAACAAACGCAGGCTAATCGTCATAATGGAGGTAGCAATGGAATTCCCAGCCTATGTCAAGCATGCCCAGCTACGTGCGTGGGTGGAAGAGATGGCGGCGCTGTGTAAGCCCGACGACGTGCACTGGTGTGATGGCTCGCAGGAAGAGTACAACGACCTGTGCAACCAGATGGTCGAGGCCGGCACATTTCTGCGGCTGAACCCGGCCAAGCGGCCGAATAGCTTCCTGGCCCGCTCGGATCCCAGCGATGTGGCGCGCGTCGAGGATCGCACGTTTATCTGCAGCTTGAGCAAGACTGACGCCGGGCCGACCAACAACTGGATGGCGCCGCGCGAGATGAAAGACAAGCTCACCAACCTCTTCGACGGCAGCATGCGCGGCCGCACCATGTATGTCATACCCTTCAGCATGGGCCCGCTGGGCTCGAACATCGCGCACATCGGCGTCGAGCTGAGCGACTCGCCGTACGTGGCCGTGAGCATGAAGATCATGACGCGCATGGGCCGGGCGGTGTACGACGTGCTGGGCGACGAGGGCGAGTTCATCCCCTGCCTGCACTCGGTGGGCGCGCCGCTGGCGCCCGGCCAGAAAGACGTGGCCTGGCCGTGCAACCGCGACGAGAAGTACATCGTGCACTTCCCCGAAGAGCGCTCGATCTGGAGCTACGGCTCGGGCTACGGCGGCAACGCGCTGCTGGGCAAGAAATGCTTCGCGCTGCGCATCGCCTCGGTGCTGGCGCGCGACGAGGGCTGGCTGGCCGAGCACATGCTGATCCTCGGCGTCGAGTCGCCCAAGGGCGAGAAGACCTACGTCGGGGCGGCGTTCCCGAGCGCCTGCGGCAAGACGAACTTCGCCATGCTCATCCCGCCGAAGTCGTTCGACGGCTGGAAGATCACCACCGTCGGCGACGATATCGCCTGGATCAAGCCCGGCGCCGACGGCAAGCTGTACGCGATCAACCCCGAGAACGGCTTCTTTGGCGTGGCCCCCGGCACCTCCGAGAAGTCGAACCCGAACGCGATGGCGTCGATCACCAAGAACACGATCTTCACCAACGTGGCGCTCACCGACGACGGCGATGTCTGGTGGGAGGGCATGACCAAAGAAAAGCCGGCGCACCTGATCGACTGGAAGGGCAAGGACTGGACGCCCGAGAGCACCACACCGGCCGCGCACGCCAACGCGCGCTTCACCGCGCCGATCAGCCAGTGCCCGGTGATCGACGCCGCCGCCGACGACCCGAAGGGTGTGAAGATCTCGGCGTTTATTTTCGGCGGGCGGCGCAGCAATGTGGTGCCGCTGGTGTACCAGTCGTTCAACTGGACGTTTGGCGTGTACGCCGCCGCGACCATGGGCTCGGAGATGACCGCGGCTGCTGCGGGCAAGCTGGGCGAAGTGCGGCGCGACCCGTTCGCGATGCTGCCGTTCTGCGGCTACCACATGGCCGACTACTTCAACCACTGGCTGAACTTCGGCCGGCAGATCAACAACCCGCCGAGGATTTTCAACGTCAACTGGTTCCGCCGCGATGCCGACGGCAATTTCCTGTGGCCGGGCTTTGGCGAGAACATGCGCATTCTGAAGTGGATCGTCGAGCGCGCGCGCGGCCGGGCGGTCAGCATCGAGAGCCCGCTTGGCTGGGTGCCGCGCTACGAGGATATCGACTGGACCGGGCTGGAGGGCTTCAGCAAAGAGCAATTCGACGCGCTGATGTCGGTCGACCGCGACGTGTGGCAGCAGGAGCTGCTCTCGCACGACGAGCTGTTCGGCCGGCTGTACGATAAGCTGCCGAAGGAGTTTATCTTCATGCGCGAGCTGATCCTTTCGAGCCTGTGGCGCGCCCCCGAGCACTGGGAGCTGGCGCCCGAGTAGCCCATAGCGCGCTTGCGCGCGGCGCGGCGGTGGCCCACTGGGCCGCCGCCGCGCTTTTTTATGCCCAACTGGCAGTATTTGGCACCTTTTTTCATTGCCATGGCAGCTGCGCCGGGGCTACACTCGCGCCATCGAACCGCCCGAAGATTGAAAGTGAGGAACTCGATGGCAGCTCAAACCTTTGGCGCATCCGTGGCGCAGCACGACCCAGCCCGCCTGCTGCGGCGCACGCTGTTCGCCGATGCACTCTTCTCGACCCTTGGCGGCGCGGGCATGCTGCTGGCGGCCGGGCCGATCGCTGCCTGGCTCGGCCTCGGCGCCGGCTGGCCGATCGCGCTGATCGGGCTC
This sequence comes from Kouleothrix sp., assembly GCF_046328425.1. NCBI lineage: Bacteria > Bacillati > Chloroflexota > Chloroflexia > Chloroflexales > Roseiflexaceae > Kouleothrix > Kouleothrix sp. Next base: position 23,867 of record NZ_JAXLWP010000012.1, read on the forward strand.
GATGTGCTGATCCTCGGCGTGTGGATCGGCTACGAGGCGCGCCGCACGCCGATCGCCGCCGGCCGTGTGCGCCTGATGCTGGCGCTGAATATTGCCTGGGTAGTCGCAAGTGTGCTCTTGCTGCTCTTCGACCCGTTCGGGCTAACCACCGCTGGTAAGTGGGCGGTGGCCGGCCTCGCCGATGCGGCGGCGGTTGTCGCGCTGCTCGAGTACCTCGGGCTGCGCCGGCTGAGCCGCGCCTAGCCGGTATTCGGGCAGAGGTGCGCTGATCACTTGTCGTATGTGGCGGTTCGGGGGCGGTGAAGCCGCCCCCGAAATTTCGCTGTATGCGGTTTTTCTGCGCGGAGCGCGGAAAAACCGCTCTGCCGAAGGCAGAGGGCACCAACTGCGTTTGCCCTAGATTTGACGGATCTGCCGCCATCGTTTATACCTCTCGCGGGCCTGTGGTGTTTCATCTGCCCGCGTGTGTGTATATGATCGCTGTCGATGTTGTGACATTTGGCCTGGCGTGGTGGCTCGGCTTGTATGTGCTGGTGCGGAACCCGCGCAAGCCGCTGCTGCGCCGCGCCGGGCTTGGCCTGCTGCTGTACGCATTGGCGCTGGCCGCCGCCACGCTCAGCCGCGCGGCCGGGCCGGGGTTTGCGGGCGCGGCGCTGGCGCGGCTGCACTGGCTGCTGATCTTCTTCCCGGCGCTGCTGTGGTCGGGGGCGCTGCTGCAGCTGCTGCCCGAGGCCTGGCCGCCGCGCGCCGCGCTCGATCGCGGCTGGCGCTGGGGCTGCGCGCCGCTGGCGGCGCTGGTTGGCTGGCTGGCGGCGCGCGGCAACCTGGCCGCAGCCGATGCTGCGGGCGGGCCGCCGGCGGGTGCCGGCTACGCGCTGGCGGTGCTGCTCGCGATCGTGCCGCTTGCTGGCGCGCTGGGGCTGGTGCTTGCGCAGCGCCGGGCGATCCGGCCCAGCGGCCAGATCGGGCTGCTGCTTGCGGCCGGGCTGTTCTTTGGCCTGGGCGTCGGCCTGCTGCTGTTCCCGCTGCCGGCGCTGCCGCATGCCGCCAAGCTGCTGATGATCGAGACCGACCTGGTGCTTCTAGGCATTGCGATTGCGCTGTTCGACGCGCTCGACGAGGGCGAAACGCTGCGGCGCGACATTCTGCGCTCGGCGGTGGCTGCGGGCCTGGTGGCGCTGCTGTTTGGCGCGCAGGTGGCGCTGGCTGGCACGCTTGGCGCTGGCGCGGCGCTGCCCATGCGGCTGCTGCTGCTCGCGGTGGTGGCGCTGGCGATTGCGCTCGCCACCTGCGCCGACCCGCTGACCGGCTGGCTTGACCGGCTGGTGTTCGCGGGCGCCCCGGCGCTACGGCGCGAGCGCGCCGAGCTACGCGGCGCGGCCACGGCGCTTTCGCGCCAGAACACCGACCTGGCGGCCGAGCAGATCGACGAAGACGAGTTCGCGCGGCTGACGCGCCGCGCGCTGAGCCACTATGGCGACCTGGCGCGGCTGGCGAGCAGCCCGCTCACCCAGCTGCCGCTGATCTCGCAGCGCCTGGCCGCGCGCGGCGCCCCCGACGACGCGCTCGAGCGCGCCGCCGAGCTGAAAATGCTGCTGGCCGAGTGTGTGGCGCGGCTGAAGCCACGCGGCGCGTCCGAGTTCGGCACCTCCGACGAGTGGCGCTACTATAATGCGCTGTTCTTTCCATACATGGCCGGCCTGAAGCCATATAGCCGGCGCGCCGACCTCGACGGCGCGCCCAGGCCGCTGCGTGAGGCGTTTGACTGGTTTCGCGCGGCGGTGCCTGAGCGCACGCTCTACAACTGGCAGAGCGCCGGGGCGCGGCTGATCGCGCGCGACCTGCGCGCCCGCGCGACCGCGCCGGCCGCCAGCTGGCCGGAATAGTGCTGGGTTAAAATGATACGTTTTTCGCCCACAGCCCTCTTCTCTTGTGATATTGGCATACACACGAGCGAGGGAAACCATGCGAAAGCGTTTCGTTCAGCAGTTGGCGGGCGGCATAGCCGCCTTGATGGTCGGCGTAAACCTGGCATTTGGCGGCTGGCACGCGCCGGCAATCGGCGCCGGGGCGCCACCGCAGGCCAACAGCAACCCTGGCACGGGCGGCAGCGGCACCGGGGGCGGCTAGAGCGACACAGACGGCGGTGCGAGCGGGGCTTCGGCCTCACTCGCACCGTCGCCGTTTTAGCTGCCGATCGCGACGAAGCCGCCCCATCCGATCGGCGTGCCGGCCTCGCCGTCGCCGGCGCCGGCCAGCAGGGCACGCTGCGCCAACGCGAGGGCGCGCGCCGCGTCGGAGTGCTCGCGCAGCTCGCTGTAGAGCGCGGCGGTCAGGCCGAGCGCCGCCTGGTTCGAGATCGGCTATACGCTGGCGATCACCGCGCGCGCGCCGGCCGCGAGCAGCGCTCCGTTCAGGCTTAGCACCTCCTCGCCGGGCAGTGCGTCGGGGGCGGCGCCATCGCAGGTGGCCAGCACCACCAGCGCGCCGTCCAGGCCGAGCGCGGCGACTTCGGGCAGCAGCAGATCGTCGTCCCACAGCTTGATGTGCGCCGCCAGGCCACGGTGTGGCAGCAGCTGCGCGTGGGTTGCGAAGTGAATAAGCTGGTACTGGCGCAGCGCGCCGCGCGCCGCGCGATCGAGCAGCGTCGCGCGGGTGGCCTGCGCGTCGATCAGGCTGTCGTACGCGCCGGGCCAGCGCGCGCCGATCAGCGCGGCCTCCTCGCTTGCCAGGATTGCCCCGGCGCGTGCGCCGAACTCGTTGCAGCCGACGATCAGCGCGCGCTGGCCAGCCGGCGGCGGGCGCTCGGCCAGGAGCTGCCAGGCGCTGAGCGATGGCGTGAGCTGGATGATCGCGCGCTCGGCGAGCCAGGCATTGCCGAGCCGCAGCGCCGCCCAGGGCAGCCGGTGCAGCGGCCCGGCCGGCACGATCAGCAGGCGATGGTTGGGGTGCAGGCGCGTGCGCAGCTCGCGGGGCAGCAGCAGATCGCCGCGCGCGCGCGGCCGCTCCCAGGGATGCCGGCTGAGACCCTGCCGGTACGAGGAGTCGCGGTAGGTGAGGTAGCGAAACATCGGCAGGCTCGCCCGGTCGACCAGCTGCTGAAACGCGTGGCCGGCGGCGATTTCGTAGAGTTGCAGGCCATCGGGCGTGAGCATGTGCAGCAGCAGCGATGCGCCGTGCTGGGTGTAGCACAGCGCGGTCCAGTCGTCGCCGTAGGCGGCGCACAGGCTGGCGCGCGCGCGGCCAAGCTCGAAGGCGGCCGCGGGCTCGAGCGTGTGGCTGGGCGTGGTGCTGTGGCGCGCGTGCAGCAGCAGCTCGCCGTACTCGGCCAGCGCGCGGTCGATCTCGGCGCCGGGTGGCAGGTTGGCGATCTGCGCGCGCAGCGCGTCGTGGCGCTGGGCGAAGGCGGGCGGCAGCGTGGCGGCCGGCTGGCGGATCAGGCGCCGCAGCACCAGGGCGCGCTGGTTTTCGGCAATGCCTAGCGCGGTGTCGATCGCGCCCTGGCGTATTGCCAGCCGCAGTGCGTCGGCGTGCAGCGTGGCGGCCTGGGTGTAGACGCTGCTTGAGATCGCTTCGCTGAACAGCCGCGCGCGCAGCTCGGCCACGGTGGCGAGCGCGGCCTGGAACGAGCGCAGGGCTGAAGCGTCATCGCCGCGCGCCTCGGCGCAGCGCGCGAGCCCTGACTCGGCGCGCCAGCGATGGTAGGGGTGCTGGCTAAGGTCTGGCGCGGCGCGTTGAAAATGTTTGAGCGCTTGGTCGGCGCGACCGCGCGCGAGCGCCAGCTCGCCTAGGCCGATCGCGCAGTCGGCGGCGCCCAGCAGCTGGCCGGCGGCAAGAAACGCGCGCCGGGCGCGACGGTAGCCCGCCAGCGCCTGGCGCACGTGGCCGCGCGCGGCCATGATGCCGGCCTGCTCCATCCAGATCGCGGCCAGCTCGGCCTTGCTCTCCAGCGCGCTGGCCTGCGCTTCGAGGCCAGCCAGCAGCGCGTCGGCGTCGTCGAGGCGCCCCTGAGCGCGGTAGACCAGCGCGGAGTTGCGCCATGCCGTAAGTGCCTGGCTGGCCGCGCCGGCCGCGCCGAGGCTGCTGGCGCTGCGGGCATAGCTCGCGAGCGCGGCGGCCCACTGGCCGGTGAAGAAGTACAGATTGCCAAGCTCGAGCTGGCATAGGGCAATGCCGCGCGCGTGCTGGTATCGCTGGAATTGCTCAAGCGCGGCGAGGAGCTGAGGGAGCGCGCCGCTGTAATCGCCCGTGCGCGTCAGCAGCGCGCCCAGCCCCTGGTGGCACCAGGCGGCGCGCAGGGGCATACGCAGGTGCTCGAACGCGCGGCTGGCGCTGTGATAGTGGCTGCGGGCAAGCTCGAGCTGCTCGGCCTGCAGCGCGCACGCGGCGAGCTCGCCCTGGCACTTCGCGCGCTCCAGCTGGCTGCGCGCGCCGGCGAAGATTGCGCTGGCCTGGCCGAGCAGCCTGGCCGCCTCGCGGTAGTCGCCGCGCTGCATAGCGGCTGCGCCGCGCACCCGCAGCCAGCGGCCGGTGTCGGCGGGTGGTGCGTGGGCCAGCGCCGGCTCGACCGCCTGCAGCAGCGCCTCGGCGTCGGGCGCGCGGCCGGCAAGGTTGTAGAGCACGGCCTGGTAGATCCGCGCGCGCGCCGCGTCGGCGGTGGCGCCAGCCGCATCGAGCTGGGCGGCAAGCTCGGCGAAATCGGGCTCGAGTGTGAGGTCGGCGTACTGTAGCAGCCCGGCCAGCAGCAGCGCGTAGCGGCAGCGCAGCGCGAGCATGCCGCCGAGCAGGGGCAGGGCGGCGCTCAGGTAGGCGCGCGCCTCGTCGAACTGTTCCCAGCACAACAGCGCCCAGCCGAGCGTATACTCGGCGGCGGCGCGTGTGGCTGGCTCGCTCCAGCGGGCATGGCAGCGGCGAGCCAGGGCCACAGCCCGGCGCGGGTCGCGCTCGGCGAGCGCGCAAACGCGGCCCAAACCGGCGACAGCATGGTCGAAGGCAAGCGACATGGCGACTTATTCTACCATACTAGGGCGTACGTGGTTGCTCCCGTGTAGCTCCTGCGCTATGCGAGATCTAGCAAGTTTGGCACAACGTCTTTCGACTTTCGACCTCATCCCCTGCCCCCTCCCCTGCCAAGGGAGGGGGAACAATGTTGGTGTCGTGGTACGGGCACCGCGAGATCCATGCCAACCATTGACGCCGCCTTTGATCGTGTGGTACCATTGCCTGGCAGCATTGTCAGGAAAGGATCACGCTGTGCCGCAGCTCAGTATTGCTGAGGTACAGGCCGCGTGGCTGCGGCTGTCGCAACGCTATGGTTGGGCGCTGCTCGAAGAAGAGACAGCGCTATTCGAGCGTGCGCTGGCTGAGGCCGACATAATTGGTGCAAGCTCGGCGCAGCAGCAGCTGGCCACAGTGTGCGTCTGGCGGGCCTATGGCGCGGCGCTGTACGAGGGGCTGCGCCAGCGTGATGAGCGCGCGGCGAGCCAGCTGTGGCGCATATGCATAGGCAAGGCGCGGCGCGATTACCCGTCCGACGAGGCCGAAGACCTGGCGCAGGAGACAATCGCGCGGGTGCTGCTCAAGCTGGATACACTGAAGTCGCCTGCCAGCCTGCTCACCTGGGTGTTGCAGGTATTTCGCAGCGTGGCGCGCGAGCTGCGGGAGTCCAGCGCCGCGCAGCCCTATGCTGCTGCTGAAAGCGATGCCGAGCCGGCCGACGCGCGCGATATCGCGGCCGAGATCGAGCGGCGCGTGATCGCGGAGCTGCTGCGCGATCGACTAGAGGCGCTGCTGCCCAACCCGCTCGAGCGCGAGACGCTGGCGCGGGTGGTATTATTAGGCGAGAAGCCGCGCGACGTGGCGCGCGATCTGGGCCTGCCGCTCCACCGCACACGGCTCGCCAAACATCGCGCGCTCGAGCGCGTGCGCCAGGATCCCGAATTCCTCGCGCTGCTGCGCGATCTGGCCGGGCGCGAGGACCTCGATGCGCCTGGCCCAGGAGCTGACGATCATGACCGCTCAACCCCCGAACTCGAATGAAGCCGCCGCGCGCCTGCTGCGCGCCCTCGATACGCCCGACGACCTCGATTGCGAGCAGGCGCGGGCGCTGCTGCCCGATCTTGTCGACGCCGAAGCAGCTGGCGTCGATGTCGATACGCTGCCACAGTATGCTGCGCTGCTGCGGCACCTCGATACATGCGCCGACTGTATGGCGCTGTACACCGAGCTGGCGGCCGATCTGGAGCAGATGCTCGGCGATGCCGAGCCCGCCACGCCGCTGCCCGCGCCGCCGGGTTTGCTTGCGCCGGCGCGGCAGGCTGGCGGCCTGGTGCTGCGCGTGCTGGGCAGGCTGCGGCGCGCCTTCGAGCTTGAGCTGCCGGTGATGTTGCCGCAGCCCGGAACGCTCAGCAGCGCGAGCCTGTTCGCCGATACGCTGCCCGAGGTCAGCGGCGCGCCACTGTTCACGCTCTCGCTGGCGCTTGGCGCTGGCGCCGCGCCCGACCTGATTGTGTCGGTGGGCGAGGCCGGCGCGGCGCGCTGGGAGGTGCGCGTGGCCGCAGGCGCCGAAACCCGCGCCGCCACAACCGACGAGCAGGGCATCGCGCGGTTCGCCGGCCTCGCGCTTGCCGACGGCCAGCTGCTGCGGGTTACCTGCGAGCCTCAGCCGAGCGATGCGTAGTGCGGCGTTGCGGCCTGCAAACTACAGCGCTGGGCGGACGGCGAATTGTTTGTGCATATATTCATTATATTCTTACAGAGATAGTTGTGCAGCGTACTATTGACGGTACATTGTTTGAATAGGCCAATACTATTGGTCTAAAAAGGCTTGTGCTTATCGCCGATATACGCTATGATGTATGGTACCTTCCCAGAAGTATATGTGCGGTGCGGAGTGAGTGTATGGCTTTCTACTGAGAGGTGGTAGGTGGTTACATGCTCGATGACACCGAATTGGGGCGTTGGCTGGCACTGGCGCGATTGCTGAACCAGGATCCGGCCTGGCGATTGCCCGACGCCGATCTAGAAAGGTATGCCCGAGCAATGGGTTCCGACGCCGGCATGCCTGAGAAGCAACGGCGGGCGAAGTTGCAGAACTATCATCTCGACCATCGGCAGGTACAGGCGCTGCTCAACCAATCCGACCCAAGCTACAACATCGTGTGGGCGGATCTTTCCGACCGCGTACGAGAGCTGCTGAAGCTCAAGATCGGCTCAGCGTATGGGTACGAAGATAGCGCTACTGTGATCGATGAGCTGGCACAAACCGTGCTTACCAATATCTTCGAGAATCTCGCGCAATTTCGCTATGCCAGCCGGCTCCATACCTGGATCTTTGCGATCGTCAGCAATCATATCACGCACTACTACCGTAGGCAAGGCACCAAGAAGCGCGGCGGTCAAAGCGACATTGTCTCGCTCGAACAGCAGATCGAGCAGGGCAATTCGGCGTATGACGCCTTCCATCCAGCGCCGTCGATCGAGGACAATACCCTCGATCGTATGCTCAGGGCAGCCGTCGAGCGCGTACTCAGCGAGCACCCCGATGCGCGCCTGCGGCCGATCTTTGTTTTGAACGTCTTTGAAGATCGGACTTTGCGCGAGATCGGCGAACAGTTTACTCTCAGCCAGGCACGCATACATGCCTTGCTGCAGCGGGCAGTTACACTGCTACGCCAACATCCCAAGCTGCTAGAGTGGTTCAGCGATGAAGCCGGCTTGTCGGATGAAGAAGGCTAGCGCTGCTGGATACACCTGGCCCGCGCGTTTGCCCCATTCCGTATGGAGTGGGGCTTTTCTTTTTTAACGCACTGTGTAATTGGCGATGTTGCACGCTGTGCAACGGACGTTATTAACATGATCGGCGCGGTCGGCGCTTTTTGCCTTTGGCAGAGCGGTGCTTTTCGTGTATGGTACTCATATTTTGGCACCAACCGACAAAATATGAACACAGGCATCAGAAAGTACCTTGCTGCCGCAGGCGGAATAAGCTCATGACGCAGGCCGCCGTGTAAGTCGTTTTATCTGAGAATCTTATACCATCAGTCTGGTATCCGACGATTTTGCAAGAAGTGAATAAAATTCTCCGTTTAGCCTCTAATAGTATGATATGATTTATCGCTTTGGCGGAAGTTGAATTTGTTCGTAAGTAGAGGTTGCAGCCAGTATGATAACCAAGATACGCGAGTGCGACGATGCGCTGGTTGAGCTGAGGGCGGTGTTGTTTGAGCCGGCCCTTGGCGTGCCGAACGTCACGCTGCTACAACACTTGAACACATGCCGCAGCTGCCGTGCGATCTTGCTGTTGCTGATGGCCGAAACGCAACCAGATGGCGTGCCGCCCGCCAGCTGCGCCGAGTGCCTGGCCGACCTTGCCGCGTTCATCGATGTTGTGCGCGCCAACCCATCCGCCGCCAGCGAGTACCCGGCCGTCTGGTGGCACCTGTGGCTGTGCCCTAGATGCAGCGAGACATACCAGCTCACGCTGGAGCTGCTCGACGCGCAGCCGCGCGATCTGGCCACGCTGGCGCCGATACGGCTGGAAGGGTCGCTGGTGCACGAGCTGCTGCAGCGCCGCACGGTGCCTCTGCTGGCGGCGCGTGGCGCCGACGACCAGCACGTGCTCTTCGACGCGGTGATAGGCGCTGATCTGCCGCGCCTGTGTACGATTGTGCTGGATGCCGGCGACGACGCGGGGCTCCGCGTGGTTGTGCAGCTCGACCCCGCCAGCGCCGGTGTGGTCGAGCTGCGCTGTGGCGAGCTGTGCCTGCACGGTGTGTTCAGCGGGGGCCAGGCGGTGCTGGCGCCGCTGCCGGCCGATCTGCTGGATGCGCCGGATCGCGCCGATATACAGCTGTTTTTCTCCTGACACGAGCGCCGCCACTTCTGCCGCAAAGCGGGCTACGGCGCCGACGGCAGCCACACGCGCATTGCGCCGGGCGCCCGGTGATCCCAGGCGTAGTACGGTATCGCCGTAAGCGCGCATGGCCGCAGCGCTGGGCGCTCGGCGCGGTATAGCCCTTCGTCCCACCCCTCGTGGCTGGCAGCAAGCGCGGCGCCGCTGATCACCGCGACGCCGCCCAGCAGCTCGGCGTGAAACGCCTGGCTCAGCTCGGCCGTGTCGGGCAGCACAATCCGCTCGATCGGCACGGCGTGGTCGGCCTGCTCGATGCAGTACAGCAGCGGCCCACGCCGCAGCGCCACGCACCCCAAGTCGGCGGCGATGCGCGGGTCGGCGTACAGCCGCTCGATCGGCATGGGCAGCTCGAGCGCCACCTCGTCGCCATTGCGCCACTCCCGCTCGATGCGCAGGTAGCCGTGCTCGGCGGGGGCGTTGAGTGGGCCGCCGTTCAGCGCGACTTGCGGCGCGGCGCACCAGCCCGGCAGCCGCAGCCGCAGCGCGAAGCGCACAGGCTGCGCCGCAGCCACGCGCACAACCACGCGCCCATCCCATGGGTAGTCGGTTTGCACCTGCAATGTCACTGGCGCGCCGCCGAAATGAAACTGCGCGCTGCCCTGGGCGTACAGGTGCACCACGGCCTCGCTCTCGCCCTGGGCATAGGCATACGCGCCCAGCGAGGCGACCAAGCGCGCCAGGTTGGGCGGGCAGCACGGGCAGCTGAACCACGGCTCGCGATGGTGGCGGCCGCGGCTGGCGAGCGGGTTCTCGTAGAAAAAGGCGTCGCCGCCGAGCGATACGCCGCTGAGCGCCGCGTTGTACAGCGCCAGCTCGAGCACATCGGCGTAGCGGCGGTCGAGCCCGAGCTGCAGCATGCGCCTGGCCCAGAAGATCAGCCCGATCGCCGCGCACGTCTCGGCGTAGGCGCTCTCGTTCGGCAGGTCGTAGTCGCTGGTGAAGCCCTCGTTTGTGCCCGACGTGCCGATGCCGCCCATCACGTACATGCGCCGGCCGGTGAGGTGGCGCCACAGCCGCGCGCAGGCGTCGCCCAGCGCCGCGTCGCCGTCGATCGCGGCGAGGTCGGCCATGGCGCTGTAGAGGTACATCGCGCGCACGGCGTGGCCCACCGCCTCGTGCTGCTCGCGCACGGGCAGGTGCGACTGGTTGTACTCGTGCGAGCCGGCCCAGAACTCGGCCGGGTCGGCGCCGCGCGCCAGCGCCTCCTGGTCGAAGTAGTGCGGCTGGCGGCCGCGCTCGTTCACGAAGTAGCGGCTCAGCGCCATGTAGCGCGGCTCGCCGGTGGCCTGCGCCAGGCGGATCAGCGCCAGCTCGATCTCGGGGTGGCCGCAGTAGCCGCGGCGCTGGCCCGGCGCGGCGCCAAACGTCGCGCCGATGTAGTCGGCGTAGCGGCAGAGCACGTCGAGCAGCGCGCGCTTGCCGGTGGCCTCGTAGTGCGCCACTGCGGCCTCGATCAGGTGGCCAGCGCAGTACAGCTCGTGCCAGTCGCGCAGGTTGCTCCAGCGCCCGGCCGGGTCGATGTGCGTGAACCATGTGTTCAGGTAGCCGTCGGGCTGCTGGATCCCGGCGATCGTCGCGATCAGCGCGTCGAGCTGTGCGTCGAGCTGCGGGTCGGGGTCGGTGGCCAGGCTGTAGGCGGCGGCCTCGATCCACTTGGCCACGTCGGAGTCCCAGAACATCACCGCCGAGCCCTGCCAGCGGCCGTTGCGCTGGGCGTGCTCGGGCGCGGGCTGCCAGTCGCGCCGAAACGCGTCGATGCGGCCGGTGGCGGCGCACTGGGCGTAGATATGCGGGAGCGTACGATCGCGGTTGACGCGCCGGCGCGGCGCCCAGAACTGATCGTCGAACGAAACCGCCGGCAGCGGCAGCGGGGCGTACAGCTGGCGCGGCGCGGTTGGTTCAGAGGGGTGGGTCATGGTTGCACCTTCGTACATTCTACGACTTACGCAGCTGGCGCGTTCAGCCTTTGGCAGAGCGATATTATACGCCTATTGCGCGCCGCCGGGGATCGCGAAGTTGACGTGTTCGGCAGGTGCGGTGCCGTTCTTCCGCCCCGGATACGCAAGCCATTGCATGGCGATGTTGAGCTCTCGAATGACATCTGCCGCTTCGATCGCCTCGCCGCTTTGAAGCTGGATCGTCTCGGTCGTGTGCGCGTCGCTCAGCAGGGTGACGTCGTAACCGCGCTCGAGCGCGCCATAGGCTGTGGCGCGAATGCACCAGTTGGTCGCAGCCCCGGCAAGCACAACGTGCGAGACACCCAGCGTTGCCAGCTCGCTCTGCAGGTTGGTCTGTTCAAACGACGAATTAAACTGCTTGTGGACGCGCGGCTCGCCTTCAGCTGGCACAAGCTCCGGCACCCACTGCCACTGCGGGCTTTCGGCGGGCAGCTCGTCGTCGGCGTGCTGCACCCAAATCACCGGAACGTGTTCAGCGCGGGCACGCTCCACAGCGCGAGCGACGTTTCCGATGACGCGTGGGGCATCCCACGCCTCGCGCATGACGCCCACCTGCACGTCGACCACCACCAGTGCGGCTTTGTTGCCTTCGCGGACTGTTGCCATTGCTTCCTCCTTTGGAGCAGCTTGGGAGTAGGAGAACGTGAGAGCCTGCCTGCAAGGCTGCAGGCGCGTATTGGATGCGCCTGCGCTGAGAGGCGCCGCTCTCCAGAGTCCTATCGTTACGGCTTGCCGAAGAATTTCCACTTCCCCTGAGAAACCACTGCGACGTTGCCATCGACAACTTTCAAGGCCGACTGATCGTCCAGCGCATAGAGCGGGTACTCAGCTTTTGCTGCCCATTTTTCGGCAGCCTCTACAGTTGCTTGGGGAAAATAGCCGGCCTCCAGATGCGGGCGGATGCCAAAATTCACCAGGCCGAGCGTCTCGGCGCTGCCGGCGTGCGACGGCATGCTTTCGTCAAATTCATCGTCGAAGTAGACGCCGGTGTTTTGAAGCTGGTCGCGATTGAAGTTAAGCCCGGGCGTGACGAGCATGCTTCCGGCGCTGGCGCCGATATAGAGCTTGCCTTGGGCGATGAGCCGAGGCAATATGCCAAACAGCCCGGACTGCTGCATCCAATAGCTGAGATAGAACTTGTTGCCCCCGCCGACGAAGATGGCGTCCACTGCCTCGATCTGCGGGAGCCAAAGCTCTTGCGGTAGGCTGGGCAAGGCCGTTAACTCCAGCACGCCCAATGCTTTCCAGCCTAATTCGCCCGGCCCTTTCATCAGTTGCCAGGCGTGCTGTATGCCCTGAGGGTACGCGTAGATTGCTGTGGGAACGAATAGCGCGCTTGCCTCGCTGATCGGCTTGCCAAGGAGATCGGCAAGGGCGGATTGGATGTGATCGTTGGTGATGCCGGACGAGGTGAGCAGTAATTTGCCTTGTGCCATGCTTTTATTCGTAAAACTCAGGCGCTTTTTTGAGCGTTTCCCACTGCTCCGCGTCGTGGCCGAAAATCACTAGCCCGATATGCTCGCGCTCGACCAGATCAAGCAGCTTGATCGTGCTGGCGCGGGTGTCCTCGGCGTTTGGGTTGCCTTCGTCGCCCTGCTCGTCGCGGGTAAAGCCCTCGGCGAAGGGCACTGCGTCGATCGGCAGCAACACCGCGCCGGTGTTAGGCAGCCGCACCAGCACCGACTGATGCCCCGGCACATGCCCGCTCGTCTCTATCAGCTCCAGCCCCGGCAGCAGCTCCGTGTCGCCGTCGACCAGCCGGATGCGCTCGATTGGCTGATCCCACTGGGGGCGATTGGCGGCAAAGCGCGGGTTGCTCGCCGCATCCGCGTGATGCACGCGCTGCACAATATAGCGCGCCTTCGTGAATGCCGCGTGCCTTCCGGCATGGTCGATATCGTAGTGCGTCGAGATGACGGTATCAATATCGCCCGGTGTTACGCCAATGCTGGCCAGCTGCTCGATAACGTCGCGCCCATTCTCGAACTCTGTTTCCTCTTCGGGCATGATCTCCGGTAGACCGCTGTCAATCAGGATGTTCTTGCCGTCGCCCGTCTGCACCAGGTAGCACACAATTGGAATCTGGTATTCCGGCATGGATCCAACCTGCATGAGATAAAGGCGCTGCGGAGCATTCTGGCTCATGGTTATTTCCCCCCACAATGATCTGGCGGATGTGCTGGCCACCGAAACAGCCGCCGCACAACTACGGGAGATCAGGCAAATTTTGGTATGGGCTGCCATTATACCATGCCATTGCGTAGAATAGTTCATCTGTGCTAATTGTTTCAGGGCTGGTGCAAAGTCGGCCCTCGCCCCCTTTCCCCGTCTCCCGCATGTGGGAGAGGCGGATTATTGTTGGCTGTGTGGTGCGGTCGCCGCCGCGGCCGCACACAGCCAGATGTGTCACCCCCTCCTCTGTCAGGGGAGGGGGTAGGGGGAGGGCTCGAAAGACGTTGCACGAGCACTGGCTCCAGCGCCGAATCTCCGGCGCGACAGGTATGGTATGCTATGGGCCTAAGCTCAAACCTGGTGACGAGAGCGATACGCCGTGCTGCGCCATTCGCGCGGTGAGCCTTGCGCGCGCCGCGCCGCGCTTTGCCGGTATTGGCGCGGCTGGCCGGGATCTGGTTGTTTCGCAACAGCCCAGCGCAGTGGGCAGAGGAGGATAGCAGGAAGGTATGGCCCCACAATCACAGCGCCAATCCACCAGTATGCTCGCCCGCAGGCCTGGCTGGCTCTGGCTGGCCGCGCTGCTCACGCTCTGCTACGTGCTGATCCCGGCTTATTGGATGGCCAACAGCCTGGCGGTTTTGAGCAGTTCAGGCTTTGCGGCCGGGCTGAGCAGCTTGCTGCGCGTAAGCGCCGCAGCGGTGGCGCTCACGCTGCTGCTCGGCGCTGCCGCCGCGTATGCGCTGGGGCGGCCAGAAGCTCGCGGCCGGGGGATGCGCTACGCGGCGCTGGCGCTGGTCGCGCTGCCGCAGATTGCGCTGATCGGCGCGCTGCACCTGCTGTTCAGCAATTCGTGCGAGGTGTCTGCTGGGGCGTGCGGCGATCGGCAGCTGTACACTACGCCCTGGCCGCTGATTGTTCCCTACGTGCTTCTGACGCTGCCGCTGACGGTGGCGCTGCTAGCCGCAGGCTTCCGCGATCTTGCCGGCGCACAGGTGGCGGAAGCCGACGCCGCCAGCCAGTTGCCGCTCCGGATCTACGGCCGCACGATCCTGCCGCTGGCCGCGCCGGCCCTGGCGGCGGCTGGGCTGATCGGGTTCATCGCCGGCTGGAATGGGTTTCTTTCCGCCGTCGGCTTTACCAGCGCGAGCAAGTACCGTGCTGCGCCAATTGCGCTCTCGCTGTTTGGCAACATTGGCTTTGGCGTGGTGGTGGCCCTGGCGGCCGCGCTGATCGTCAGCGGGCCGCTGGCGCTGCTCGCGCTGGCGCTGCAGCGCCAGCTTGCGGCCGGCGCGGATGCGCCGGCAGATCGGCGCGCCAGCTCGCGGCGGCTGCGGCGGCTGCAGCAGGCCTGGCTGGATCTGAGCGGCCCAGCGCGGGTGCTGCTGGTAGTGCTGGCGCTCAGCGCATATGTGTTTGCGGCCGAGGGCTGGCGGGTGCTGGCTTTCCCCTACGCGCTGGACTACGGTGAGGCGCCGCTGCTCGACCAGACGATGCGGCTAGCTCACGGCCAGAGCATCTACCGGGCCGACCTGCAGCTGGCGCCTTTCACGATCGCCAACTATCCGCCGCTTTACCTGCTCGCTCAGGTGCCGCTGGCCTGGCTGTTTGGCCCGGCCTTCTGGTATGGCCGGCTGCTCTCGTGGCTGGCGATGATCGGCGCGGCGCTGTTCGCCGGCCTGATCCTGCGCGCGCTGACGGGCGACCGCCTGGCCGCGCTGGTCGGCGGGCTCACGCTGCTGGCGCTGCCGTACACTCGCTACTGGGGGCCGCTGTACCGCGTCGACGCGCTGGCGCTGTGTCTTAGCCTGGCGGCGCTGTGGCTAACGGTGCGCTTCTTCGCCGCTCCCGCCGGCGGCGCAGAGGAAGCTCGACCGCACGCTGATCGGCGGGGGCGGCCCGCGCTGGCGCTCGTGGCGGTGGCGCTGCTGCTGGTGGCCGCCGTGTACGCGCGCCAATCCTACGGGCTGGCCGCGCCGCTGGCGGCGTTCGTGTGGCTGTGGATGCAGCGGCTGCGGCGGCAGGCGCTCGCGCTGGCCGGGCTGGTGGCCGGCCTTGGCCTGGGCCTGTTCGTGCTGCTGAACCTCGCGACCGGCGGGGGCTTCTTCTTCAACATCGTCACCGCCAACGTCAACGAGGTGAAGGGCGAGCTGCTCCGGCAGTACCTCGGCGAGCTGGGGATGTTTATGCCGATCCTCGTGCTGATCACCGCGCTGTTTGCGCTGCTGGCGGCGCGGGAGCGCTCCTGGCGGCTGCTGCTGCCTTACGCGGTGGGCGCGGCGCTCTCGGGCCTGACGATCGGCAAGGTCGGGTCAAATATCAACTACCTGCTGGAGTTCTGCGCGGCAATGAGCTTGGCCGCCGGCGCGGCGCTGGCCTGGCTGCGCCGCGCCCCGCGCATCCGCCACGCGCTGATGCTGGCGCTGGCGCTGCAGGTCTTTCTGCTGCTGCCAGGCCTGAGCTACCAGCTTTTCTCGCAGTTCCGGCTCGACTCGCGCGCCGACATGGCGCTCGTCGGGGAGCGCATCCGCGCCGCCGACGGGCCGGTGCTGGCCGATGAGGATATCGGCCAGCTGGTGCTCGCCGGGCGGCCGCTGCTGTTCCAGCCGTTCGAGCTGACGCAGCTCGCCCGAGTGGGCAAGTGGAACCAGGCGCCGCTGCTCGAGGCGATCGAGCGCCAGGAGTACGCGCTGATTCTGATCTTTAAGTTCCCGGGCCTGCCGCTCGATCGCGATCGCTGGACCGACCAGATGCGCGCTGCGATCGAGCGGCGCTACGCCGAGGTGGAGCAGATCGGCTTCACGGTGGTGTACCGCCCGAGGTAGTCGGCAGGCGAAGCGGAGCGCGGGAAAACCGCACACAGCTACAGACAGGCGTGAATAGGCACAGCGCGAATCGTCACGCGCTGGTGCGCGCAACCCCGTCGCGGATCGCCGCCTCGAGCACGGCGAGGTTGATGTTGCGCAGCGTGCTGAACTTGATGCAGTACCCGGTCACGCTCGCCTTGCCGAGCGCAGCGCCGTAGGTCTCGGCCAGGTATGTCTTGTCGTCGAGCCCCATGATGTAGACCGAGATCCCGGTTGTGTTGGCGCTCAGGCCGATCTGATAGAACTCGCGCGTGCGCCCATCGGCGTAGACTCTGGCCAGGAGGCCATACCCGATGTTCGGGTTGGAGACCGTTCGGCCGGCCTCGTCCTTGCCATCCAGAAACCACAGCCGGCCGCCGGGCATCAGCCTCACGATCATGTCGTGCAGTGCCTGCATGTCGCCGCGCTTGCGCTCCGGCTGGGCGGCCAGATAGTCGCTAATCTGCGTGTGTACATCCACGGGTCGCTCCGTTCCTCCAATATATGGCCACCAGCCCATGTACCGACAGCGGCCGGAATGGGCCGCTCGCGACATCACAGCCAGATGTGTTACCCCCTCCCCTGTCAGGGTAGGGGGATAGGGGGAGGGGTCGAAAGACATTGCACGAGCCCTGCGCGTTACCTGGGCTCCCTTGACATCTTGCAAAAATTCCTTTCTTTTATCGCTAGCCACAAAGGCACAAAGACGCGCTGTTGCTATCCGAAGCGCTTTTTTACTCCACACCGTCTGAAAACCGAAAATAATGGAAGCGGTAGCCATTCAGGTCTTCGAGCGTGAATTGCCGGTACCCCCAAGGCTTATCTTCGGGCTGCTCGACAATGGTTGCGCCACGGTCTTGAAATGATTGGCACAATTCGTCAACCTCGTCGACGAAGACAGAATAGCTGGCGGGAAAGGATGCATCGGATTTACGGATGTAGAAGTTTACACGCCCTCGAAGAACCGAGCCAAAATAGTCTTCTGTTTGGCCCTCAATACTGTAGCCAAGAACATCGCGATACCAGTTGAGCGTGGCGATGACATCAGGCACAGCAAGCTCTGGAATAACGCTGTGAAATGTATTTGGCATCTTCTCTCCTTCGTTCTTCACACGAGTTACGCGGTGCGCGTTTTTGCCTTCGGCAGAGCGGTACTGTTTCAGAATGGTGCTGAGATGTTGGCGCAAAGCGCCAGCATCTCAGCACAAAAGAAAGCGAAGTACTACCTTATCAGACTTCTTTTTGAGGAAAGGTAAAATATGATGATGCTCGAAACCCCATCGACGTATAGAGTGCAAGCGCGGATCGATTGCTCGGATCAAAACCGACGACCGCCTGTCGCATGCCGGCAGCTTTCATGCAGCGCAGCCCTTCGGCCATTACAGCCTTGCCCAGATCCCGGCCCTGAAAATCCGGATGCGTACCCACCGGCTCAAACAGGCCCACGCCATTCACTGCATCGAACCAGATCGTACACGCTGACGCGCCGTGCCCATCGGGTGAGCGCACAAACAGATCTCGCGCACCGTCATACACGGCAGAGTCCATAAAGCGCGCATACTCCGCCGCGTATGCCTCCCAATCGTCGTTGGGATGGAATGCGCCGTGGGTCGCTTGCGCCCGCAGCCGGCCATCTTCCCGATTGCGTACCCCCTGTACAGTAAAGCCTTCTGGCAGCTGAATCGTGGGCAGCTCGTCGAGTGTCCGTTCGAAAAGCGGAGCCGGCAGACCAATGGGGCCGGCAACAAAGCCACGCGCCTGCAGCAGCCGTATCAAAACCGTGTCGTAGTCCATCGCCCAGAATGGCCAAAGCTTGTTCAGGCCAACGGCACGAGCGCGTGTCTCAGCCCACGCCACATACTCATCCATGATGCGCTCGTGCAGCGGCGTGCCATGCAGGGTGGGATGTACAAACAGATCAAAACTCCCCTCGTTATGCGCAAAAATCGCCCACGCCACGAGAGTTGGCGGATCTACATCGGCGTCTTCCCATACGCGCAAGTTGTGATGGATGGCCTGGTCAGCGGGCGGGTAGTGCGTTGCCCAGTCCAAATAGCCGGGGTGCATGTACGAAGCGGGAATAGTGGCCTGGCGTCCGACCATAACTAGGTATCGCATGGAGGCAAGATCGGCGAGATCGCGATACGGGCGCGCCTGTATGTTCATGGTTGTATATACCCCCGGATACATAGTCGAACGCGTCGAGGCCGAAGCGAATTAGGTGCCATGCGAGAGCGTGGCATCGCTGCCTACAAGATCGAGCGACCGGACTAGCCGTTCATTTGTTGCTTGATTCGTGATTGCCTTGCGGATCAACGATTGCGCATCAGCTGCCGCGAGCGCGCCGCACCTGATTGGTGAAATCGCTAGGATCTCGCGCGCGAAGCGGCCGGGTGCAGCGCGTGTTCGCCCGCAGCCGATGATTTTCCAGGAAGGTGCATGACAGCAGAGCTGGGTGTTCCCCGAATGTGATACCAAATTCGCTTGATGACTTACACTTTGGTGGGGGGTTGGGGGCGGCGAAGCCGCCCCCAAATTTCTTTTCTGTAGGAGCCCGGCGTGCCGGGCGCCGCACAAGAAAACACAAGTAATCAAACGGAGTTGGTATGAGTTAGGCTCCTGGCTGCACCAGGTTGATCAAATTCCCACAACCGTCTTCAAACAACACTGCCGTGATTGGACCCATACTCGTCGGTTCGCCACGGAATGTGACCCCACGCTCCTTGAGGCGCTGGTATTCAGCAGCAATGTCAGCGGATATGAAGGCTGTGGCCGGTATCCCAGCGTCAAACAGCGCTTTCTGGTAGAGCAGCGCGGGCGGAAAACCGAGTGGCTCTAACACAAGCTCAACACCGTATGCGCCTTCAGGTGAGGAGACGGTGAGCCAGCGGAATGTACCCATGGGGAGGTCATTCTTCTTTTCGAAGCCGAGTACCGTGGTATAGAAGTGCAAGGCCTGCTCTTGATCGTTGACCAGTATGCTTGTGAGTGTGATCTGCATGCGTCTCTCCTCAATTGCCGGGTGTCGCAACACACAATCCCAAGAATCTCCGCACCAATTCGAGTGCTGGAATAGTAACATACATTGGGAACATCTCACGAAGCGGAGATACGGGATAGTTCGAGCGGATTGCAAAACGTCCGACCAGTAAGCACAGGCGGTTGGCGTTCGCTGACCAGCTAACCGGTAGGATAACCGTATACCAGGGTAGCGGCCCAATACTTTGGCGTTCAGTTGCCGCGAGCGCGCTGCATAGGCTCTTTCTGACAATCCGGTTTCGGATTAAAAAGAGCCTGAGATTAGCAGCGATATTGGCATTTCAAGAAGCAATTCGATATAAGAATGGCTGCAAAATACGGCTAGTGTCTACACGATTTCGAATTATCAGAAAGAGCCTAAGATGGCTTCAAAAAGGCCCGATCTCGCTCGACGCCTAGCGGCGTTGGCTGCACGCGTTTGTTCGGTGGTTAATAATCATCGGTATGTCATTTTTCGACGACAAAAATCGATTTTGCTTCGGAATTGGTCCGCAAAATGTGTTGGGAAGTGGACGATTGCAAATTCACAAATTTCGATGGCCTCGCCGTATCTATTTAACCTGATATTAACATTCGCGTACTGGTATAAAGCTGAAACTATATTCTGTCGCGCTCCAGAAGTTAGTCGCTGAATATCTTCCATTTGTCTTAGTGCTCGAAAAAAATACGTACCATGTTGATGGCAGATATCAAAAAGTAAGTTCTTTATTTTAAGATTCTCTTCATCATACTCTCCCAATGTTATTTCTTCGAAACGTCTCTTTTCCTTTAATTCTTCCTTTCTTTGAATAGCATCAAGTGATCGATATGTGATTAATAGTCCGGTTAATTCAAACCTGATATTTCTATCTTCTTGATATTGCATTGGTTTTCTTGCACAATATTCAGAAAGGATTTGAATACTTTCCTCCTTCCTTCCAGTCGCCCAGGAATAAGTTGCATATAGGCGAGAAAAAGCATGCTCTTCATTGAATAAGTGCTCGTGATCTTTTAATAATTTCACAGCCTCGTCTTTCTTGCCTCTGCTATTAAAGAGATAGTCTGCTAGATTTGTGATGGCTTGCAGTCTAATCTTAAAAGCACTATTTGATCTATTGATAATGCCTCTATAAAGACTTATAACTTCTTGCTCAGTGCGAGAGACGCGAGCAGTGTTTGCATTTAGTAATAGCGCTTGGTCATTATCCAGTTTTCTGTCCTTGGTTACATGGGGTATTCTAGAAATAGTATTTCGGCGAAAAGTATCATTTCTATTGTCAAAATATAGAGACATGGTCTGCAGAATCTCTTTCGAGTATACTCGAAAGAATTTCGACTCCACAACCTCTATAATGCGCAGTTTTTCTAATTCTCGAATTCCGTCATTAAATCGATCATTATTTTCCTGATTAAGAATATATCTCACCTTTTCTATGAGATTAGTTAAGTCACTGTCAGTAACAATCTGTCCCATGATCACAAAAATATCTTTGGCAAGAGGAGATAAATAATCATATATACGTCCATATAGAAAATCAATTGCAGATTTTTCTTGCTTAATATTTCTTGCTAGTGCGGACTCAATTGTTCCACTTTGCATCCAAATATATGCAAATTGATACACGAACAGAGGCCTACCATTTGTGATTTCATGCACT
Source organism: Kouleothrix sp. (assembly GCF_046328425.1). NCBI lineage: Bacteria > Bacillati > Chloroflexota > Chloroflexia > Chloroflexales > Roseiflexaceae > Kouleothrix > Kouleothrix sp. The sequence goes on from NZ_JAXLWP010000012.1 coordinate 44,433, forward strand.
AGTTTGTGGCGGTCGTTTGTCCCCAAGTCGGCCTCCAGATTCTGTACATGATCGTTAGTAAATTCAGATCGAAGAATCTCAATAAGAAATGCACGTGTTTCGTCTAGGTCAAGCTCATTGGTTTGAAACTCATCGCCAATGATAAGATTTGCTCTAGTTGTAACAAGAACTTTGTGTCGATTAATATCAAGTTTTCTGATAAAATCCTCAATCTTTTTTTTCTCCTCGCTAGGGAATGTCTCGAAGTCATCAACAACTAGTAGCGTTTTACTTTGGTTAGTAATAATAAGACTTTCATCTGGTGTATCTTGATTACAGATCACACAGTTAATGTGCCTAATAAAGGCCTCGTATGTTTCAGTGTTTTCCTCAATTTCCTGAATATTACCAGTGAAATAATTGTAAAATCTATCTTTTGCAGATGTAAATACTATATAATCAAATCGTTTGGTTGAACCGTTCGCCAGATCCTCGCATATACTCTGAACAGTTGCTGTTTTCCCAACACCACCGTGGCCCCATATTGTTGCACATACAGATGCACGATCTTTCAAGAGAAAATTTGTAATTTTCTTTTTCATTGTTCCTACTTCGATGTATTTCTTATAGTTTTTATTCAAAACACTAATAATAGTTCCATTAATACTTTTCCTGCGGAAATTTGTGGTTTCGATAGAGACATTGCTTAACTCACTCCAGTCAAGCATTATATTTACTGTTCGAAAGATCTGATTATATTGAACTCTTCCTGACAGAATTTCAGTAATGTTCCGAAATATAAAGAATTCCTCTTCACTAGTGCCATAGATAAAAGGTGAAATTCTATAGTAGAATTTCTGATCTGAAAATAGGTAAAAACTTCCTACTTGGAAAGAAGCTATTTGTTTAGGACAAGCCCAAGGTTTATAATTGACCCCATCTGCTTTATAATTAATGCCAGTGTATTTTGTTTCATCTTGATCAAGCACAACAATAATGTCATGTTGCTGTCGAAAAAGGGGTGCTGCATCAGTGAGTGAATTTGCCAGAGATGAAATACTGCGGACATATGATTCCTCTGAGTCCTGAAAAGTATAACCATGTCCGACTCTGTCATTTCGGATTGTTGGGTAGCTATTTATTGTATTATTAAATTTTTTATTTAAGAAAAGTTCCTTTTGAATGTCGAGACGACGAGAAACGTCGATTACTGTGCCAATAGATGGATTTTGTATTTTCTCGAAAACGTAAGATTTGGTATCTGAGTCAATATTATTTATATTCTCATTCCATAGATATCCCAAAGCTAAAAACAAGCAATATTCTACTTTAACGCGATAATACTCCGTAAGTTCTCGGGATTTTTTTGTTGCGGTGTAGAAATTAATTTTCTTGTTGATATTCTGAAGAATATAATCCATGATGTTCTCCTAGATATTGTAACGAGCGTGATCAAGAGGTATTGTGATTAGAGTGGATGACAAAAATGTCAGTTCTGACGTACGAGTTGCAGTAGCGAATTGCCACCGAACGATCGCGCATCAGCCGCGCCGCCACGATAGATCGGGAAAGCACTCACGCCATATCCAACGTTAAAAATCGTCCCGATCTTGTCGACGCGCAGCGGCGTCGGGCTGCATACGCTTGTTCGGCCGTAGCCGCTATAAGGCTTTTAATTTGCTCGCCTGTTACACGTTACAGACTGAAATAAGCCTTAGGCTCTTTCTGACAATCCGGTTTCGGATTAAAAAGAGCCTGAGATTAGCAGCGATATTGGCATTTCAAGAAGCAATTCGATATAAGAATGGCTGCAAAATACGGCTAGTGTCTACACGGTTTCGAATTATCAGAAAGAGCCTAACTCATTAATTCGTTGCCGATATTGGCAAGTAGTTGAGCACGCTCATCTATGAATGGCTCAAATTTGTCTTCAAAGAGCGATGTTGGGCACAAGTCGTGCTGTAGGATTTCATTCACGATAGCCATATTACTAGGCATTTTTGCTTTATATATACTCGGTGCCACACCACCAAGCGCATTATTATCAGCTCGCGACATAAAACTGAAGTTAGCTAGGCAGTTTGGATCATATGGCAATGTCCCCTGGTTCTTTAGGAATGAGCGCGGAAATAGATGATGAAATTCATTTCTGTTGTAGTCGCGCAAGACGCTCTGAAGAGATATAGCGTTGCCACTGATAAAACTGCGCGGAAGACTTTGTGCAAGCATTAGAACAAAAGTCTTGGTGCTAACATTGTTGACTCGAAAGAGATCATGACGAAACGAATCAGCATTCAAAGGGGTGTAGCTGAAGTTGCCAAGGTCCGTAGGTTGGCCTTCACGAAGTTTGATTATAGAGTCGATATCCGCTTGCACAGTCTTAATAGGCTGACTATTATATCGCTTTGTAAAGCACACACGCCAGAACCATCGAAGAATTGTGCTACGCTGGTCGTTGCTCATACGTACTTGTTGGTTGCCAGGGGTCGCGAAGAACACTGAAAGTGGTACTAGTAAATATGGATATGGAAGGTTATCTAATGAGAATATGTGTAAATTTGATCGAAGAAAATCAATAGCTCCTTTTAATCCATTGATTACTTCTGCAAATCGAGTGCGAACTGTAGATCCATTAAGCGTAATCAGAGTTTCTATAGAAGCATCTCTCGATAGGACAGCAGAGCAGCACCTTAGTAGAAGGTTGCTATCTTCGCCAACATCATCAAACCCAAATGGTTTTAAATCTGCTGTTAGATCGTCAAATTGCTGCTGGAGATGGAAGTCTTGGCTCCAAGTCCAAGCGGTTAACAGTTGGAGTGTATCTAATGGGACTCCACGACGATTAACACGCTCAAATACTATAGCTACAGTGGTCTTGTCATCCGTCGAAATCATCTGATGAGGTATTCTTGCTTCCTTAAAACGCGTTTGAATCTTATCAACTTGCTCGGCGAGAGCGTCGTCCAGGTCACGAGTTGCTTTGCGATACGCGACTGTATCAAATAAAGTCTTAAGGGGGAAATATCGCGATGGATCTGCCTCTCCAGGGTTGAGTGCGACAAACTGAGATTCCTGTGCATTTAAGCCAGCCCTTAGATCGTAAAATATATTCATCCAAGGGGAGTCATTATCAATATCTTGAGGGATATCTGTTTGAAAAACTCCAAAGATAGAAGTAACACGCTGCTGACCATCGAGAATATAATCCACAGGGTAGTCAACATCAGGCTCAGGTAGTGAGAATGGCCCGAGTTTTCGTTCGAACTTCAGCCTCTCTTTGGTACGCCAAAGAAGAAGCGAGCCGATTGGATATCCTTTATAGATACTATCCATTAAAAATGCGACTTTATCTGCATCCCACACAAATCCTCTTTGGAAAGTTGGAATGCGGATGCTTCCACTCTTGACCATATTTAAGATTGCCCGAATCGTTAGATCTTCCATATCGGTTTTCTCCAAACTAATATGATATCTGTCGCGGCTGATAGTACCATAGATTTGTGACATGCATTGTCATATTGATACGTGATCGGGGTTTGATTGCGAACCAACTCATTATTAGACTGACAATTATACCTTTTATCTGAGCAGCTATGACTATTACGTACACGTGTGTACAAGTATATACAACTGCGCCCCGCTCCAAACAGCGATCCTCCCATATACTCTCGCTCGGCAAGCGAAAAGTATGCGCTCAAAAGTGGTGGCACATCGGGTGAAGAAGCATATGGCGCGACCCTCCTGCTGGCATGGTGGTCGAGCAAATCATAGCACAGATTCGCGAAGTGGCAAGGGGTACGGCGTAAAGCTTTGCGAATAGGCGCATAGCTGCCGATGCCTGCGAGCGTGGCAGGATTAATCGCTGTTGCTATCTATAGCTGAGCCTTCGGCAGATCTGCTGAACTGTGGCCGATCGCCGCCGCGCCAGCCCCGCCTGGCCCTCGCTCACCAGCCACGGGTAGGCCGTTCGTCCACAGATTGCTCCGATTGCACAGCGGGCGGCTGGGTCTCCGCCAGCGATTGGCCTGGATTATACAAGAGGTATGCGAAGCTATGGGCCGCGCCGGCCGGCCAGGAGTTTTGTGTGGGCTTGCCTTCCAAACATGTAGGCTTGCCTTCCAAACATGTAGGCTTGTCTTCCAAAGAAGTTGGCGTCTGTTTCAAAGAAGTTGGCGCCCGTTTCAAACGTATCGCGCTGCTCATCAGAGCGTGTAGGCGAGCCATGATCATTGGGGCGCGCGCGGCACACTGCGGCGGGCGGCGGCTTTGAGCAGGCAGGTGGGGCAAAGCCGCAACCGCCACCTGCCGTGTGTTCTCCCGCTTCTTTCAGGAGAGGGGGCGCGGGGGTGAGGCCGAACGCCGGTGCCGCCCGCACAGAAACAGGTTTTGTAGCGCGCGCGATTTCGCTCTATACTATGCGGGCTGTGGCCCAGGGTATGCAGAGTGCCACACCGTGAGATGCACGCCGATCCGCCTGCACGAGGAGGAACCAATGCCAGATACACCCGCCGGCCTGACAGAGCGACCAGCCTGGAAGGCGCTCCAGGCGCACTACGATACGATCGGGGCGGCGCATTTGCGCCAGCTGTTCGCCGAAGACCCGCAGCGCGGCGAGCGCATGACGCTTGAAGCGCTGGGGCTGTACTTCGACTACTCGAAGAACCGCCTGACCGACGAGACAATCGGGTTGCTGCTGCGCCTGGCCGACGAGATCGGCCTGCGCGAGCAGATCGACGCGATGTTCCGTGGCGAGAAGATCAATCGCACCGAGAACCGCGCGGTGCTGCACGTTGCGCTGCGCGCGCCCAAAGGCGCCCAGATCGTCGTCGACGGCGCCGACGTGGTGCCCGAGGTGCATGCCGTGCTCGAGCGTATGGCGCGCTTCGCCGACCAGGTGCGCGGCGGCGGCTGGCTGGGCTTCACCGGCCGGCGCATCCGCAACGTGGTGAATATTGGCATCGGCGGCTCGGACCTCGGCCCGGTGATGGCCTACGAGGCGCTCAAGCACTACAGCCAGCGCGACATGACCTTTCGCTTTGTGTCGAATGTCGACGGCAGCGACTTCGCCGAGGCCACGCGCGACCTCGACCCGGCCGAGACGCTGTTTGTTATCTCGTCGAAGACCTTCACGACGATCGAGACCATGACCAACGCCACCAGCGCGCGCGAGTGGCTGCTGGCGGCGCTGGGCGACGCGGCGGCGGTGGCCCGGCACTTCGTGGCCGTGTCGACGAATGCCAAAGCAGTGCAGGCGTTCGGCATCGACACCGACAATATGTTCGGCTTCTGGGATTGGGTCGGCGGGCGCTACTCGATGACCTCGGCGATCGGGCTTTCGACCATGATCGCGCTTGGCCCCGAGAACTTCCGCGCGATGCTGGCGGGCTTCCACGCCATGGACGAGCACTTCCGCACCGCGCCGTTTGCGCGCAACCTGCCGGTGCTGCTCGGCCTGATTACGCTGTGGTACAACAACTTCTTCGGCGCGCAGACGGTGGCCATCCTGCCGTACGACAACTACCTGAAGCGCTTCCCGGCCTACCTCCAGCAGCTGACGATGGAAAGCAACGGCAAGAGCGTCACGCTCGACGGCCGCCAGGTGAGCTATCAGACCGGGCCGATCTACTGGGGCGAGCCGGGCACCAACGGCCAGCACTCGTTCTACCAGCTGATCCACCAGGGCACCAAGCTCATCCCCGCCGATTTCATCGGCTTCGCGCGCTCGCTCAACCCGCTCGGCCGCCACCACGACCTGCTGATGGCGAATATGTTCGCGCAGACCGAGGCGCTGGCGTTTGGCAAGACGGCCGACGAGGTGCGCGCCGAGGGCACCGCCGAGGATCTGGTGCCGCACCGCACCTTCGCCGGCAACCACCCGACCAACAGCCTGCTCGCCGACGAGCTCACGCCCGAGATGCTTGGCAAGCTGGTGGCGCTGTACGAGCACAGCGTGTTCACGCAGGGCGCGGTGTGGGGCATCGGCCCATTCGACCAGTGGGGCGTCGAGCTGGGCAAGCAGCTGGCCAACCGCATCGTGCCCGAGCTTGAGGCGGCCGAGGCGCCCACACTGGCGCACGACAGCTCGACAAATACGCTGATCGCGCGCTACCGCGCGCGCAAGCGCTAGAAAAACAGCGCTGATTTGTCCTGAAAACTCGGATCGAGCCAGCGGTAGCCTGTACTAATACGCTGTTCGCTTGATCATGTATCGATTGTGTTGCACAACGTGGCTTCGCCACGTTGTGCAACACAATAAGAAATGGGGCGGGCGAAGCCGCCCCAAACCCCCACCAAAGTGTCAGTAATCAAGCGAATTTGGTGTAAGCACCAATCTGTTTGGCATACTGAGGCATCGTGTGATTCTTTACTACCTCGATCTTGTAGGTGTTGCCGTCTTCGCGGCGAGCGGTGTGCTGGCTGCGCGTAGCCGGGGGCTGGATCTGCTCGGGGTCGTTGTTATTGCGGCCATTACGGCGATCGGGGGAGGCACGCTCCGCGATCTGCTCTTGAATCGGCATCCAATCTTCTGGATCACCGACGCACACTACCTGCTGGTGATCATGGCGTCAGCTTTGCTGACCGTTGGCTATGTGCGGGTAGCTTCACTGCCAGGCAATGCGCTTCTCGTGGCCGATGCCCTGGGATTGGCGCTGTTTGCGCTGTCTGGCGCCCAGGTAGCAGAGGCGGCGCTGTGCCCGCCGATCATCGTGGTGCTGATGGGTACGATGACCGGCGCAGCCGGAGGGATGCTGCGGGATGTGATTACGGCGCAGGTGCCGCTCATCCTGCGGCGAGATATTTACGCCACTGCCGCAATCGTGGGCATCGTTTGCTACCTACTCTTGCAAGCGTTGGGGCTGCAGCGCTCGTACGCGTTTGGGGTCGGCATCGTTGTGGTGGTTGCGCTGCGGCTGTTTGCTATTTGGCGAGGGTTGCAGCTGCCGATCTTTCGCATACCCGAGTGATAGATGGAAGACGTACGCAGTTGGCGCGCTGAGCCTTCGGCAGAGCGGTACTTGCTTCGGTATCTCTATTCTTTATTCTTTTTGCGATGCTCTGCCCGGCGAAGCCGGGCAGAGCATCGCAAAAACAAAGCAATCAAACGGAGTGTACTACAGCCGCGCCGGCCCGATCGCGTCGGGCAGGTGTACGGTGAACGTCGAGCCGACGCCGGGCTGGCTTTCGACGGTGATCGCCGCGCCGAGCAGCTCGCACAGGCGCCGGCTAAGCGCCAGGCCCAGGCCGGTGCCGCCGCGCACGCTGGCGATGCCGCCATTGATCTGCTGGAAATCCTGGAACAGCAGGTGCATATCCTCGGGCGCGATGCCGATGCCAGTGTCGGACACGCGCAGCCGCCAGCGGCGATTTTGCTCGTCGGCGTGCTCATCGACGGCGATCGTGACGGCGCCGTGCTCGGTGAATTTGGCGGCGTTGCTCACCAGGTTGATCAGCACCTGGCGCAGCTTGACGGCGTCGGTGTAGATCTTAGCGTTTGCCGCGCTGGCCGCCAGGCACAAGCGGTTATGCTGGCGCTCGACCACCGGCCGCATGGCGGTGGCGACATCCTCGACAAGCTGAGCGAGGTCGCACGGGCCGATCTGCAGGTCGACCTTGCCGGCTTCGATCTTGCTCAGGTCGAGCACGTCGTTGATCAGCTGGAGCAGGTGCTGGCCGGCGTTCTGGATCTTGCCGAGGTCGTCGTGCAGCCGGGAGTTCTGGCCGACCTCGGTTTCGAGCAGCTCGCTGTAGCCGATGATCGCCGTGAGCGGCGTGCGCAGCTCGTGGCTCATGTTTGCCAGAAAGGCGCTCTTGGCGCGGCTGGCGGCCTCGGCGGCGTCTTTGGCCCGGTACAGCGCCTGCTCGGTGCGCTTGCGCTCGGTGATATCGCGGCACACTGCGAGCGTCGCGATCCAGGCGCTGTCGTCGCCAATCGGCAGCACCGTAACCTCGCACACCCCCCACGTACCATCCTGGCGCATGAATGGCAGCTCGCCGCTCCACTGAGCGCCGGGCGCCAGCGCCGCCACCACGTGCGCGAACGGCAGCACGGCCACGCCGCGCGGCGTAACCGCAGGCGGCCCGATCAGCTCGGCGCGCGAGTGGCCGAAGAGCTGCTCGGCTGCCCGGTTGCAGTCGATCACCCAGCCGGCCTGGTCGAGCACAACCACGCCATCGGAGATATGCGCGAACGTCAGGGCCTGGCGGCGCAGCGTATCCTCGCGCTGGCGCAGCGTCTCGAGCGCCCTGGCCAGCTCGCCGGCGCGCGCCTGCTCGCGCTGGTGCAGGCGCTCCATGCGCAGGTGAGTGCGCAGCCGTACCAGCAGGATCAGCAGCGACAGCAGCGTAGCCTGGCCGAGCATAAACCCGAAGTGCACCCAGTCGGCCGAGGGCGGCGCCTGCCAGACGATCGCGCCCCAGCCCACAAGCGTCAGCGCGGCGATTCCGGCAAACCAGGGCAGCGAGAGGAACAGGCTGCCGATGCCAACCATTAGCAGGGCGATGTTTGTCGACTGCTTGGGCTCGGGGATGAGCGCCATGTGCAGCAGGCTATTGAACAGGATCACGCCGGCGATGCCCGCGCTGATCGGGTGGGCCAGCCAGGTCGGCGGCGTGACGCGGCGCAGCAGCCACCATAGCCCCGCCAGCAGCAGCGCCGAGGCAAGCGCGGTGGACACCATAAACGTGCGGGCGGGCGGCTGGAGCAGCAGGCTGTGGCTCAGCGCCAGCAGCACATACAGCACGCTCAGGCCGAGCGCCACCGGCGGAAGATTTGTGCGCAGCGTTCTATTGAGGATCTCGCGCCTGCCGGCACGGGTGCTCAGGTCGATCGGATCATCCCATGCGTGCATAATTGCCTAACGTTCTTCACACAGCAGCCTCGCCTACAATGCATTCGCATGCATGTTTATTGTACCGCTTTCTGAACCATTCCATGTATTGGGTTCCGGTTAAAAATAGCTTCTACGATACCGTATCACGAGGCGCCACGCCACAATCAGGCTGAGTACTCTACTCAGCCGCAAGGCTGACCCAGCCCCGTCGAAATATTGAAGCGCAGATCGAACGTTTGGCACATGCCCCTGCGTGTGCGTGCTGCTAGACTGATGGTGCCGGAATGTGGCCGGCGGCAGGGGTTGTGGAAGGAGCGCTTCAATGTTTGAGATCTACCGCAGTGGTGCCCAGGCCGGGCTGCCGCTCCCCGGCGTCGAGCGCGATCTCATCCTGCAGACGCACATCCAGGTGATCGAGCTGTACCGCCGGCAGCTAGTGCGCAGCCGGGCGCGCGCGATCTGGTCGCGGCTTCTGCGGCGCTCGAATCGCCTGCGCCAGCTGCCGGCGCGGCACGGCGGCCACCAGCCGGTGCGCGACCCGGCAGTGCGGCCGGTGCCGCTGGCGAGGATTGTGGGCAGCGAGGATCGCATGCGCGATTTTGACCATGCGTTCGCGCCGCTGCAGGAGTATACGCGGGCGCGCTGGCTGAGCGTGGCCACCGCCTGGGCGCTGGGCCATGCGCTTCCGGCGGTCGAGCTGATCCAAATCGGCGACGACTACTACGTGCGCGATGGGCACCACCGCATCTCGGTGGCGCGCGCGTTCGGCCAGGGCGCGATCGACGCGTCGGTGACGGTGTGGCAGCCCGCCGAGGCGGCCGAGCAGCTGGCCGACGCAGTGCTGGCCTGCGCGCCGGCCGGCGACTAGGCGCACCTGCAGGCACACACAACGCGCGGGGCGGCATCGCCGCCCCGCGCGTTGTGTGTGCCGGGGCTAGCGGAACAGCACGCGCTCGGCGCCGGTGTAGACGCGCATCTGGCGGCCGCGCACATAGCCGATCAGCGTCATGTTCCAGCGCTGCGCCAGCCGGATCGAAGCGATCGTCGGCGACGTGCGCGAGATAACGATCGGCACCTCCATCTTGCGCGCCTTGGTGATCATCTCGGTGGAGATGCGCCCGCTGCTGAGCAGCAGGTGGTCGCGGGTGGGCTGGCCGCGCAGCAGGCACGCGCCGCGGATCTTGTCGAGCGTGTTGTGGCGGCCGACATCTTCGGCCTGCACCAGCAGGCGCTCGGCGCTGGCGAGGCCCGAGGTATGCACGCCGCGGCTGGCGCGGTACAGCGTGGCGCCCTGGTTCAGCTGGTGCATCAGCTCGCCGATCTGCGAGGCGCTGACCTGCACGTCGCCGCGCAGCGGCGGCCTTTCGCCCGAGAGGTCGTCGAAGGTGACGCCGCCGCCGCAGCCCGAGGTAAGGATGCGCTTTTCGGGGCGCGCGGCGAGCGGGGCGCGCAGGCGCACGTCGATGCTGCCGGTCGCCTCGGCGCACGTCGGCATCGCCAGCTCGCCGTCGAGCCCGGCCTCGGGGAAGAACATATACACGCGATCTTCGTCGAGGTATACCTTAAGCTGCCACACGTCGCCCAGCTCGGCGATGACGCCCTCGGACACCAGGAAGCCGAGCGCGAGCTGGTGCAGCCCCACCGGCGAGCACATAAAAGTCAGCAGCTCGCGCCGGTTGACATACAGCACCCAGGGCGTCTCGGCGATCACCGGGCGGGCGACGCGCGTGGCGCGCTCGCCGTCGAACTCGATATAGTCTAGCTCGGAGATTGGATCTGGCATAGGCGGCATTGTAGTTTGCAAAGCGCAAATTGTAAATGGTAGAGCTGCTTCTACCAGAGCTCGTGCAACGTCCTCCCCTGTCAGGGAGGGAAAACACATCTGGCTTTGTGGTGCGGTCGCCGTCGCGACCGCACCACAAAGCCAGAGCTGATTCTACACTAGAGGGTGATATAGCCGCGCTCGAGCGCAACCAGGTCGAGCGGCAGCGTCTCGATGTCGGCGACGAGCAGATCGAGCGGTGCGAGCGGGCCGAGCGTGGCCAGCACCTTGAGGTAGCTAAGGCACTGCTCGCAGGTGCTGGCGCGGCGCTGCTCGTCGCCCTCGACATGGAGGTAGCCGAGGTGCTCGTGCTCGCGGGTGCCGCAGTGCGGGCACCACAGCCGGTCGACCGGCCACGCGCTCGCGCACAGCCCGCAGCGCAGGTAGCGGCGCTGCTCGAGGCCGCGGTGCTCGCCGAGCAGCGGCGCGCTACCGCAGAGCGGGCAGAAACCCTGGCCCCAGGCCGCCACCTCGATCGTGGGCGCGAGCTGGGCCGCCAGGCGGGTGAGCGCGGGAAACAGGCTGAAGCGCAGCAGTGTGCTCAGCAGATCGCCGCTGAGGTGTAGCTCGTCGGCGCGCTGGCGTACCGTGTTGGCGTCGCCGCCGAGCGCGGCGCGCGCCAGCGCGGCTCCATCGAGCGTGCCCGCGCGGACGGCGGCGGCGATACTGGCGGCTGCGCCGGGCTCGGCGTAGCTGGCGATGGCGCCGGCCAGCCGGGGCAGCTGCCTGGCGACTGCGGCCAGGTCGATCGGCGCCGCTTCGCCGTGCAGCAGCGGCGTGCCGCCGGCCAGCTTGGCGGCGGCGTGCTCGGCCGTGAGCCCGAACACGCCAACCTCGGCGGGATCGGCGTAGCAGGCGCGCAGCAGCGTGCCCTGAAGCGTGGCGGCGTCGCGCAGGGCCGGCACTGCTTCGGCGAGCTGGGCCAGGCGGCTGAGTGCGTCGGCCAGCTCTGGCGTGTCGGGCTTGGGTCGGCGGAATAGGTGCATAGTTTTGAACCTACCTGCTTCAAACCAGCTTTCCAGTGCGGTACGATCCTGTTTATTACAGGGCTTACGCGGTGCGCGTTTTTGCCTTCGGCAGAGCGGTACTTTTTTATGGATGGTGCTGGGAAGGTGGCGCTTTGCGCCACCTTCCCAGGACAAAAGAAAGCGAAGTACCATGCCGCCGCAGGCAGAAGGAGCCGATATCGCAGGCGACCGCGTAAGTCCTGTTTATTACACGAGTTGCGCGGTGGGGGGGCGGCTTTGCCGCCCTCCGAGCCTCCCACGCGAGAGGACGGCGCGTAAACTCGTGTTTATGAGGCTTCATCGACGCTGCTGCGGCGCTGCCCCCTCGCGCAGCGCCTCGTCGATCAACCAGGCCAGCAGCTCGGGCGTGGCGGCTGTGTCGGCCAGCTCGTCGCGCACAAGGGCGCAGATCGCGCGCGCCGGGCCCGATGGTGGCCCCAGCTCGTGCGCGATACGCATGAGCGCAGCCTCAAGCTCGGCGGGCGGCGGGTCGTACGACACCACCATGTCGAGCACGCGGCGCTTGATCGCCAGGCCCGCCAGGTCGGCCTGCTGGTCGCGCGCGCGCTGGCGTGGCAGCAGGTCGCCAGAGGCGAGCAGGAATGTGGCGATGTCGGCTGGGCGAAGTTCGGCCATATGTTTCAGCTGCACCTCCCTGGCGCTACGGCGTTCCGGGCACCGGCTCGTCGAACACCTTGCTTTTCGGCTGCATAACCGCGGGCTTGTTGTTTGCGTCGCCGCCGCTGCCGCCGCCGCGCGCCCGGCCGTCTTCCGGCCCACAGGCCGCCAGCAGGGCCAGCGCAAGCAGCGCCAGCGCGATCCGTCGTTGTGTCGGCACGGTATGCTCCTCTCGGCTAGCGCCCCGCCAGCGCCGCGTACTGCCCGGCCATGACGATCGCATAGCGCAGCGCCAGGCCGCCCAGCAGCGCCAGGCCGGCGCCCACCGCCGTGCTGCGCGCGCCAAGCAGGCGCGGGCGCCAGCTCAGCAGCAGCGGCAGCAGCACGCCGAGCACCAGCGTCCCGCCGATCAGCAGCAGCCCGTAGGGGCTAGCCAGCAGCGCGGGCGCCAGGCCGCCGAGCGAGAGCAAAAAGGCGATCAGCAGCACCAGCTCAAGCAGCATGGCCCAGCGGTCGGTGCGCTCGAGGCTGGCAATCGAGTCGCGCGGGGCCGGGCTGCGCGTGAGCAGCAGCAGCAGCAGCAGCGCGGCCATACCCGTCGAGGCCGCCGACGCGAGGAACAGCGGCGCGATCCACGGGCTGTCGCTCCAGAACGGCATGTTGGTGGCGCTGAGCAGCGCGCCGGTGTACGAGGCGATGAAGAAGCCGACGGCGGTGCCGGCCAGCTGAAACAGTGCGCCGACGGGGCCGTGGTGCAGGCGCGCGGCCAGGCCGCCGAAGCGCCCAAGGCCAAAGCGCGCATCCTCGGCCAGCGCGCCCACGAACGACGCCCCGCTGAACAGGCCGAACAGCAGCAGCGCCCACACGCCCACCGACATTGGCGACCAGTACTTGAACATTGGCCAGCCGGTGTTCGACTGGATCATCATGTGCCAGAAGCGCTCGGGGCGGCTGAGGTCGACGATCAGCAGGATGCCGCAGACGGCGATCAGCGGCGCGGCGATATAGAAGGCCATGCGCGCGATCGGCAGGTCGCGCTCGTCGTGGCCTACCAGGTCGATCAGCGTGCCGACGAAGTATGCGCCGGCGGCGATGCCGCCGAGGTAGAAGTAGAGAACGATCCACCAGCCCCAATCCGGGTTAGCGGCGATGCGGCCGACTTCCATATCACCTCTCCTTGACAGGACTTATGCGGTGTCCTCGCTGCCGCAGGCGAGGCGCTGCGCGCCAGCAGAAGCAAGCGATTATTCGGACGAATTAAGTGGGGCGTCGTCGCCGTGCAGCTGGTTGACGCGCCGCACACGAAACGAGAACAGCGCGGCCAGGCCCACCGCGATCGCCGTGCCAATGCTCAGCAGCGACGAAGGCAGCACGCTGCGGCTGGGCAGCTTGGGATGCTCGGGCAGGCCATAGACCGGCGGGCGATCCATCAGCAGGTAGAACGAGTTCAGCCCGCCGAGGATCGTCTCGTCGGCGCCGTACAGCTGGGCTTTGGCAAAGCCCTCGCCGTGCAGCTGCTGCAGCCGCGCGTCGGCGCGCTTGCGCAGCTCGGCGATCGGGCCAAACTGGATCGACTCGGTTGGGCAGGCCTGGGCGCAGGCCGGCGTCAGGTTGTGCTGGAGCCGGTCGTAGCACAGCGTACACTTCTTGGCGGTGCCTTTGCCGCTGTTCTCGGCGCCGGCCATGTGGATCACGCCGAATGGGCAGGCGCCAACGCAGTCGCGGCAGCCGTTGCACACCGGCTCCTGGATGTACACCGTGTCGAACTCGGTGCGGATGATCGCGCCGGTAGGGCAGACCTCGAGGCACGGCGCGTTGACGCAGTGCTTGCACACGTCCGACATCATGAGCCAGGCGGTCTCGCTGCGCTCGGGGTTGATCTGCTCGATGAACTTCACGTGCCGCCAGTTGTTGGCCGTGAGCGAGCCGGTGTTGTCGTACGACGCGCCGGTGAGCGCGCGCGTGCGGCCAGGCTCGTCCTCGCCGGGCTGCTGCTCAAGGTCGGCCGGCAGGGCATTCCACTGGTGGCAGGCCACCTGGCAGGCCTTGCAGCCGATGCAGACGCTGGTGTCGGTGTAGAAGCCGACGGGAACCTGGGCCATTGTATTCTCCCAAGAACCAAGAACCGAGAACCAAGAACCGCTCCAAGCTAAACGGTTCTTGGTTCTTGGTTCTTGGTTCTATGCCTTCTTCACGTTGCACACAAACACCTTGGCCTCGTGGATGCTGACGTTTGGGTCGCCGATCATTGCCGAGAGGTTGTTCACCACGTCGCCGACGGCGATGCCTTTGTAGCCCCAATGCCAGGGCATTCCGACATAGTGCACGCGCTTGCCGCCGATCGTGTACGGGCGCACGCGCCGCGTCACCAGCGCCTTGGCGGTGATGCTGCCGCGCGGCGTGCTGATGGTGATCGGCTGGGTGTTGGCCACGCCCAGCTCCTCGGCGTGCTCGGGGCTGATCTCGGCGAACAGCTCGGGCTGTAGCTCGGCCAGCCAGGGCAGCCAGCGGCTCATGGTGCCGCTGAGGTGGTGCTCGGTGAGCCGGTAGGTCGAGAGGATATGCGGGAATTCGGCCGAGCCGACGCCGGCCAGCCGCTCCTGCGGCTCCCAGACCTTGGTGGCCGGGTTGGCCTGCTGCTTGTACACCGCGTTCGCCACCGGCGACTCGAATGGCTCGTAGTGGGCCGGCAGCGGGCCATCCACCAGGCCGCTGGGCGCGAACAGCCAGCCCTTGCCGTCGCCCTTCATAATGAACGGCGACGCGCCGTCGTGGAAGTCCAGCCCGATGCCGTTGGGCTTGGCCGCCGCGTCGGGCCGCTTGCTGATCGGGAAGTCGGGCACGTCGAGGCCGACCCACTTGCCGGTGATGGCGTTGCCCTGCGCGTCTTTTCCCGCGTCGGCGGCTGCGTCGAAGTACACATACCCCTTGGCCTTGCCGCCGCTGAACTGCTGCGCCAGCCGGGCTTCTTTGGGCCACGGGTTGCCGGCCGGGTCGGCCGAGGCGCGGTTGTACATCTGGCGGCGGTTGGCCGGCCAGGCGAATCCCCAGCCGAGCGCCACCCAATCGTCGCCCTGGCGCGCGGCGGCGCGGTTGACGCCATTGGGGTGCTGGTCGTCGGGGGCGTAGATGCCCGAGTAGATCCAGGCGCCGCAGGCGGTGCTGCCGTCGTCCTTCAGGTCGGCGAAGCTCTTGAGCGGCTTTTTGTCGGCCCAGGTGTAGCCGTTGATCTCGCGCATGATCCGGTCGGCCGAGGGCTCGTCGGCAATCTGCCAGCCGGCGGCGCGGTTCTCGGCTTCGTCGATGTAGTCCCAGGTCAGGTTGAGCAGGCCCTGGTCGCGCGCGGCGGTGCTGCCCTGGTACAGCTGTTTCAGGCGCAGGCCGAGGTGCACGGTGAACCAGATATCGCTGCGGCAGTCGCCGGGCGGGTCGGCGGCCTTTTCGTGCCACTGCACCAGCCGCTGCGTGTTGGTGTAGCTGCCGTCCATCTCGGGCACGGCGGCGGCGGGCAGGAAAAACACCTCGGTCTGAATGTCGGCGGGGTTGAGCTTGCCGCTCTTGACCTCGGGGCTATCCTTCCAGAAGCTGGCGGTTTCGGTCTCGAACAGGTCGCGCACCACCAGCCACTTGAGCTTGGCGAGCGCCTTGCGCTGGAAGCCGGCGTTCTGGCCGCCCACGGCGGGGTTCTGGCCCATGGCGAACATGCCCTCGACGGCGCCCTTGTCCATCTCGACGAACATGGGCATGTGGCTGTGGTCGCCTTTGATCTTGGGCAGCCAGTCGTAGCCGAAGGCGTTTTCGGGCGTGGCCGCGTCGCCGTACCAGGCCTTGAGCTGGCTGACAATGAACTTGGGGAAGTTGCTCCAGTAAGCCGTCGGCGTCACCTCGGTCTCGATATAGTCGCCGAGCGTGTCGTGCTTGCGGTTGACGTTCGGCGTATTCAGGTAGCCGGGGTGCAGGTTGTAGAGCGTGGCGATGTCGGTGCTGCCCTGGATGGTGGCGTGGCCGCGCAGCGCGAGGATGCCGCCGCCGGGACGGCCGATGTTGCCGAGCAGCAGCTGCACCAGCGTCGAGGTGCGGATGAGCTGCACGCCGGTGGTGTGCTGGGTCCAGCCCACGGCGTAGCAGATCGCGCTGGTTTTGTCGGGGCCGCTGTTAGCCAGCAGCGTCTCGGCCACCTGCACAAACACGTCGCGCGGCGTGCCGCACACCTGCTCGACCAGCTCGGGCGTGTAGCGGGCGTAGTGCCGCTTCATGATCTGGAAGACCGTGTTCGGGTCCTGCAGCGTGCGGTCTTGCAGCGGCGGCGGGCCTACCAGCTTGCCGACGCGCGCGGCGAAGCTCTGGGCGTCGTCGCCGGGCTGGTTTGGCTGGGTGCTGGGCGTGCCGGGCTGGCCGGTCGGCGGGCCCTGGCCCTGCTGGCCACCCGCTGTCGGGTTGTTCGTCGGCTGGCCGCCGGGCTGCTGCTGCGCGCCGGTGCCGTTTTGCTGGCTGCCCTGGCCGGGCGGCGTGTTCGAGGGCAGTCCCTGGCCCTGGCTCTGCTGCGACTGGCCGTCGCGGCCGGGGTTTGGGAGCGACTCGCTCTGGTAGGCCCAGCTGGCGGTGTTGTAGCGCTTGGCCTGCGCGTCCCAGCCGCTGAACAGGCCCTCGAGATCTTCGGGGCCACGGTAGTCGGGGTTGATCAGCGTCGGCGCGTTGGTATAGCTGGCGACATACTGCTTGAAGAACGGCTCCTCGTTCCAGCGCCTGCTGTTGATAATATAGTTCACCAGCGCGCCTAGGAACACAATGTCGGTGCCGGCGCGCACCGGCGCGTAGGTGTTCGCCATCGCGCTCGTGCGCGTGAAGCGCGGGTCGACGTGGATGAGCTTGGCGCCCTTCGCCTTGGCCTTCATGGGCCAGCGGAAGGCCACGGGATGGCACTCGGCCATGTTCGAGCCCATGATCATGATCGCGTCGGAGTGCTGCAGATCCATCGAGAAGGTAGTGGCGCCGCCACGACCCAGCGAAGTGCCCAGACCGGGCACGGTGGAGCTGTGTCAGATGCGCGCCTGGTTCTCGATCGCCACCACGCCCAGGCCGCGCAGCAGCTTGAGCTGCGCGTAGTTCCACTCGTTGTCCATGGTCGCGCCGCCCAGCGAGAAGATGCCGAGCGTGTGGTTGGCCTTTTTCTGCACGTCGTTGCCGTCGGCGTCTTTGGCCGTAACCGTCTCGACGAACGTGGCGTCGCGGGTCTGCTTCACGCGCTCGGCGATCATGTCCATGGCCTTGCCCAGCTCGATCGGCTCCCACTCGGCGGCGCCGGGGCGGCGGTACAGCGCGCGCTTGCTGCGCAGCGGGTTCACCGCCAGCTGGAAGCTGGCCGCGCCCTTGGGGCAGAGCGTGCCGCGGTTGATCGGGCTGTCGGGGTTGCCCTCGATATTGATCACCTGGCCATCTTTGAGGCTGATCAGCGTGCCGCAGCCGACGGCGCAGTAGGGGCAGACGCTCGGCACCTCTTTGGCGCCGGCTATTTTCAGGCTTTGGGCGTGGCTGGCGATCGGGCGCAGGCTCATGCCGAGCGCCAGGGCGCCGCCCAGGCCGGCGCCAGCTTTCAAGAACTGCCGGCGGCTGATCGCGCTGTGCTGCTGATCCATCGGGTTCTCCTTGCTGGCGCGATCTGGCAGGCCATAGCCGCGCGCCGGTGTGAGCTATGGCACAGCAAGAAGCATACCTGTAGGCTGGCGCGGCGGGTGTGGCACAGGCCGTGCTATGCTCAGGGCTGGTGCACGTGTATCGACCAGCCCGCTTGCCTGCTCCTGAGCAGAGGCGGGAATCTTCAGTGTGCGTTTTTCCGCGCGGAGCGTGGAAAAACGCACACGAAAAACAGGACAGTCCCGCTCTGCCGAAGGCAGGGCACGCCGACTGCGTACGTCCTAAAAGTTTACTCAATAGACACGAGTTACATGGTAGGGGTTCGGGGGGCGGCAAAGCCACCCCCGAAAACTTCCTTTTTGGCCGGTCGCGGCCACCGCCGTGGCCGCGACCGGCCAAAAAGAGATGATTTTGGAGGGCTTGCGCCCTCCAAGCCTCCCACGCCGGAGGACACCGCGTAACTCGTGTCAATAGAAAGGGCGAAACATGTACGAGGAATGGCTAACGCTCGAAGATGCCGCACGCATGCTGCAGATCGAGGCCGCCACGGTGCGCGCGTGGCTTGGCGAGGGGCTGGCGCACGTTGAGGATCCTGACGGCGGCGTACGCATCCAGCGGCGCGACCTCGACGCGTTTCTGGCGCAATTGGGGCAGGGCGCGGCGCGCGACGCCGCCAGCGAGACCTAGCCTACGTCATCTCGCGGCCCATGTCGCGCACGTCGTAGCCGCCGAGCGCGGTGACGGCGGTGCGGTACGCGGGGCTGGCCAGCGCCTGCCGCAGTGGCGCGAGCAGATCGCCCTCCCAGAACCGGCGCGGGATGGCCAGGTCGTAGCGCTCCTGGAACAGTGGCACGAACGCCAGGCCAAGCGCCTGTGCCGCCGCGCGGATGCCCAGGCCGGCATCGGCCGCGCCGCCGAGCACGGCGGCGGCCACGGCCATATGCGTAAACTCCTCGTGGCCGTAGCCCGCAATCGCGGCCGGGTCGATCGCCGCGCGGCGCAGGTGGTAATCGAGCAGCACGCGCGTGCCCGAGCCCTTCTGGCGGTTCACAAAGCGCACGCCGGGGCGCGCCAGGTCGGCCAGCGCCGCCAGGCCGCGCGGGTTGCCGGGCGGCAGCACGAAACCCTGGTCGCGGTAGGCCAGGTTCACCAGCACGATCTCTTCATCGGGCAGCAGGCGGGCCACAAAGGCGCGGTTATACTCGCCGCTGGCTTCGTCGAGCAGGTGCGTGCCGGCGAGGTGCGCGTCGCCGCGCCGCAGCGCCGTAAGGCCGCCGAGGCTGCCGACATTGGCCGAGGTGAGGCGCACTGCCGGGGCGAAGCGGCGGATGTGGCCGGCGAGCAGGTCGAGCGCGAGGTCGTGGCTGCCGATCGCCACGATCGTATGCTCGATCTCGTCGAGCGGGCGCAGCAGCTCGGCGCGCACCTCGGCGCCGGCGTGGATGCCCTCGGAGAAGCGCGGCACCAGCACGATGCCGTCGGCGCGCACCAGCGACATGACCACGCCGGCGCCGCGCGTCAGCGGCGTGGCAATCAGCCGATCGCCGACGCGCCCGAGCGCCACGCGCACGAACTCGTCTTCGCCGATCGGCGAGAGCAGCTTGCGGCTGAACACCGCCGTCGCCGCCGGGCGAGGTGGCGGAAGCTGGCCCTGCAGGCGGTAGATCAGCGGCTGCAGAAACAGCTCGGCGGTGAGCGCGGCCGACACCGGGTAGCCCGGCAGGCCCAGCAGCGGCCGGCCGCGCGCCGCGCCCAGGATGGCCGGGTGGCCGGGGCGAATCGCCACGCCGTGCACCGCCACCTCGCCCAGCTCGGCCACCACCACAGCGGTGTAGTCCTCGGAGCCGGCCGAGGAGCCGGCATTCACCACGACGATATCGTGATCGGCCAGCGCGCGCTCGACCGCCGCGCGCAGCAGCTCGCGCCTGTCGGGCACGGGCGCCAGGCGCGTGGGCACGCCGCCCCACTCGGCCACCTGCCCGGCGAGGATCAGCGAGTTGAACTCGATGATCTCACCGGGCTTCAGGCTAGGATGAAGAACCAAGGACGAAGGATAAAGGTCGCTCGTATCAGGGTCGAGCACGTCACTGTTCAGCCCACCGCTACTATCCATCACAATCGTGCTTTCGCCTTTCGTCCTTGGTCTTTCGTTGGGTCGGTCGTCGGTGGTGGGGAGAGAGACCAGCTCGGTGCCGGTCGGGATGATCGCCACGCGCGGGCGGCGGCGCACCTCGACATCGGCGTGCCCTGCGGCGGCGATCGCGCCCAGGTCGTAGGGGCGCAGCAGGTGGTTCTCGGGCAGCACCAGCTCGGTGGCGACGATATCTTCGCCAAGCGGGCGGACGTGCTGCCAGGGCGCCACGGCGGCCATGATCGCGATCTCATCGCCCAGCTCGTGCACGTGCTCGGCCATCACCACCGCGTCGCTGCCGGGCGGCAGCGGGTCGCCGGTGTCGACCCAGGTGGCCTGTGCGCCGAGCCGCAGCCGCAGCGGGCTGGCCTCGCTGGCGCCGGCGGTATCGGCGGCGCGCACGGCTACGCCGTCCATGGCGGCGGCGTGGTAGTGCGGCGACGAGACCCTGGCCCACACCGGGGCGGCGGTGACGCGCCCGAGCGCTTCGGCGAGCGGTACGCGCTCGCCCGGCAGCGGCTCCGCGCCGCCCACGCGCGCCAGCAGCGCGTCGAAGCGCGCGCGGGCATCGTCGAGCGCGCGGTCTTCGAGGTAGTATTTTCGCGGCATGAGCTTCTCCCCAGATTTCACCACAGAGGCACCGAGAGCACCGAGAAATTGCCTGAGAGGCTGTTTGAAAAGGGGTGCGCGAGGGGCTATGCCCTCGCACTTCCCTTTGTGCCTCGGCGGTGAAAACCTAAAACACGCGCACGCTCACCTGCTCGCCGGCATATAGCCCGGCCAGGTCGAGCGGCACGCGCAGCAGGCCGTCGGCGTGGGCCATGGTATAGATCAGGTTCGACTTGCCAAATACCGGGTCGGCCCACAGCGCGCCGTCGCGCGCCGCGAGGCGCACCGGCACGAAGTCCTCGCGGCCGGGGCGCGAGGCGACATTGCGCGCCAGGCGGGCCTGCACGCTCGCACCGCGCCCGGCCGACTCGTCGCCCAGCAGCCGCAGCAGCGCCGGCGCCACGAACAGATCGAACGCGATCATCGTCGAGACCGGGTTGCCGGGCAGGCCAAACACCGGCTTCGCGCCAACGAGCGCCAGGATTGTCGGCTTGCCGGGGTGGATCGACACGCCGTGCACCAGCACGCCGGGCTGGCCGAGCGCGGCGATCACCTGCACGGTCATGTCGCGGGTGCTCACCGAGCTGCCAGCCGAGATCACCAGCGCGTCGGCGTCGGCGAGCGCCTGCTGGGCCACGGCGTGCAGCTGCGCCGCGTCGTCGGGCGCGATGCCGGCGAGCAGCGGCTGGGCTCCGGCTTGCGCGGCGAGCGCGGCCACGGTGTAGCTGTTGATGTCGCGCACCTGGCCCGGCTGCGGTCGAGCGCTGGGCGGCACCACCTCGTCGCCGGTGGCCAGGATCGCCAGGCGCGGCTGCGCCGCCACCGCCACCTCGTCGATGCCCAACCCGGCGAGGCCGCCGAGATCTTGCGGGCGCAGCCGGTGCCCGCGCGCAAACAGCAGCTCGCCGGCGCGCACGTCTTCGCCGATCGGAATGACATTCTCGCCGACCGCGACCGGGCGCAGCACCTCGAGCGTGCCGGCGTCGAGCAGCTGGGTGTTCTCGACCATCACCACCGCGTCGGCGCCGGGTGGCAGCATGCCGCCGGTGTGCACGCGCGCGGCCTGGTTGGGCTGAACCGCCAGCCCGGCGGCGCGGCCCATCGGCACCTCGCCGCAGAGCTGCAGGTAGGCCGGCAGCGCCTCGCCGGCGCCGTAGGTGTCGGCCGCGCGCACCGCAAAGCCATCCATCGTCGAGCGCGGGAACGCCGGCAGATCGACCGGCGCGCGCAGCTCGGCGGCGCTGACGCGGCCAAGCGCCGCGAGCAGCGGCACGCGCTCGGCGCGGCCCAGCGGCTGAAGGTGCGGCAGCAGGCGGCCGAGCGCCTGCGCAACGGTGACAACCTGAAAAAGCTCGGGCATAACCTGGCTTTCCGCTCGTATGCTGGCCGGGATTCTACCACATTGGCGGCGCGCGCAGGGCCGGCGTGGTATACTCTGCGCGAGCATAGGTACAAAGGAACGTCATGTCGCAACAACAATGGTCTGATGTCGATGCATATATTGCCGGGCGGCTGATACCCGCCGATCCGGCGCTTGACGCCGCGCTGGCGGCCACGGCGGCTGCGGGCATGCCGATGATCAACGTGGCAGCGAACCAGGGCATGCTGCTGCAGGTGCTGGCGCTGGCGGTGGGCGCGCGCGCGATCCTCGAGATCGGCACGCTGGCGGGCTACAGCACGATCTGGCTGGCGCGCGCGCTGCCCGCGGGCGGGCGGCTGATCTCGCTGGAGTTCGACCCGCGGCACGCCGACGTGGCGCGCGCCAACCTCGCGCAGGCCGGGCTGGCCGGCGTCGCCGAGGTGCGGGTGGGGCCGGCGCTGAGCACGCTGCCGCAGCTGGCGGCCGAGGGCGCCGGCCCATTCGACCTGGTGTTCATCGACGCCGACAAGCAGAACACGCTGCCGTACTTCAGGTGGGCGCTGCAGCTGGCCCGGCCGGGCAGCCTGATCGTGGTCGACAATGTCGTGCGCGACGGCGCGGTGATCGACGCCGGCAGCGCCGACGCGAGCGTGCGCGGCGTGCGCAGCTTCTTCGACGCGCTGGCCGCCGAGCCGCGCGTGGCCGCCACCGCCATCCAGACGGTGGGCGACAAAGGGTACGATGGGTTGGCGATAGCGGTTGTGCGCGAGGTTGCCGATGACCGATGACTATACCTTTGACTGGGTTGCGCTCGCGGCGATTGAGCCGGTGGCGGCGCTGGCCGAGCAGTGCTGCGCCGAGCAGGGCCTGGGCGGCACGTGGTACTCCAGCGCGCCCGGCGGCATCGAGGTGAAGGGCTGCCGGATCAGCGCCGACGGGCGCACCACGCTGGCCGTGCTGACGCTGCAAGCCTTCCAGCCCGGCCAGACGCACCTGCGCCTGCAGCCGGCCGCGCGCGCCGCCGACCCGGCGCGCGTGGCACAGCTGGCCAACGCGCTGTTCGCCGCGCTGCGCGCGCGCGGCTGGGCGCCCGGCGACTCGCCGCTGCTCGGCCACACCCCGCGCTTTATGCGCCCCACTGGCTTCACGCCGCGCCCCGGCGAGTAGCTGCCGGCGCCCGCGCACCCCCCCCGCCGATCGGCAGGCTGGCCGCAAACCTGTGCAACGCTGCGTGGGCGAGCCGGCGCCAAATTGGCCCGCCACATAAAATTCCTCTCCAACACCACATCCGTTTTTGCCACACGTGCGTAGAAAAGAATGAGTAGTGCAAAGGAGATGCACAGCACGGGCTGTGGTCGCTGCTCGACGGCAAATGGCAGAGGAGAGAAAACATGCGCAAGACGATGACGTGGCTAAGGGTCATGCTGGGCGGCATGCTGGCGCTGGCGGTGGTATCGGCGGCGTTCGCGCAGGGCAACGCCAAGGTGCGGGTGGTGCACGCCTCGCCCGACGCCCCGGCGGTGGACGTGTACGTAGACGGCAACAAGGTGCTGACAAATGTGCCATTCTTCACCGCGAGCGACTACCTGGACCTGCCGGCGGGCGAGCACCGCTTCCAGGTGACGCCCACCGGCCAGCCGGCCGACAAGGCGGTGATCGACGCCAAGGCCACGGTTGAGGCCGGCAAGGCCTACACCGTCGCGGCCACCGGCAAGGTCGCCGATATCAAGCCGACGATCCTGGCCGACAACCTGGCCGCCCCGGCGGCCGGCAAGGCGCACGTGCGGGTGGTGCACGCCTCGCCCGACGCCCCGGCGGTGGATATCAAGGTGAAGGGCGGGCCGGCGCTGATCTCGAACCTGGCGTTTCCGAAAGACAGCGGCTACCTGCCGGTCGACGCCGGCAGCTACGACCTGACGGTGAACGTCGCCGGCACCGACACGGTGGCGCTGGACCTGCCGGGCACCAAGCTCGAGGCGGGCAAGATCTACGATATCTTCGCGGTGGGCCTGCTGGCCGACAAGACGCTGACCGTAAAGGTGACGACGCCGGCCCCGCTGGCGGCGGCACCTGCCCCGGCGCAGCTGCCGAAGACCAGCGGCGAGGAGCTACCGCTGGCGGTGTTCGCGGCGATGGCGGCGCTGCTGCTGGGCGGCGGCCTGCTCATTCGCCGGCGCGCGCGCTAGTTTCCCGACGAGGAGAAGGAGATCGGGAAGCGAGGGGAGGGTTCGCGGGGCGGCAATGCCGCCCCGCGAACTTTTTTATTGCCCGGCGTATGCCGCGCCTCGCGAGCGCGTACGCAGGCCGGCGAAACCGGCGAGCCAAGCCCCGGCAAGGATTGACAATCGGATCATCTGATGCTATCATCTCGCGCCAGCAACCCCATATCAACAAAGCACATACATCGTAGCCTTGCCGGCTAGATTGCGCCACACCAGGCCCCAGCGATGCGAATCGAGGCCGGCCTCTGGCGCCTGGGCTTGCTTTTTGCACCCGCCGAGGTGCCAGCTGCCTGTTTGTTGCCACAGCTGAGCACGCCGGCTTTTCGCCGCTGGCTCCCATAGCCCGGAGGTGCGCGTGCCGGGTATCGAAAGGAGGTGGAGGGCTGGCTAGCCGGCCCACGGCTGTTTGGTCTTGACGCATCAGATCCACGTGAGATCTGAGCTGACACCGCCCGTCAGAGCGAACACAGGAGGCCTCCATGCGTTTCAGATTCTCCCGATCGTACCCAGCCTTTGCCGCACTGCTGCTGCTGACGCTGCTGCTCGCCGCGTGTGGCGGCGGCGCACCTGCCGCGCCCCAGCCCACCGCCGCGCCTGCCGCGCCCCAGGCTACCGCCGCGCCCGCCGCCCCCGAGCCCACCGCCGCACCTGCCGCCCCCGAGCCCACCGCTGCCCCCGCCGCCGAGCCGGCCGCCGGCGCAACGCTGAACGGCGTAACGCTCCCGGCCGATGCCGCGCCGGCCGACCAGCAGGTGTACATTACCCACTACGACAACTCGCTGAACTTCACCACGCTCGACTTCTGGCAGTCGGTGTACGAGCGCGGCGGGGCAATCGCCGACGTGCTGACCGAACCGCTGGTGCGGCTCGACAAGAACTTCCAGATCGTGCCAGCCGCCGCCACCGAGTGGAGCGTCGACTCGAGCGGGCTGGTGTGGACGTTTAAGCTCGACCCGAACCTGATCTGGTCGGACGACACGCCGCTCACGGCCGACGATTATGTGGCCACGTTCCGCTACGGCGCCGACCCCAAGCACGCCTGGGACTTCACCTGGTTCTTCAATGGCGTGATCAAAAACTGGGACGACGTGGTGGCCGGCAAGATACCGACCGACCAGCTTGGCGTCAAGGCCATCGACGCGCATACCCTGCAGATCGAGACCCAGACGCCCGCGCCCTACATCCCGGCGATGATGCTGTACAGCCAGGCGCTCCAGAAAAAAGCGCTTGAGGCCCACGGCGGCCTGTACAACTCCGACGTGGCGACCTCGGTTTCGGCCGGGCCGTACATCCTGAAAGAGTGGCGCAAGGGCGACCGCGTGATCTACGAGGCCAACCCCAAGTACAAGGGCAAAAACAAGCCGTTCATCCAAAAAGTGATCAGCATCGGCTCGGCGCCCTCGACCGACTTCGCCGCCTACCAGAACGGCGAGATCGACTTCATCGGCGGCGGCAACCTGTCGCCGGCCGACAACGACATCATCGCGGCCGACACGGCACTCTCCAAAGAGGTGCACCCGCACTACGGCGACTTCCGCACGCACTACCTGTTCTTCGATACCAAAAAGCCGCCGTTCGATAACCTGAAGGTTCGCCAGGCGTTCAGCCACGTGATCGACCGCGACTCGATCATCAAGGAGATCATCAAGCCCTCGCAGGGCATCCCGGCCTACTCGTTCCTTATGCCCGGCTTTCCGGCCGCCAACTCCGACGGCCTGAAGGACATCCAGAGCTACGACGTGGCCAAGGCCAAGCAGCTGCTCGCCGAGGCCGGCTTCCCCGACGGCAAGGGCTTCCCCAAGCTGACGCTGTGGCTGCGCAACGAGCCGCCGGTGCGCCAGGCGATGGCGCAGGCGATCGCCGCGTCGATCAAGCAAAACCTGGGCATCGACGTCGAGGTGTCGAACAAGGACCAGAAGATCTTCACGGCCGCGATGAACGCCAAGCCGACTGAGATCCAGTTTGGCATGGTCTCGTACGGCTTCGACTTCCTCGACCCGTTCAACATGCTGGGCGTGTGGCTCGGCGGCGGGCGGCACAACTGGAACAACGCCCAGTTCGACGACATGGTGAAAAAGGCCGCCTCGTTCACCGGCGACCCGGCCGAGCGCACCAAGATGTTCCAGGACGCCGAGAAGCTGCTGGTGAGCGACGTTGGCGGTATCTTCATCTACCACCAGACGGTGAGCGACCTGTACAAGCCCTACCTGAAGGGCAGCGAGCTCGAGCCCGACAAAAACGGCTTTGCGGCGCTGCACTGGCCGGGCTTCGCGAACATGAGCACGTCGATCGGCTCGATCTACATCTCCAAGGACGCCGGCGATCGGCAGATCCCGCAGTAGGCGGCTGCCTACGGCGATCGGCTGTTCTGTTTGAGCGTGGCGAGGCCTGCTGGCCTCGTCACACCTCGCCAGGTGGGCGCGCGGCCGGCAATCTTCGCCGCCCCGAGCGCCCACCCCCATGGCTGGTTCGCGAGAACCACGGCGAAGGAACGCATATGGCGCGCTACTTAATTGGCCGGATTCTCGGCATGGTCGTAGTGTTTGTGCTTGTCTCGATCGTCGCGTTTCTGCTGATGCACTCGGTGCCGGGCGGCCCATTCGACGAGGAAAAATCGCCGCTGCCGCCGGCGGCGCGCGCCAACATTCTGCGCAAGTACGGCCTCGACCAGCCGCTGTACGTGCAGTACCTGCGCTACATGGGCAATGCCCTGCGCGGCGATTTCGGCATCTCGTATCAAAGCCCCACCGAAAGCGTGCTGCAGCTGATCGGGCGCGCCTGGCCGGTGAGCATCAAGCTCGGCGGCATGGCGATCGTGGTGGCGTTCAGCAGCGGCCTGCTGTTCGGCATCCTCGCCGCCGTCAAGCAGAACAGCATGCTCGACTACGTGGTGACGTTTATCTCGACGCTCGGCCTCACCGTGCCCAGCTTCGTGATCGCGATCTGGCTGCTGCTCTTGTTTGCGGTGCGGCTGCGCTGGCTGCCGACCGGCGGCTGGCCTAGCGGCGGCAGCGGCGACTGGAAGACCATGATCATGCCGGTGATCACGCTGGCGCTCGGGCCTTCGGCGCTGGTGGCGCGCTACACTCGCTCCAGCCTGGTCGAGGTGATCCACGCCGACTACATCCGCACCGCGCGCGCCAAGGGCCTCTCGGAGACGGTGGTGGTGATGCGCCACGCCCTGAAAAACGCGCTGATCCCGCTGATCACCGTGTTTGGCCCGCAGATCCCTAACCTGATCACCGGCACGATTTTTGTCGAGGTGATCTACCGTGTGCCGGGCCTGGGCAAGTTCTTTGTGTCGAGCATCTACCTGCGCGACTACCCCATGATCATGGCCACCATGCTGCTGGTAGCGACGCTGTGGAGCTTCACCTACCTGCTGAGCGACATTTTGTACACGCTGGTCGACCCGCGTGTGCGGCTGTATGGAGATGAGCGATGAGTGCGATAGCCGACGAATCGGCGCTGATCGCGCTGTCGGAGCCGCAGCGCAGGCCAGCCAATCTGTGGCGCGACGCGTGGCGGCGCTTTTTCAAGAACAAGCTGGCGGTGGGCGCGCTGGTGGTGATGCTGCTGCTGGTGGTGCTGGCGGTGGGCGCCGACGTGATCGCGCCCGCGCGCTACGACTACTCGGTGCTGTCCGAGGCCAACCAGTTCCCGTTTCGCAGCGCCAAGCACGTGCTCGGCACCGACAGCGTTGGCCGTGATTTTCTGAGCCGCCTGATCTACGGCGCGCGCGTCTCGCTGCTGGTGGGCTTTTCGGTGCAGGCGATCGCCGTGGTGATCGGCATGTCGCTCGGCACGCTCGCGGGCATGTTTGGCGGCTGGGTCGACTACATCGTGATGCGCTGGGTCGAGGTGCTCACGTCGATCCCGATCTGGCTGTTCGCGCTGTTTCTGATCTCGATCTGGCGCGGCTCCGACCAGGACAGCGGCAGCGGGGTGCTGAAGGTGATCGTGGCGATCGGGCTGATCGGCTGGGTCGATATCTGCCGGCTCACGCGCGCGCAGCTGCTGTCGCTGCGGCAGAAGGATTATGTGCTGGCGGCGCGGGCGATCGGCGCGACGCCGCTGCAGATCGCGCTGCGGCACCTGCTGCCAAACGCGCTCGCGCCGCTGATTGTGGCGATCACGCTGGGCGTGCCGACGGCGATGTTCACCGAGGCTGGGCTGAGCTTCCTTGGCTTTGGGATCAACGATCCGCTGCCGAGCTGGGGCAAGATGGTGGCCGACGCGAACGCCTATATCCGGGTGTACTGGCACCTCGGCCTGTTCCCAACGCTCTTGATCGCGCTGACGATGCTGTCGTTCTCGTTTGTGGGCGATGGCCTGCGCGACGCGCTCGACCCGCGCACGAGCAAGTAGCCGCCAGAGCGTTTGAGCGAATGAGCGTAGAGAGTTTGAGCGTTTGAGCGGGGAGCGCATTGCCCGGTGTAGGGCGCGCATGGTGCGCGCCCCCATAGGCAAAGAAGGCTATGCCACCACTAACGCCGTGCGCTCATGCCTCAGGGCAAATCTACACCCGTGCCCGTGCCACAAGGCATGCGCCACCGGCATAGCGAGAGTGGCGGCATTCTTTTACAGGGGCTGGGGCGCGAAGCCCCGGCTCACCCCGAGAGGGAGAAGGCGCGGACGATGCGCACCCTACGGGACGAAGGCTGTGCCAGTGGCAATGCCGTGCGCTCATGCCTCAGGGCAAACCCACACCCGTGCCCGCCCCCACGAGGCATGCGCCACCGGCGTCGCTCAAGCGGCGGCATTCTTTTACGGGGTCTGGGGCACGAAGGCCCCGGCTCACCCGTAAGGGAGAAGGCGCGGACGATGCGCGCCCTACGGGACGAAGGCCGTGCCAGTGGCAGTGCCGTGCGCTCATGCCTCGGGGCAAACCCACACCCGTGCCCGCCCCCACAAGGCATGCGCCACCGGCATAGCGAGAGTGGCGGCATTCTTTTACGGGGTCTGGGGCGCGAAGCCCCGGCTCACCCGGAAGGGAGAAGGCGCGCACGATGCGCGCCCTACGGGACGAAGGCCGTGCCACCATCAACGCCGTACGCTCATGCCTCAGGGCAAATCTACACCCGTGCCCGTGCCACGAGACATACGCCACTGGCGTCGCTCAAGCGGCGGCATTCTTTTACGGGGTCTGGGGCGCGAGCCCGCTCACCCCGAGAGGGAGAAGGCGCGGACGATGCGCGCCCTACGGGACGAAGGCCGTGCCAGTGGCAGATGCCGTGCGCCATGCCCAGCAAACCCACACCCGGCCGCGCCACGAGGCGGCCACCGGCGTCGCTCGCGGCGGCACTTTTAGGGGTCTGGGGCGCGGCCCTGCGGGGAGGCGGCGGGCGCCCTGCCGGGGCACGGGGGCGCGAAGCCCCCGAGAGCCCTCTGCTGCAGAGCAGGGCACGGGGGCGCGCAGCCCCCGAAAGTCCTGGTGGGG
This sequence comes from Kouleothrix sp., assembly GCF_046328425.1. Lineage (NCBI taxonomy): Bacteria > Bacillati > Chloroflexota > Chloroflexia > Chloroflexales > Roseiflexaceae > Kouleothrix > Kouleothrix sp. Next base: position 74,086 of record NZ_JAXLWP010000012.1, read on the forward strand.
CGAGAGCGCAGAGCGAGCGATTTTATGATGCGGGCGGCTCCTTGCGGAAGACCAGAATGAACTGGTGCACCTGGTTGGACACAAACGCGAAAGGGTAGCCGAACGGGTACAGGTTCTGGCCCTGGTCGTGCCAGATCCGGTAGCCGCGAAACGTCAGGCCGGGCAGCTGCGCCAGCTCGGCCACGATGTCGGCGTGGAGCATGTTGTGGTGCTCGCGGGTGGGCTGCATGTCCTTGGTGAACAGCACCAGGTAGCCGCGCGGCTTCAGGTGCGCCAGCGCGCCCGCCAGCACATCGCGCAGCGCCGCCAGGAACTCGCGGTAGCCGAGGTTGCCGAGGTCGGCCGGGTCGGCGGTGAAGGGCGTGGCGTCGGCGCGGCCCTGCTTTTTGCGCTCGCCGGTTTTTGGGCGCGCCATCATCTGGGCGTAGGGCGGGTCGGTGAGGATCAGGTCGAACGGCGCGGCTGCGACGGCGGGGTACTCGGCCAGGCGGCGCGCGTCGCCGACGACGAGCTGCTGCCGGGCGAGGCCCAGCGCGTCGGCGGCCTGGGCATAGATCGCGGCGTACTCGGCCGCGAGCTCGACGCCGACGCCCTCGCGGTCCTCGAGCGCGCAGGCTAGCAGCGTGCCGCCGACGCCGGCGAATGGGTCGAGCACGCGGCCGCCGGCCTTGGTGAAGAAGCGGATCAGCTCGGCCATGAGCTGCGGCGGCTTGGGCGAAGGGTGGGCGCGGCGCAGCGCGTGGGCGTAGGCCTCGGGGCCGCTGGTGGGGTAGCGCGTGCTGATCACCGAGCGCAGTGCGTACGTCCACTCGCGGCCGGTCAGGTCGTTCAGCGTGTTGCGCGGGTCGGGCGCCGGCGCGCCGCCGGAGTCGCCAGGCGCGCGCGCCTCGTCGCGGTCGTTCATGCTTTGCCGTTGCGGGGCGGCCGGGCAGCCGCGCGGATGCCGATGCGCTGCATCATACCATATTCTGGCGGCCGGGGCATCGTGGCGGCGCGGCTATGGCAGGGCTGGTGCAATGTCTTTCGACCCCTCCCCCCTACCCCCTCCCCTGTCAGGGAAAGGGGTGACACATCTGGCTGTGTGGTGCGGTCGCCGCCGCGACCGCACCACAGCCAACAATCCCCTCTCCCGCGTGCGGGAGAGGGTAAGGGGTGAGGGCCGACGTTGCACCAGCCTTGGTGGCTATGGGTAGCTGAATGTGCTCACCACCGTGCCCTGGGCATCGCGCAGCGTCGCGGTGTCGCCGCCGTTGTTCCACACCGGCTGGCCGCGGCCCCAGTACAGGTTGGCCGCGTCGTCGGCGCCGGCCTTGACCCACACGCGCACCTCGGCGCCGGCCGCCAGCGTGAACGCCGGGAATGTGTAGGTGGTGTTTGCCGCGTCGCTGAGCGTGTAGCCGCCCATCGCCAGCGCCGCGCCGCCGACATTGCGGATCAGCACGGACTCGTCGAGCGCGACAGGCGGCGCGGCGTCGATCGCCACAATCCGCGCCTGGCCCTGCGCGGGCGGCGGGTCGCCAAGCGCCAGCGGGATGAACTGCACGTGCTCGGGCGCCGGGTTCGGGCCGGCGTTGCACACAAACGCGCCGGCGCCGATCGCCCCGCGCAGCCGGGCGAAGTCGCTCGCGAACGCGCCGGCCACTGCGGCACTGTGCACGATCAGCATGTTCTCGTCGTTCGCCGAAACGGCGCTGCTGGTCCAGTTGGTGCTGCCGGTGATGATCTGCGGATCGCTGGCGGTGCCGGCGTCGATCACCGCGTACTTGTCGTGCAGCTTGGGCTGCCAATCCTCCACGCGCACCGTCACGCCTGCGGCGCATAGCGCGTCGCGCTGGCTGAACTGGCTCGCGGCCGAGGCGGTTTCGAGCAGCACCTCGACTGCGACGCCGCGGCTGTGCGCCGCGATCAGCGCCTGGGCCAGCGGCGCGCTGGTGAAGGTGAACATGGCCACCCCGATCGACGTTTGGGCGCTGTTCAGCGCGGCGACCATGCGGCTCTCGACGTTGTCGGTGGGGGCGAAGGCTACCTCGACGGCGCTGCCGGCCACGCTGGCGCTGTGCGCGGTGTTGTCGGTCTTCTGGTTGTGGAACTTGCCGCCGAACATCTCGGCGAACTCGGCGCCGTAGATATCGGCCACCACGGTCGAGGTGATCACCACCACGTTCTCGCCGTTGCGCACAAAGGCGTTGTCGGAAAAGTTGGCGCTGCCGGTCCATGTGACGCTGCGGTCGAACACGGCGAACTTGTTGTGCATCAGGCTGTCGCTGGCGTCGGTGACCACCGGGATGCCGGCGCTGGCGACGGCCTGGTAGTAGGCCGAGTACGCGGGGTCGGCGGCGTCGAGGTTATCGCCAACCAGGCGAACGGCGAGGCCGCGCGCCTTTGCGGCGATCAGGGCGTCGCGCACGCTGGCGCGGTTAAAGTCGTACAGCGCGATGTCGATGCTGCTTGTCGCCTGCGCGGCCAGCGCGCTGAACAGCCGGTCGGCCGGGGTGACGGTGGCGGTATCGGAGTTTTGCAGGCTGCCCAGCAGCAGCGGCGTGATGCCCTCGGCTGCGGCGGCGGCGCGGGGCGGCGCCGCGAGGCCGCCCGACCAGCAGCACAGGGCGGCCAGCAGCCAGACACAGAGCCGATAGCGGCGTAGCGATGCGCGCATAGCTGTTTCCTTTTTTGCCGTCATATCATTTGAACGGCGCCGGGCCGCAAAATTGCGTAGCTTGCCGCCAGCACCAGCCACAGCAGTGCCAGCGCGGGCAGCGCCAGCGGCAGGATCTCGTCGAGCGCGATATGAAACAGAAACACGTCCATCCAGTCGCGGTGGTATGTTCCGCCGATGTACAGCAGGTCGGGCATGTTCGCCCACAGCGCCAGCGCCAGCGGGGCCAGGCCGTCCCAGCGTGCGGGTGCACGGCCGAAGTAGCTGCCGATCAGCAGGCCTAGCAGCGCCACGTCCCAGCCGGTGAGCGTGTGCAGCAGGAAGTGCTGCAGCGCGCCGAACTGCGCCTCGACCAGCAGCAGCGGCGCCAGCAGCGCCGAGGGCAGCAGCGCCAGCGCCAGCCGCGCCAGGATGACTCGTGTTCGGGCCATTGTTTGCCTCGCGATCGTGTCTGGAGCCGGGCGGCGGGCTACTGCTGCCCGCCCAGGCCGCGCGCCACAAACTCGCTGATCTGCGCCGCGCCGAGGCCGCCGTTGATCTGCACCGTCACCGCGCGCACCACGCCCGCGCCGTCGATCAGCACCAGCGCATTGCTCTCGACCGGCCCGGCGATGCTGTCGGTCTGGTGGTACAGGCCATAGGCCGAGCCGACCGGGTGCCGCCCGGCGATCGACGCTTCGGAGAGCAGCGTGAAGCTGAGGCCAAGCGAGCGCGCGTAGGCGCGCTGCACTGCCGGCAGGTCGGTCGAGATCGCCAGCACGGCACAGCCGTGACGGCTTAGCTCGGGCAGGGCCGCCTGCAGCGCGCGCAGCTGCTCGCGGCAGATCGCGCAGTTCACCGAGGGCACAAACGCCAGCAGCGCCGGGCGGCCGCGAAAATCGGCCAGCGACACCGGCGCGCCGCTGGGCGAGGGCAGCTGCCACTCGGGGGCGGCCTGGCCCACCCACACCAGCGGCGTGCGCGCCCGGCGCTCGACGAACACGCCGAACGCTGTGAGCGCGGCCAGCGCCAGCGCGCACCCGGCGATCACCGCGCCCAGCAGGCGCCGCGAGGCCACGGCGCTCACTGGGGCGCCTCGGCGCCAGCAGCCGGCAGCAGCCCGAGCGACGCCAGCGCTAGCGCCGCCAACGCGGCGGTGCCGAGCACCAGGCCATTCAGCGCCAGCTCGCGCGCCAGCGCGCCGCCCAGGCCCGCGCCAAGCGCGCTGCCCAGGCCCAGCAGCAGCGTGTAGATGCCCATGGCCGCGCCGCGCCCCTCGCTGCGCCCGGCCACGTCGGCCAGGTAGGCCAACCCGGCCGGCGTGAAGCCGCTCTCGGCCACGATCGCCAGCGCCAGCAGCGCGGTGACGCCCCAGCGCAGCGCGGGCGGCCAGCCCGCAGAAGTGTTCAGCAGGTAGATCAGCAGGCAGGCGCCGAGCATCGCGGCGATCGTGATCCGCAGGGCGCGCACGCGCGCGACCCGCGCCAGCAGAAAGCCCCAGAGCGTGACGCCGGCCGCGAATACCAGCGCGTAGCCCAGCAGGATCGCGCCAACCTGGCCGGGCGAGAAGCGGCCGACGAGATACTGGCCCACGGCAGGCGGGCCGCTGAGCTGAAACGCGATATGCGTCAGCCACAGCCCGATGATCGCGTTCATCGCGAGCCACGCCGGCGCGAGCCGCCGCAGCAGCGGGTCGGCGAGCGCGCGCCACAGCCCGGCCAGCGGCGCCGCTGCCGCGCCCGGCGCCTGGGTGCCGCCGCCCGCGCCCCAGCCGAACAGCGCCGCCGCCAGCAGGTACGCCGCCGCCAGCATGCTGAACGCCAGCGTGGCGAAGCGCTCCCATAGCTGCCCGCCCACCAGCCCGCCGAGCGCGAGTCCGGCCAGCAGCGACAGCTCGTAGAAGCTCATGATGCGCCCGCGCCGCGCCGTGTCGCCGCGCGATACGTCGGTGAGGTGCGCCAGCAGCGCCGGGCCGCCGGCGGCGGTGGCCACCCCCTGCAGCGCGCGGGCCAGGTAGAACAGCGGCACCAGCGCGCCTAGCCCAAACACCTGCGTGGCGGCGGCGCCGAGCAGCGCGCCCAGCACCAGCAGCGCCCGTGGCGACCAGCGGTCGGCCAGCAGGCCGACCGGCAGCGCGCCAGCCACCTCAGCCACGTTCACCACCACGCCGAGCGCGCCTACCAGCCCGGCGTCGAACGGCCGGCCGGCGCGGGCCAGCGCGGCCAGGTAGAAGCCGATCAGCGCGCCGCCCGCCGACGACGCGATGCGCAGCAGGCCGTTGGCGATCAGCACGGCCAGCAGCCGGCCGGCGCCGGGTTGTGTCATGGCGTTGCTCTGCTTCAGGTCGAACTGGCGCTATTCTAGCAGAGATCGCTGCGCGCTGCTGGGGCGTGCCAGTGGGGCGGAAGAAGCGTGGTTCCAGCGGCAGCGCCCTGCGGCTATGCCTCAGGGCAGCGCGAGGGCTCGTGCAGCACCACGAGGCATGCGCCACGGCGGCTGAGCGCGAGGCGGCATTCTTTTGCAAAGATCGGCAACCCTGCCCCAGGCTGCGCCAGCAGCCAGACTCGTGCTACACTAGCAGCAGGCTCGCAATCGGCGCGCCAGGCGCGCGAGGCATCTATGCATATTCTCCAGATCTACAAAGACTACGCCCCGGTGCTCGGCGGCATCGAGAACCACGTGCGCGACCTGGGCGAGGGCCTGGCGGCGCGCGGCCACCGTGTTACCGTGCTGGTCACCAGCCTCGGGCGGCGCACCAGTGTCGAGCAGCCGCTGCCCGGCCTGACGGTGATCAAGGCCGCGCGCGCGCTGCACCTGGCCTCGACGCCGCTGAGCCTGGCGATGCCGCGCCTGGCCCGCGCGCTGCGCCCCGACGTAGTGCACCTGCACTTCCCCTACCCGCCCGGCGACATGGTGTACTGGCAGATGCCCGAGCGCGCGCCGCTGGTGGTCACATACCACAGCGATATTGTGCGCCAGCGCGCGCTGCTGCGCGTCTACCGGCCGCTGCTTGGCCTGACGCTGCGCCGGGCCGCGCGCATCCTGCCAACCAGCCCGAACTACCTGGCGTCGTCGCCGTTTTTGCGCCGCCACGCCGCGCGTTGCAGCGTGGTGCCGCTGGGCATCGACACCGGCCGCTTCGCCGTGCCCGAGCCGCGCAAGGCCGGCGGCTTCCGCGCGCGCTTTCCCGGCCCGCGCCTGCTGTTCGTCGGGCGGCTGCGCTACTACAAGGGCCTGCACGTGCTGCTCGACGCCATGCCCGCGCTGCGCGCCGAGCTGCTGATCGGCGGCAGCGGCCCCGAGCGCGCCAACCTCGAAGCCCAGGCACAGCGCCTGGGCCTCGCGAGCCGTGTGCACTTTCTGGGCGATGTGCCCGACGAGGACCTGCCGGCGCTGTTTCAGGCCGCCGACGTGTTCGTGATGCCGGCGCACTTGCGCGCCGAGGCGCTGGGGCTGGCGCAGATCGAGGCGCTGGCCAGCGGCCTGCCGTGCGTCAGCACCGAGCTTGGCACCGGCACGAGCTACGCCAACCTGCACGGCGTCACCGGGCTGGTGGTTCCGCCCGGCGACGCGGCCGCGCTGGCTGCGGCGATCAGCACGCTGCTGGCCGACCCCGCGCTGCGCGCCCGGTTTGGCGCGGCCGGCCGCCAGCGCGCCGCCGAGCTGTTCTCGCGCCAGCGCATGCTCGACCTCGTCGAGGCGGTGTATCGCGATGTGTTGACATAAAGCAGGCGCGCTTCAAACGCGGCTAGAACAGCAGGTTTGCGAGCTTGCGCCGGGCTGGCGCCACCAGCGGGTCTTGGTCGCCGAGTGCAGCGAACAGCGCCAGCAGCGCCTTGCGCGCGCCGTCGTCGCGGAACGCGCGGTTGCGCCCGACGATCGCCAGCAGATGGTCGATCGCCTCCTCGTTCTGGCGTGCGCGCGCCAGCAGCGCGGCGAGCTTGTAGCGCGCGTCCACGTCGTTGGGCGTGGCCGCCACCTGGGCCTTCAGCGCATCGAGCTTGCTGGTGCGCGCCTCGCCAAAGAACTCGGCCAGCGCCAGCCATGCCTGCGCGGCGGCGTGCTGCGGCGTGCCGCTGGGCACCTGGCGCAGTGCCTCGACGCCCTCGGCCTCGCCTTGCAGCACCAGCACGCGCCCCAGCGCCAGCAGCGCCTCGTGGTCGTCGGGGTTCTGGCCGAGCGCCAGGCGGTAGCGCGCGGCCGCCTCGGCCGGGTCGCGATCCTCAAGCTCGCGCGCCGCGCCGAACGGGTCGTTCGCCTGCGCCGGCAGCACGCGCTTCAGCCAGGCGCGCACCTGCGACTCGGGCAGCGCGCCCTCGAACTGATCGGCCAGCTTGCCGTCGCGGAAGGCCTTGACGGCGGGGATGCCCTGCACGCGGAACATCTGCGCCAGGCGCGGGTTGTTGTCGACATTCACCTTGGCCAGCACGAACGCGCCCTTCGACTCGTTCGCCAGCTTCTCGAGCGTCGGCCCGAGCACGCGGCATGGGCCGCACCACGGCGCCCAGAAATCGACCACCACCGGCGTCGTGCGCGAGCGCTCGAGCACCTGCGCCTGAAACGTGCGCTCGTCCACGTCGAACACTGCGGCCGGCTTGCTCGCGGCCTGCCCTAGTATCTGTGTTGCCATCGATCGTGCCTCTGCTTTGCCACGCAAGGATCTTTTTGAGAACTGCCATTGCTGTGTGGTGTATGATACCACGACCAGCGCGGTTAGTTGTGGCAACGCCGCCGCCAGCATATAATAGGCTCTCGGGCGTGGGTAGGCACGGTGCGGGCGCGATCCATCGCGCCGCTAGGTTCCGGCTTGAGCCATGCCTGTTATTGGAAATGAGGACTTACGCGGTGCCCTCGCGCGTGGGAGGCTTGGAGGGCGCAAGCCCTCCAAAATCACTCTTTTGGCTGGTCGCGGCCACCGCCGTGGCCTCGACACACCAGGGCTCGTGCAACGTCTTTCGACCCCTCCCCCTACCCCCTCCCCTGTCACTAATCTTTACCCACATTTTTCCTCGGCTACGATGTGGTGGTACGATAGGAGCAGATGTTGTCGATCGGTGCGCGAACGGAGGCTCAGTATGGATGTTGTTGATGTCACGCTGATGGATTCGTGGGCGGAGGAGGAATTCGCTGCCGCTGACTTGGGTGATGCGCGCCGCACCAAGCGCTTGATCGCCTTGGCCGATACCTTTGCTCGCCGTCCCTCCGCCTCCTTGCCCCAGGCTGCCCAGATCCCGCCATGCTCAAGGCCGCCTATCGCTTCTTTGACACCGATGCGATTGAACCTGACGCCATGCTCGCCAGTCATTGTACTGCCACTCACGACCGTTGTAGCAGTGTGCCGCTGGTGCTGGCCGTGCAGGATACCTCCGAACTCGATTGGAGCCACCATCCGGCCACCACCGATCTTGGCCCGATCCATACCAAAAAGCACCTCGGCTTGCTGATGCATACCACTCTGGCGATCACTCCTGAGGCAGTACCGCTGGGCATTCTGCAGCAGTATGTGTGGGCACGCGACCAGACGACCTTCGGTGAACTGCCTGATCCGCATACACGCCCGTTTGAAGACAAAGAGCTATCGCTGGGCGCAGGGCTTGAAGGCAATCAATGCCGCGCGCGAGGCCTGTCCGACCACACAGTTCGTCCTGGTCGCTGATGCCGAGGCCGATATCTACGACCTGATGGTCGCCGAACGGCACGCCGGGGTTGATCTGCTCATTCGTGCTGGTCAGGATCGGCGTGTTGAGCACCCCGAGGCTCGTCGGCTGTGGCAGGCACTGCCGCTGGGAACGCGGGTGGGCAAACGCGTGGTGCATATTCCCGCTCGTGATGGCAAAGCGGCGCGCACGGCAGAGGTCACGATTTGGTTTCAGACCGTGATACTGCGGCCACCTCAGCGGTGTGCCAAGGAGAAGCTCACGCCGGTGAGCCTGACAGCGGTTTGGGCGATTGAGGAGACGCCACCGCCTGGCGTGGAGGCGCTCGAATGGCTGTTGCTGACCAGCGTTGCGGTTGAGCGCGCCGCGCAGGCGCTGACGGTGCTGGAGTGGTATTGTCGACGCTGGGGGGTTGAGATCTGGCATAAAACGCTGAAAAGTGGCTGCGCGATCGAGACGCGGCAGTTGGAGACGGCAGATCGGCTGCGGCGCTGTCTGGCGCTGTTCAGTGTGATTGCGTGGCGGGTGATGTTCAGCACAATGCTGGCGCGCGCCGTGCCGGATGTGTCGTGTACGGCGGTGTTGGACACGGCGGAATGGCAGGCGCTGTATTGTCACATCCATCGGACGCTGATACTGCCGGGCAAGACACCCGGTCTGCACGACGCGGTCGGCTGGATTGCGCGATTGGGCGGCTTCCAAGGGCGCAAGGGTGATGGCGAACCAGGCGTCACCGTGATGTGGAGAGGATTTCAACATCTGGCCGATCTGACCTCCATGTACTGCCTGTTCCGTCGTTCGCTCAACAACGAACATGTGGGTAAAGATTAGTCCCCTGTCAGGGGAGGAAACACATCTGGCTTTGTGGTGCGGTCGCGGCGGCGACCCGCCACAAAGCCAACAACCATCCCCTCTCCCGCGCGGGAGAGGGGGCGAAGAGGGTGAGGGCCGACGTTGCACAAGCCCTGCTCGACACACAAAGGAAACAGCCATGAACGAAACCGAACAGCGCGTGCTCGACGCGATCGATATGGAGGGCCTGGTAGCGCTGCTGTGCGAGCTGATCGCCATCCCCAGCCTCGACGGCAGCGACGCCGAGGTGGCGGTGCAGCAGCACGTGGCCGCGTGGATGCGCCAGAGCGGCTTCGAGGTGGACGTGTGGGATCTCGATTTCGACACGCTCCAGCGCCACCCCGACTGCTCGTGGGAGGTCGAGCGCGCGCGCGGGCTGGGCGTCGCCGGCACGATCGGCGACGAGCGCGGCGGGCGCAGCCTGATCTTCAATGGCCACACCGACGTGGTGCCGGCCGGCGACCTGGCCAACTGGCGCTTCCCGCCGTTCGCCGGCACCGTGGCCGACGGGCGGGTGTATGGCCGTGGCTCGGTAGACATGAAAGGCGGCCTGTGCTGCGCGCTGTTCGCGGCCAAGGCGCTGCACGACGCCGGCGTGCGCCTCAAGGGCCGCCTGATCGTCGAGAGCGTGATCGGCGAGGAAGACGGCGGCATCGGCACGCTGGCGGCGGTGCTGCGCGGCTACCGCGCCGATGGCGCAGTGATCATCGAGCCGACCGAGCTGCGCGTGGCGCCGGCGCAGGCCGGGGCCTTAAACTTCCGGCTGACGATCCCTGGCCTGGCGGCCCACGGCTGCGTGCGCGAAGAGGGCGTCAGCGCGATCGAGAAGTTCTACCCGGTGTACGCCGCGCTGATCGAGCTCGAGCGCGAGCGCAACAGCCGCGCGCGCGACCCGCTGTACGCGCGCTACGCGCTGCCCTACGCGATCTGCGTCGGCACGCTGCGCGCCGGCACCTGGGCCTCGAGCGTGGCCGAGAGCCTCGTGTGTGAGGGCCGCTATGGCCTGGCGGTCGGCGAAGACATCGCGGCGGCGCGGCAGCAGCTCGAGCAGGCGGTGGCGCGCGCCGCACAGGCCGACGCCTGGCTCAGCCAGCATCCGCCGATTGTCGAGTGGTGGGGCGGCCGCTTCGAGCCGGCTGGCATCGCAGTAGATCACCCGATCGCCACCAGCGTGGCCGGCGCGTTCGCCAGCACTACCGGCGCTGCCGCAACGCTGGAGGGCATGACCTACGGCGCCGATATGCGCCTGCTGGTGAACACCGGCCAGACGCCGACGGTGATGTTCGGCCCCGGCGATGTGCGCGTGGCCCACCGCCCCGACGAGTTTGTGCCGCTCGCGGATCTCGCCACCGTCACTCGCACGCTCGCGCTGGCCGCGCTGCGCTTCTGCGGCTACGATTGATGCCAACTTTGTTTAAATCGTAAGTAATCAAGCGAATTTGGTAGAGATGCCCTGCGCGGCGAAGCCGCGCAGGGCATCTCTACGAGAAATTTCGAGGCTCGCGAAGCCGCCCCCGAACCCTCACCATACAGCAATCGACCAGCCGGATTTGGTTTGTAGCGGGTAATTGGCGCTTGTACGACCAGAAGCATTACATTTCATTCATAAACTTTGACAAATTTTACACAGATTACTATAATCGGTTTGTCTCATGACAAAAGGAATCTATAGGGTAAGGCGGTAGCCCAACATTTCCCTGGCAAGGCGGCTTGCCTGCGCAGCTGAGGCATGCGCAAGGTTTAGCCAATGCCAGCCGGGGTTACTTTGGCGTGCCTTGCTCTTCTGAACCGTGTAAGCAGCGCCGCTTGCACCTGCGAGCCGATGGCGCGGCCGGCGCATGCGCCTGGCCATCGGCTGCGCGTGCTGTGTCGCGCCGCGTTTTGGGCACAGCCATGCGCTACTGATTCGACATCACGATGCCAGATTCCCCGATCCTATGCCATGCCCGCAGGATCGGCTTTTTATTGCTGCAACAGAAGGAGGGAGTATATCAGTGACACGCCCGCAAAACGACCGATACCCTGGCAGATATCGTCCGTAATCGGGATCGCTTGTAAGGAAGGATGAAAGCATGTTTCTCAGGCGACGAACGTTTCTTGGGCTCGTGTTCACCTTGGCAATTGCTGCCAGCCTGATAGCGCCGGCAGCCTTTGCCGCGCCGCGCGGGCCGGGAGCGGGGGGCAAGGATAACCAGGGCCAGGGCGACAACCTTAAGGGCCCGCTCAGCACTCGCCAGAACGCGCTGCGCCAGGCCGCGCTGCAGGCCCGGCTCAAGGGCCAGGCCGATGGCAATGTCGTTCAGGTGAGCAAAAACAAGTATATCGAGCTGGCGCGCGAAAAAACCGACAAGGTTTTCGTGATTATCGCCGAGTTCGGCAATACGCGCCATGCCTCGTACCCCGACACCAACCCCGACGGTACGCCGGCCAGCGATGCGCAGACATTCGACGGCCCGCTGCACAATAGCATCCCTAAGCCTGATCGCACGCAGGACAACTCGACGCTGTGGCAGCCCGACTACACTACGGCGCACTACGAGGACATGTACTTCAACCGCATGGCGAAGTACTGGGAGTCGCAGTCGTCGGGCCGCTACTCGGTCGATGGCAGCGTTACCGAGTGGGTCAAGGTGCCGTTCAACGAGGCGCGCTACGGCCGCAACATCTGCGGCAGTATTGTGTGCAGCAACACCTGGTTCCTGATCCGCGACGCCATGGCGTTCTGGGTGGATCAGCAGCTGGCCGCCGGCAAGACGCAGGACGAGATCAAAGCCTACCTGCAGACCTTCGACCAGTGGGATCGCTACGACTACGATAACGACGGCAACTTCAACGAGCCGGACGGCTACATCGATCACTTCCAGATCGTGCACGCCGGCGGCGACGAGGCGGCTGGCGCGCCGCAGCAGGGCACCGACGCGATCTGGAGCCACCGCTGGTATGCGCAGCTCAACCCGTTTGGCACCAGCGGCCCGGCCGGCCTGGCGCAGTTTGGCGGCGTCAATGCCGGCGCGGGCGGCGTCTCCTCGGGCGTTACCATCCCCTCGAACCCGACCGACGTGTGGATCGGCGACTACACCATCCAGCCCGAGAACGGCGGCCTGGGCGTGTTCGCCCACGAGTACGGCCACGACCTCGGCCTGCCCGACCTGTACGACACCTCGGGCAACACCGGCGGCGCCGAGAACTCGACTGGCTTCTGGACGCTGTACTCGAGCGGTTCGTATGGCAACCACCGCGGCACCGACGGCATCGGCGACGACCCGACCGACCTGGGCGTGTGGGAAAAGTTCCAGCTCGGCTGGCTCGGCTGCAATAGCTGCGCGGGCGGCCGCTTCTACGACGTTGCGTTTGCCGGCGAGAAGTCGAAGCACAAGATCGGCCCGGCCAACGGCGCCACGAAAAATGCTCAGGCGCTGTTTGTTGTGCTGCCCGACAAGCAGGTCAGTGTCGATCTCGGCGCGCCCTTCGCCGGCAGCAATTTCTACTACAGCGGCTCGGGCAACGACCTTGATACGGTGATGTACAAGCAGGTGACGCTGCCGGCGAATGCATCGCTCACCGCCAAGGTGCGCTACCAGATCGAGCAGGACTGGGACTACGCCTACGTCATCGTCTCGACCGACGGCGGCGCGACGTGGACGGGCGTTCCCACCAACCTTTCGACCGACACCGACCCGAACGGCCAGAACTTCGGCCACGGCATCACCGGCAGCAGCGCGGGCAACTGGGTCGATCTCAACGCCGACCTGGCGGGCTACAGCGGCAGCGTGCTGATCGGCTTCCGGTATTGGACCGACGGGGCGACGGTTGAGCCAGGCTTTGCGATCGACGAGCTTTCGATCGCCGGCGACGCGACCGACGGCGCCGAGGCCGACGGCGGCTGGACGTATAGCCCGGCTACGGGCGGCTTCCACGTCACCAGCGGCATCGAGACGAGCTCGTACTTCAACGCGTACGTGGCCGAGAACCGGGGCTACCGCGGCTACGACAAGTCGCTGCGCAACGCCTACAACTTCGGCTTCCTGAACACGCGGCCCGACTGGGTCGAGTTCTTCCGCTACCAGGATGGCCTGCTGATCAGCTACTGGGACGAATCGTACTCCGACAACAACGTCGGCGACCACCCTGGCGGCGGCCTGATCCTGCCGATCGACGCGCATCCCCAGCCGCTGCACTGGTCGGATGGTACGCTCATGCGCCCGCGCATCCAGTCGTACGACTCGCCCTTTGGGCTCGCGCGCACCGACAAGATTACGCTGCACAAGAATGGCGTTCCCACGACGATCGAGTCGCAGCCGGCCGTGCGCACATTCAACGATCTGAAGACCTGGTGGTACGCCAGCGATGGCCACGACCCGGCCAGCCACGGCCGCTTCCAGGTGGGCTGGAGCGGCGTCGACGTGCCGAAAACCGGCACGGAGATCCGCATCAAGGATATTAATTCGGCCGGCAATGTGATCGAGGTCGAGGTTCGGCCGGTTCACTAGGAATCTGTCTAAAAGGGGTGCGCGAGGGGTATAGCCCCTTGCGCACCCCTTTTTCAAACAGGCTCTCATAATGTACACGAGTTACGCGGTGTCCTCCCGCGTGGGAGGCTTGGGGGCACCGCGACACGGTTCGCCGACAGGATTGGGCGGTGTCCTCCCGCGTGGGAGGCTTGGAGGGCGCAAGCCCTCCAAAATCATCTCTTTTTGGCCGGTCGCGGCCACCGCCGTGGCCGCGACCGGCCAAAAGGAATTTTCGGGGGCGGCGAAGCCGCCCCGAACCCCCACCGCGTAACTCGTGTAATTTGTAGAACGTGTGTGCGATTAACTCTTTACACTGGTTTGCATAACCTCTTGATCTTTCCGCACATCGGTGCTATACTCCGAACATTCGTTTCGCAAGTTTGTTCGGGGTAATATCGCCAGAGAAACCAGCGCGAGTAGAGAGAGAGGCGGGCGCATGCGACACATCCGCGAGAGCCAGGAGCCGACGCCGAACCGGGCCGCCGCGCCCGCAGGCACGCTGGCCGTTCCGCCCGCCATTGCCGCGCCGATCGCGGTGATCGGCAGCCCGAACTCGACCACCACCTTCACCGTCGACATCCTCGAGGCCGCGCGCGACCGCGCGCTCGACCACGCCTGGGTCACGTTCGAGGTGACCGAGCGCTTCAACGGGCGCACCTACCGCAAGCGCGCGCTCTGCCAGCTGGGCGGGATCGTCACGCGCAACCGCTGGCACGAAGACCCAGTGATCCGCGCGGTGATCAAGCACCAGGGCGCGCTGCCGGCGCTCTCGGGCGAGAGCGACCTGACATCGGCGCAGCTTGGCGCGCTGGGCGTGTTTCTGCTCGACGACGGCGGGCGCGTGCTGCGGCGCACCACGCTCTCGACGCCGCCGCCCTCGGGCACGCCGGTGTACCCCGCCGACGCCGCCACGCTCCAGGATCTGGTGCATACCGAGCCGGGGATCTTCTACGCCGGCCAGTCGCCTGGCGATGGCCTGCCGGTGCCGCTGACGCTGCGCCACTTCGGCAGCACCGAGTCGGGCGGCTTTGGCGAGGCGGTGATGCTCGGCATCTTCGGCCAGACGCGCAGCGGCAAGAGCATTCTGGCGGCGCAGGTGCTGGCCGGCTTCGCGGCCAACCGCGACCTCGGCATCCTGGTGCTCGACCCGCAGGGCGAGTTCGGGCGCGACCGCTTCGCCGCCGGCGATCACCGCGTCGACTTCAGCATCCGGCGCATGATCGGCGGACTGCGCGTCAAGCGCGACCTGAGCGTGCTCACCACCGACGACGTGGCGCTCGAGGGCAGCGAGGCCTTCACCGAGCTGCTGCGCCGCGCCGGCTTCTTTGAAAGCCTGGGCTTCAAGGGCGCGAACAAAGAGCGCGAGGCCGCCGAGCGCCTGGCTGGCCTGCTTGGCGAGCTGACCGACGGCCACGGCAAGCGCCGGCCCATCCGCGACTTGCGCGCCGCCGATATGGCCGCGCTGGTGAAAGACCTCGCGCGCTTCGCCGATGTGATCTACGCCACCCGTCCCGGCACTACTCCCGGCGAGGGCCAGCGCGCCGCCGACGTGCTGGCGCGCTACAACCTCGACGAGGCGCGGCTGCGGCGGCTGTGGGACGAGGCGCTGCGCCGCTTCCGCACCGACGCGCCTGGCGGGCAGGGGCGCGTGCTGCTCTCGGATCTGATCGGGCGCGTGCTGAACGAGCGCGCGGTGGTGGTGCTGTCGTTTGCCCAAGAGGGCGCCGACGAGACGCCGTACTTCCTGCTGAACGAGATTCTGACGCGCCTGCGCTATGTGATCCACCGCTCGTTTCAGAACGGCCAGACCTCGAACGCGCTGGTGCTGCTCGACGAGGCGCACCTGTTTGCCGGCGAGCATGCCGCCGAAACCAGCGACGGCACGCGCACGCGCAGCCTGCTGGCCCAGAGCATCCGCATGACCGGCAAGTACGGCGTGGGCTGGATGTTCGTGACCCAGACGCTGCACGACTTCGACAAGACCATTCTGCGCCAGCTGCAGGTGAAGATGTTCGGCCAGGGCTTCAAGCTCGGCGCCGACCGCGAGTATGTTGAGACCGAGCTGGGCAAAGAGGGCTTCGCGCGCTACTGCTCGCTGCCCGACCCCAAGCGCACCGGCCGCTACACCTTCATGCTCACCGGCCCGATCGTCGCGCTTGGCAGCCTCGGCACGCCGCTGGTGCTGCAAGGCTTTCGCGGCGCCGACGACCTGATCCGCGCCAACCCGCACTGCTTCGAGGGCTAGCTGCGGGTGTAGGCTCAAACCACCACTGGTTGAAGTTCAGCCGCGCGCCAAAGCTGTAGTAATATATCCCAACATCCGCCTTGATGATTGGGTGAATCATGGACGACCCTACGCCCGCGCGCGCGCCGCTCTCTGAGCGCCAGCTCGCCACGCTGCGCGCGCTGATCGACCGGCTCATCCCACCCGACGATGTTTCCGGCGGCTGGGAGGCCGGCGCGGGCGAGTACCTGCTGCGCCAGCTCGCCGGCGACCTGCGGCCGATCCTGTCGGTGTACCAGGCTGGCCTCGACGCGCTCGACGCCGAGGCGCGCGCTTCCGGCGCGGCCGGCTTCGCCGAGCTGCCGCTGGCGCGCCAGGACGAGCTGCTCGGCGCGGTTGAGCGCGGCGCCGTGGTGGCCGAGTGGCCAATCGACCCGGCCGCGTTCTTCAGCGCCGCCGTGGCCCACGCTGCGGAAGGCTTCTACGCCGACCCGGCCAACGGCGGCAATCGCGGCGCGCTGGCGTGGCGCATGGTCGGCTTCGAGGTGCGCGGATGAGCGAGTACGATGTGATCATCGTTGGCGCAGGCGCTGGCGGTGGGGTGGCCGCCGGCGTACTGGCCGAGGCCGGCAGGCGCGTGCTGCTGCTCGAGCGCGGCGGCCACGTAACCTTCGCGAACGAGCCGCGCGACCACCTGCGCCACCACCGCTTCACGCGCTATGGCCACAACACCGGCCCCGACCTGGCCGGCAACCCGCGCGTGCTCGTGCAGCCCGACGGCGCCGCGCACGTCGTGCCGCCGCACGACGACATGTACCACAGCAACGCGGCCGCCGTGGGCGGTGGCACTGCGGTGTACGGCGCGCAGTCGTGGCGCTTCCTGCCCGCCGACTTCGCCATGGCCAGCGCGTACGGCGTGCCG
Organism: Kouleothrix sp.; assembly: GCF_046328425.1. NCBI lineage: Bacteria > Bacillati > Chloroflexota > Chloroflexia > Chloroflexales > Roseiflexaceae > Kouleothrix > Kouleothrix sp. Next base: position 90,887 of record NZ_JAXLWP010000012.1, read on the forward strand.
CCCGGCAGCTCGCTGGCCGACTGGCCGATCGGCTACGGCGAGCTGGCGCCGTACTACGATCGCGCCGAGTGGGAGATCGGCGTGGCTGGCGAGAGCGCAGCCAGCGCCGCGATCTGGCCGCGCGCCAGGGGCTACCCCATGCCGCCGCTGCCGGTCAATCGCGAGGGCGCGCTCCTGCGCGCGGGCGCAGCGGCGCTGGGCTGGCCGACGCTGGCGGTGCCGGTGTTGATCAACACGGCAGAGTATGGCGGCCGGCCGGCCTGCATCGCCTGCCAGCACTGCGTTGGCTTCGCATGCCCGGTGGATGCCAAGAATGGCACGCACAACACGCTCATCCCGCGCGCGCTGGCCAGCGGCCGCTGCGACCTTGTGACCGGCGCGATGGTCGAGCGCATCGACACCGACAGCGACGGCCGGGTGCTCGGCGTTTCGTACTACGGCGCGGATGGCCGGCGTCACAGCCCGCGCGCGGCGGCGGTGGTGTGCGCCGCCGGAGCGATCGAGACCGCGCGGCTGCTGCTGAACTCGCGCTCGCCGCAGCACCCTGCGGGCCTCGGCAACCAGCACGACCAGGTTGGGCGCAACTTGCAGGGCCACTACTACCCGGCGGCGTTTGGCCTGATGCCCGAGCCGGTGTACGACGGCCAGGGCCCGGGCGTGTCGGCCGCGACCTGCCGCTTCAACCACGGCAACCCCGGCCTGGTGGGCGGCGGCATGCTGGCGAACGAGTTCATCGCGCTGCCGATCATCTTCTGGGCGCGCTACCTGCCGCCCGACGTGCCGCGCTGGGGCGCCGAGAACAAGCGCTTCATGCGCGAGAGCTACCGCCGCGTGATCCGCATCACCGGCCCGGTGCAGGAGATCCCCAGCCCCGACGCGCGCGTGACGCTCGACCCGCGCGTGCGCGACCGCTGGGGCATCCCGGTGGCGCGGCTCGCGGGCACGACGCACCCCGAGACACTCCGCACCGCCGCGTTCATGGCCGAGCGGGCCCACGAGTGGCTGCGCGCCGCCGGGGCCACGCGCACCTGGGGCAAACCGCCGCGCCTGCAGCTCAGCGCTGGGCAGCACCAGGCCGGCACCTGCCGCATGGGCGACGACCCGCGCACCTCGGTGGTCGATCGCTGGGGCCGCGTGCACGGCCACGACAACCTGTACGTCGCCGACGGATCGGTGCACGTGACCAACGGCGGGTTCAACCCGGTGCTGACGATCATGGCGCTGGCGTTTCGAACGGCCGGCGCTATCGCGGGGAGCTGAAGCCGCTCAGCTTCTGCCTTCCTCATATAGCGTGGAGCGAGCAGGGGGCGCCGCAGCAGCGGGGTACAAGAGGAGCCCGACATGGCCGATGAAGTGACACTGCGCCCAAACGGCGGCTGGGATCCGCGCATCCTGGTGTGCGCCTGCGGCGACTTGGTCGACGTGTTCGTCGTACTCACCGAGCGCTACGCGGTGATCGTCGACACGCTGATCAACCGCGCCACCGCGAGCGCGCTGCTGGCGATCGCCCGCGAGCACGGGGGGCGCCGCCAGCTGCTGGCGATCAACACCCACGCCGACTGGGATCACGCCTGGGGCAACCACGCGCTCGCCGGCGCCGGCGCGCCGGAGCAGGTGCCGATCATCGCCAGCCGGCGCTGCGCGCAGCGCCTGCGCGCCCGCGAGACGCGCGCCGAGCTCGCGGCCAAGCGCGCGGCCGAGCCAGGCCGCTTCGACGACGTGCTGCTGACCGCGCCGACGCTGCTGTTCGACGAGACGCTGGCGATCGTTGGCGGCGACCTGACGCTGCAGCTGTTTGCTACGCCCGGCCATACCGCCGACCACATCTCGGTGTTCATCCCGCAGATCGGCACGCTGCTGGCCGGCGACGCGGCCGAGCTGCCGTTCCCGTTCGCCGCGTCGGCCGCAGCCCTGCCGCAGCTGCGCCAGTCGCTCGAGCGCATGCAGGCGCTCGACCCGGCGGCGGCGCTGTTCTGCCACGCGCCGGTGGCGGCCGGGCCGGAGGTGCTGAAGCAGAACCGCGCCTACTTCGACACGCTCGAGCACCACTGCCGTGCCGCGCTGGCCGCTGGCGCGCCGGCCCGCCCGCCGGCCGGCGCCGATCTCGAGGCGCTGGTGGGCTTCCCCTACGCCCTCGCCGTGCCGATCGACATGGACGCCGACGCGCTGGCCGGGTTCTACCGGCCCGGCCACCAGGCCGCCATCCGCATGATGCTCGAGCACCTCGGCGGGGGCCAGCCATGACGCAGCAATATCTTTCCGTGGCGCCCTGGCGCCGCGCGCTGGCCTACTGGTGGTACGCCTGGGGCCTGAGCTGGTGCTACTGGGGCATTCGCGGCGCCAGCCAGCCATTCTTCCGCGCCGGCGTTCGCGCGTTCGACCGGGCGCTGCGGCTGTGGCCGGGCTTCGCGCAGGCGCACTACCGGCGCGGCCTCATCCGCGGGCGCGAGCTGAGCGACCTGCCTGGCGCGCTCGCTGACCTGTCCGGCGCAATTGCGCTCGCGCCCGATTGGCCCGACCCGTACCTGCAGCGTGGGCTGTTCCAGCGCTTCCACGGCGACCAGCGCGCCGCGCTGGAGGATCTCGGCCGCTACCTGGAGCTGGCGCACGACGCGTTTTGGCGCGCCGAGGCTGAGCGCCAGATCGCCATGATTCGCGCCGAGCTTGGCGAGGGCTCGTTCGAAAGTTAGCCATTGTTCAGCTGAACCTGCCACGTTTCGGCGGCGCGCAGCTTGCCACTGTGCGGGCGCGATCTCTCACGCCCGCTACGCTAGTATGCGGGCAATACACTGGAAAACTCTACAGGCGCGATCTATCGCGCCTGCTACGCATCCGGGGCAATAACGTGGAATCTACACCCATCAACACCAGCCCGACGCTTGGGCAAGCCGATACGCTCACCAGCGGCCAGCTCGCCGCCGTCACGCTCGGGCGCCTGGCGCTGAACGTAGCCTACCGGATCGTCTACCCGCTGCAGCCGTTCCTGGCCGGGCGCCTGCACGTCGACCTGCGCACGGTCAGCGCGCTGGTGACGGTGCAGGTGCTGGCGTCGGTGGCCGGGCCGCTGGGCGGCGCCCTGGCCGATGCTCGCGGCGAGCGCACGATCATGGCCGCCGGGCTGGTGCTGCTGTGCTGCGGCGCGGCGCTGTGCACGCTCTCGACGACGTTCGGCGGCTTTCTGGCAGGCTATGCGCTGATCGGCCTGGCGGTGGCGCTGTACCAGCCCTCGGCGCAGGCCTACCTGAGCGCGCGCACCAGCTACGCCCGGCGCGGCCGGGCGCTGGGCGTGTTCGAAACCTCGTGGGCCGGTGCGGCACTGCTGGGCGTGGCGCCGCTGATGCAGCTGGTGCAGGCCACCGGCGACACGAGCTGGTCGTTTGGCGTGATCTTTCTGGCGGCGCTGTGCTCGCTGGCGCTGGTGCGCTTTGGCCTGCCGCAGGCGCCACCACATCCGCCCGGCACGGTGCGGCCGCGAACCGACTGGCGCGCGCTGCGGGCGCCCAGCGTCCTGGGCATGCTGGCGCTGCTGTTCTGCAGCGCGCTGGGCGTCGACCTGGTGTTCATAGTGCAGGGCGCCTGGCTCAAAACGAGCTTTGGCGCCACCGAGGGCCAGCTCGGGCAGGTGTTTGCGTTGCTGGGCGTGGCCGAGCTTGGCGGCTCGCTCGGCTCGACCGCGCTGGTCGACCGGGTGGGCAAAAAGCGCGCGGTGCTGGCGGGCTACACGCTTACCGCCGTCAGCGCGGCGCTGCTGCCGCTGAGCGATGGCCGCTGGCTGCTGTTTCTGCCGCTGTTCTTCCTGTTCGACCTGTGCTTCGAGTTCTCGATTGTCTCGGCCTTCCCGCTGGCTTCGGGCGTGGCGCCGGCGCTGCGCGGCACGGTGCTGGCGCTGTGCGTGCTGATGAGCGGCACCGGCCGCGCGACAGGCTCGCAGCTGGCCGAGCCGCTATGGCAGTCGCGCGGCATCTGGGCCACCGGCCTGCTGAGCGCGGCCGCGACGCTGCTGGGCGTGGCGCTGTGCTGGCTGCTGGTGCGCGAGGCGGAAGAGAGCTGAGCGCCACCGCTGGCGCGTGCTGCGGCGATCGGATCGCGCGCTTCAGGGGAAAAAGGCGTCGGGGGGCAGTGGAAACGCGCCCTCGACGATCACATGCAGCCAGCCCGGCTCGCGGCGCACCTCGGCCACGTTGGCCTGCACCCGGCGCTCACCATCGCGCCAGCGCACAACGTCGCCGGGCCGGATGTCGATCCGCTCGGGGCGCATGTAGGCGCCGGTGAAATCGATCGAAAAACCCTCGCGCGTCAGTACGTCGACCGGCAGCTCGGTATAGCGCCGCCCATAGCCGCGCCGCTCGACATCCACGGTCAAATACGGTCGATCCATTCGATTACGCCTGCTGCAAGCCGTAGAAAGGCAGTTCGCCAGGCCGGGCACACCGCCTGGCATCACGAGATTATACCACGACTGCCGGCGCGCTCGGGCTGCACAGCCAGATGTGTCACCCCTCCCCTGACACCAGCAACTACGAGATCAATGTCGAAATTGTGGATGAGGATGTGGCCTCCACTGATCGCAATCCGCCGCGAAACGACCAGGTGTCGTTTCGCGGCGGCTTTTGTGCGGCGATGAACGGATTGATCGCCAGATCGCGCGGGTATGAACAAAATGTTACCTAGTTAGGCGCCCTACACTGGTATCATGGCTGAGATATGCGCTGTAAGAAGACTGTGATTGGCGATAGTAAACGCTCGGGAGCTGTAAATGAAACGTGTTTTCGCTGTGGTATTGGCGTTTCTGTGCGTGGCTATGTTGGCGGGCGCGCCGGGTGGGCTGAGCGCCGCTAACCAGAATGTCGGCTATGTCGACTTTTCGTTCGGCAGCGCGCCGGGCACCGACCCGACCGCCGACAAGCCGCAGAGCAAGCTGTGGTTCAACGACGGCCTGTGGTGGGCCACGATGTTCCACTCCGGCAGCGGCACCTGGCACATCTATAAGCTCAACTGGCCGAGCCAGTGGGTTGACACCGGTACGGTGATCGACACCCGCGCCACCTCGCGCGCCGACGCGCTGTGGGACGACGGCGCCAAGAAGCTGTATATCGCCTCGCTGGTGCGCTTTGATACCAGCAACCAGGGCCAATTCTCGCGCTACAGCTACGACTCCACCAGCAAAACCTACACGCTCGACGGCGGCTTCCCCAAGGTGATGATGACCGGCAGCGCCGAGACGCTGGCCATGGATAAAGACTCGACCGGCCAGTTCTGGATCACCTTCACCCAGAGCAAGCGCGTCTATGTGAATCGGACCGTCGACAGCAGCCTGAACTGGGGCACGCCGTTTATTGTGCCCGGCCCTGCTGCCGCCACCACGCTGAACGCCGACGATATCTCGTCGCTGGTGGCTTACACCGACCAGGACGGTAGCAGCATTGGCGTGCTGTGGAGCAACCACAACACGCCGTCGACCATGTACTTCACGCATCACCGCGACAGCGACGACGACACCGCCTGGCCGGCGAATGTCGATTCGATCTACGCCGCAACCTGCGCCGCCGACGACCATATCAACCTCAAGTCGCTGCAATCCGACGCGAGCGGCGCGATCTATGCGGCTGTGAAAACCTCGTTCGGCGATGCCGGCTGCGGCGGCACCAGCACCTCGCCGCTGCTCCGCCTGGTGGTGCGCAAGCCCGACAATACCTGGCGGGTCGCGACTTTTAGCACCGTCGGCGACGACGAGACCCGGCCGCAGGTGCTGCTCGACACCACTAACCGCAAGGTGTACATGTTCGCGACTTCGCCGACCAGCTGCGGCGTGATCTACATGAAGTCGACGAGCATGGATAACCCGAGCTTCTCGGCGGGCAAGGGTACGCCGTTCGTCAGCAGCAGTACCTACACCTGCCTCAACAACGTGACCTCGACCAAGCAGACGGTGAACGCGGCCTCTGGCCTGGTGGTGATGGCCAGCGACGAGAGCAAGCTGTTCTACATGCACAACACGCTCGATCTCGGCGCGCCGCCCAGCGACACCACGCCGCCGATAGTCACGGGCAAAGCGCCGGCCGCAAACGCGCAGAACGTGGCGCTGAACACCAGCGTGACGGCGACGTTCAGCGAGGCGGTGACGGGCGTGAGTGGCACGAGCTTCACGCTGACGCCGGCGAATGGCACTGCCGTGGCCGCGACGGTGACCTACAACAGCGCGAACAAGACCGCGACGCTGACGCCGGGCGCGGCGCTGGCAGCCAACACGACCTACACCGCGAACCTGACGCCGGCGATCGTCGACGCGGCGAACAACCCGCTGGCCGCCACCAGCTGGAGCTTCACCACCGTCGCCGCACCGCCGGCCGACACCACGCCGCCGATCGTGACGGCGACGGTGCCGGCCGCCAATGCCACGGGCGTGAGCACCGGCGCGAGCGTGACGGCGACGTTCAGCGAGGCGGTGACGGGCGTGAGCGGCAGCACGTTCACGCTGAGCGGGCCGGGTGGCGTGGTCGCGGCGAGCGTGAGCTACGACAGCGCGAGCAAGACCGCGACGCTGGCGCCAGGCGCGGCGCTGGCGGCCAACACGACCTACACCGCGAACCTGACCGCCGGCATCGCCGACGCGGCGAACAACCCGCTGGCCGCCACCAGCTGGAGCTTCACCACCGCCGCCGCACCGCCGGCCGGCAGTACCGTCACCTTCTCGCCAGTGACCGATACCTACGTGAGCCAGGCGGCCCCGACCAGCGCCTACGGCACCAGCACGTCGTTCTCGATCGTCGACGGCGCGACAACCGCCAAGCAGGCGTTTCTGCGCTTCACCGTCAGCGGGCTGCCGGCCGGCGCTACGATCGCATCGGCCAAGCTGCGGCTGTACGTGACCAACGACTCGACCAGCGGCGGCATTATCAAGCAGGTGACCGACACCAGCTGGCCTGAGGCGCTGACCTGGAACACCAAGCCGGCGATCGACGGCCCGACCGTGGCCACCGTCGGCGTGGCTGGGGTCAACGCCACGATCGAGGCCGACCTGACCAGCGCGATCACCGGCAACGGCACCTACAGCTTTGCGATCGTGATGCCGGCGGGCAACAGCAACACGCTGGGCTACGCGTCGCGCGAGTTCGCCACCGTCAGCCAGCGCCCGCAGCTGGTGATTACCACGAACTAATACCAACTCCGTTTGCTCTCTTTCTTTTTGCGATGGCCAGGCAGGCCATCGCAAAAAGAATTTTCGGGGGCGGCGAAGCCACCAGATCAGCAAGGCCCTCTTGTGGCAACAGGAGGGCCTTGCTGTGCCTCGGGCGCGGCGTTCGCGGGATTGCGCCAAACCCCAACCTCTGCTACCATAGGCGCTCGCGAACACCACCTGCTTGCGCCAAGGAGCCCGCCATGAGTGAACGCCCCCGCGTGTATGTGACGCGCCGGATGCCTCAGCCCGTGCTCGACCTGCTCGCCCAGCACGTGCAGCTGGCCGTGTGGCCGGGCGAGCTGCCGCCGCCACGCGCCGTGCTGCTGAAGGAAGTGGCCGAGATCGATGGCCTGCTGGCGCTGCTGACCGACCGCGTCGATACGGCGCTGCTCGAGGCCGCGCCGCATCTGCGGGTGGTGAGCAACTACGCGGTAGGCTACGATAATGTCGACCTCCCGGCGGCCACGCGGCGCGGCGTGCTGGTGACGAACACGCCCGACGTGCTGACCGAAACCAGCGCCGATTTCGCGCTGGCGCTGATCCTCGCCGCGGCGCGGCGCGTGGTCGAGAGCGAGCAGTATGTCAAGGCCGGGCGCTGGCGTACCTGGGGCCCCGAGATCCTGCTCGGCCGCGATGTGTACGGCGCGACGCTCGGCATCGTCGGCATGGGCCGGATCGGCCAGGCGGTGGCGCGGCGCGCCCAGGGCTTCGGCATGCAGATCCTCTACAGCGGCGCGCACCGCAAGCCCGAGGCCGAGCAGGCCACCGGCGCGCGCTATGTCGCCCTCGCAGAGCTGCTGGCGCAGAGCGATATCGTGTCGCTGCACTGCCCGCTGAACGACGAAACCTACCACCTGATCGACCGCGACGCGCTGGCGCTGATGAAGCCCGACGCGATTCTGGTGAACACCGCGCGCGGCCCGGTCGTCGATACGCGCGCGCTGCTCGACGCGCTGCGCGCCCGGCCCACGTTTGTGGCCGCGCTCGATGTGACCGACCCCGAGCCGCTGCCGGCCGACCACGCGCTGCTGAGCCTGCCAAACGCGCTGGTGACGCCGCACGTCGCTAGCGCTACCACCGCCACGCGCACGCGCATGGGCCTGATCGCCGCGCGTAACCTGATCGCCGCGCTCAACGGCGAGCGCCCGCCGTTTCTTGTGAACGCCAGCCTGTGGGACGCAAAAGTGATCTCGCTAGGCGCTCGGTAGCCGTTGGCCACGCCTATGTCGAAACAGATCATTGCGCTTGTCGGCCTGAGCGGCGCTGGTAAGTCGAGCGTCGGCCGGCTGCTGGCCGAGCGGCTGGGCTGGCCGCTGCTCGACACCGATGCGCTGATCGCCGAGGCCGCCGGGCGCGGCGTGCCGCAGATCTTCGCCGAGGACGGCGAGGCGCGCTTCCGCGACCTCGAGGCCGCCGCGCTGCGCGCCGCGCTCGGCCGCGCCCCCGCGATCGTTGCCACTGGCGGCGGCATTGTGCTGCGCGCCGAGAACCGCGCCCTGCTGCGCGAGCGCGCCTTCTGCGTGTGGCTCGACGCGCCGGTGGCCGCGCTGGTAGCGCGCCTGCGCGCCCACGACGAGCAGCGCCCGCTGCTCGAGGGCGATATGGCCGCGCGGCTGGCAGCGCTGCGCGCGGCCCGCGCCGCGCTCTACGCCGAAGCCGCCGACGCCCGTATCGATACCGAGGCGCGCTCGGCCGAGGAAGTGGCCGAGCGCGTGCTGCTGGCTGGCGGCATCACTGTGGTTTCTGATTTGTCATAACGCGTGAAATGTGGTATACTATACCTGCGTCGATCGGCTTCCTAATCGCAAATTCGCCACTCGGCGCGGCGCACGGGAACCACACAGCCAGCCTACGATCAACCAGCCCGGCGGCTGGTTTTATTGTGAATATGGTACCGCCCTGCCGAAGGCCGAGCACGTTAACAGCGTAAGTCCTATATGAATACAAGGTACTGCCATGATCCACGAGACGAGCATTCCGCCGCTGCCGCGGAATATTGTGAATATCAAGCGCCTGCAGCACGACAGCCGCGAGCTGCTGGTGATCCCGCGCGACCCCGACCACGGCCGCTACTGGGTCGAGAGCGCCAGCCAGCCCGACAGGCACTACGAGGTGGCCCTGCAGCCGGCGGCGCTCGCCGGCCACTGCACCTGCGAGTGGGCGCGCCACGGCGGGATCAACTGCAAGCACGTGCTCGCTGCGCTGCAGGCCAGCTACGCGCCCAACGGCGCACTTTCGTTCTGGGCCACACCCGACGCGGCGGCGCGCCAGCATCGGCGCGTGCTGCTCGGCGAGCGGCTCTACGCTACGCTGCGCCCGCGCGGCCAGCCACACAGTCGGTAGAGCGATCAGATACAGGCGTGCAGCCCACGCCAATCGCTGTAGTAGACATAATCATCATCTGTGTCATCTGTGGATGATCGCACATCGGTCTGGCTCGGGCTTTTGATAGGACAACGATGATACCAAACCAACAGCTGACCATCACCACCCCCGCCGGAAGCTACCCGATCGTGGTCGGGCCGGGGCTGCTGCGCGAGCTGCCGGCGCGCCTGGCCGAGCTGGGCCTGCGCGGCCGGCTCTGGCTGATCAGCGATAGCGCGGTGTTCCCGCACTACGGCCCGCGCCTCCTGGGCGAGCTGCGTGCGGCCGGCTACACCGCCGATAGCCACGTGGTGCCCTCGGGCGAGGCCAGCAAGGATCTGGCGATCGTATCTGGCTGCTACGACTGGATGATCGGCGGCAATGTCGAGCGCCGCGACGCGGTGCTGGCGCTGGGCGGCGGCGTGGTCGGCGACCTGGCGGGCTTTGTGGCCGCCACGGTGCTGCGCGGCATCGCGCTCGTTCAGCTGCCCACCACCCTGCTGGCCATGGTCGATAGCGCGCTCGGCGGCAAGACCGGCGTCAACCACCCGCTTGGCAAAAACCTGATCGGCGCGTTTCACCAGCCGCGCCTGGTGCTCAGCGACACCGATACGCTCGGCACGCTGGCGCCGCGCGAGCTGCGCGCCGGGTGGGCCGAGGTGATCAAGCACGGCGTGATCCGCGACGCCGGGCTGTTCGAGATGCTCGAGAGCCAGGCATCCGCGCCGCCGGCTTCTGGCTCGGGGCTCTCGGCTCTTCCCCAGATCATCCACCGCGCCGCCAAGGTGAAGGTCGACGTGGTGAATGCCGACGAGCGCGAGACCGGCGAGCGCATGCTGCTGAACTATGGCCACACGCTCGGCCATGCCGTCGAGGCCGCCGGCGGCTACGGCGCGCTGCTGCACGGCGAGGCGGTGGCGATCGGCATGGATCTGGCCGCGCAGATTGCCCAACGCATGGGCATATGGGGCGCCGCCGCTGTCGAGCGCCAGCGCCGGCTGCTGCAGGCCTATGGCTTGCCCACCGCTATCCCCGCGGGCATGGATCCCGAGGATCTGATCGAGCGCACGCTGCGCGACAAGAAGGTGCGCGCCGGGCGGGTGCGCTGGGTGCTGCCTACCGCGATAGGCCAGGCGCTGGTGCGCGACGACGTGCCCGAATCGCTGGTGTACGCCGTCGTCACCGGTAGCTGAAGCACCATCGGCCATTTCGTGTCGCTCCGCATCCGCCTGAGCACCTGCCATATGTGGCGGTTCGGGGCGGCGAAGCCGCCCCCGAAATTTCCTTTTGCAATGCCCTGCCCGGCTTTGCCGAGCAGGGCATTGCAGTTGGTTAGGGCTTACGCAGTTGGCGTGCTCTGCCGCAGGCTCAATCGCGTACCGTGAGGAAGCCGAATCACGCAAGTGCGTAACTCCTATAGGACCTACGCAGTTGGCACCCTCAGCCTTCGGCAGAGCGGTACTCTTCTCCGTATCGTGTGCAGTTTTTCCGCGCTCCGCGCGGAAAAACTGCACACAGAAGATGAACACGTACCATGCTGCCGCAGGCTCAATCGTGTAGCCTGAGGAAGCCGAATCACGCAAGTGCGTAACTCCTATCCTATTGGTATGAGCCTAGGCTGTCGCACCGGCCCTGCCAAATGTACGCCACCCGATGGGGACTATCGTACCGCTTGAAGCGTGCGCCGCCGCGTGCTAGACTTAGCATGAGATAACAAATTTTTAACTTTGGCCCTTCCTAGGAGCGGAGCAATGCAGTCTTTATCCATCCCAACCGATCCGCTTGCCAGCATCGAGCACCACCTGCTGAGCATCGAGCAGCGCCTCGACCAGCAATCGATCGCGCTTGCGGCGCTGCGCGACGAGCTGGCCGACGCCAACCGCCGGGCCGAATGGTATCACGTGCAGTTCAGCGAAATGCTGCGGGTGCTCGCGCGCGACCTGCACGAGCTGCGCGCCACGCTGATCTGCTCGGTGGTGAGCGAGGGGCCGATCAGCGCGCAGGTGATCCAGTCGCTGCTCCGCGAGTCGCCCGGCGACGACCGCGAGGTCGAGCTGAGCGCCCAGCCGCGCGCCGGCAATCGCGGCAACTAGCGCCGGGCTACTCGCCGGCCGTTCCCAGCGTCAGGCCGCTCAGCAGGTAGCGGCCAAGCAGGTAGAACAGCACCAGCACCGGCAGCGCCACCATCAGCGCGGTGGCGCTCAGCAGCCCCCAGGCGATCGAGCTGGTGCCGCGCATGGTATACAGGCCCATCGCCAGCGTCACCCGCTCGGGGTCGCTGATCAGGCCCCAGCCAAGCGCAAACTCCGACCACGCCAGCAAGAATGCGATGAACAGCGCCACCGCCAGCGCTGGCGTGATCTGCGGCACGATCACCTGCGCAAAGATCCGCAGCCGCGATGCGCCCTCCAGCATCGCCGCCTCGTCTTGCTCGGTCGGGATGCTCTGCACGGCGTTGCGTACCGTCCAGATTGCGAACGGTAGCGCGATCGCACAGTACGCGCCGATCAGCCCCAGCAGCGAGCCGCGCAGCCCCAGCGACAGCAAGAAGATAAAGTATGGCGCGGTGAATCCGGCCGGCGGCAGCATCAGCATCACCAGTGTGGCGAGCAGGCCGGCGCGCTGGCCGGTGAAACGGTAGCGCGCAAAGGCGTACGCCGCGCTGGCGCCAAATATCAGCGCCACCAGCGCGGTGCTGCCGGCCACCAGCAGGCTATTGCCCAGCAGGTGCGCGAACGAGTAGTTCGAGGTAGGCGCGGCCCACGCCTGCGCGAAAAAATCGAGCGTTGGCTTTGCCGGCAGCAGCCGCGCGTCGCCGGGGCGCGAGGCTACCGCGCCGTCGAACGCCAGCCGCAGCATCCAGGCGATCGGCAGTAGCACAAAGAGCCCGGCCAGCGCCAGGCTCGCCTGCGTAGCGATCTGCCGCCGCCAGCCCATGGGTCGCTCAAACATACTGCACCCCCTCGGCCACCTGCGTGCGCCGGTTGAATAGCCACACCAGCGCGATTGCCAGGCCCAGCACCACCGTGTTGATCAGCGCGGCCAGCGTGTAGTCCGAGTCGTAGCGAATCACAAAGTAGCCGACCATCGCTAGCGGCACGGCGCCGGGGCGCTGCGGGTCGCTGAACAGCATCAGCGGGATGTGGAAGGCGTTAAACAGCAGGATGCCGCGCAGCAGCATGCCCGAAAGCACAGCGGGCCGGATCAGCGGCCAGGTCATGCTGCGCCAGAGCGTCCAGCCCTCGGCGCCGTCCACGCGCGCAGCGTCGAGCACTTCGGCCGGGATTCCGCGCAGCGCCGCAGTGCTGATCAGCATCATGAAAGGAAACGCCACCCACACGCTCACCAGTACCAGCACCAGAAAGCCTTTGGTGGGGCTGAGCGCGCTGCCGATAAAGCCAAGCGTTTCGCTGAACGGCGCTAGGTGCCACGCCGCCAGCCGGTCGGTCAGCGGGCGTAGCCAGCCGGCGATATTCACCAGCGGCGCGGTGTCGTCCAGCCAGTTGGTCGAGCGGCCGGTCAGCAGGTTGACCGGGCCGAACTGATCGTCGAAGATCGTACTCCACACCAGCGCGCCGACGAACTCGGGGATGGCCCACGGCAGAATAAACAGCATGCGCCAGAGCGTGCGCCCGCGCAGGCCGCGGCGCGCGAGCAGCGTCGCCAACCACACGCCCAGCGCGCTGGCCAGCAGCATGGTTGTGGCCACCCAGGTAATATTAAAGCGCACAACGTTCAAGAATTCAGGCCAGCTCAGCAGAAACGTGATGCCGCCCAGGCCGTTGTAGGCCGGGGCGTTTGGCGCGGCCGGCGGCAGCCCAATGATCCCGCGCAGCCAGCCGCCCCACAGCCCCAGCGCGCCGCCGCGCAAGTTTCTGACGCTGAACGACGTAGTGGCCAGCGCGGTCTGCAGCAGCAGCGGATATACGCCGATCAGGCCGAACAGCAGCAGCGTTGGCAGCAGCCATAGCAGCGCGCCGCGCGGCACCCGGCCCCGCCGGCGCAATGCCGCGCGCAGCCGTGGCCCCATCCGGCCGAGCGGCACCGCGGCCGCCAGCCCGATCGGCGCGCTGAGCGCCAGCGTGTACTGCGGCCACTTGGTGGGCCAGAAGAACAGGAACAGCAGGTTCACCGCGAACCACAGCGCGGCCAGCGGCTCGGCGCGCAGCACCTGCCGCCAGCTCAGCAGCGCCAGCGCCAGAAACAGCCCGTCGAGCATCAGCGGGAACACGCCGGGGTGCCATGGCACCGCGCCGAGCAGCCACACCAGCTGGTAGGCCCAGCCGAAGCCGGTGTCGCTGACCTGCTTGCCGGTGGTGTAGCTTACGTTGAACAGCAGCGAGGCGCGCAGCCGGCCGATCGGATCGGGCCACAGCGCCGGGTCGAGCGCGTAGAACATCACGAGCGCGGCCAGCCCCCAGGCCGCTGCTAGCGCCCAGGTGCGCGCGGTCGTGCGCCCGGCCGCGCGGCCGCGCCACAGCGTCCATACGATCGCCGCGGCGCCGCCGACGCCGTACAGGTACTTGCCTGCGGCGGCGGCGCCGAGCGCCAGCGCCGCGCCCCACCACCAGGCGTCGCCGTTGCGGCCCGAGCGGCGCAGCAGCAGCAGCGCGAGCGTGGCCAGCAGGCACGGCAGCGCTTCGAGCATCGCCTGGCTGGTGTACTTGATATGCCACGAGTTGAGCGCCACCAGCAGCCCGGCCAGCGGGTTGGCTATGGCCACCAGCCCGGCGGTGAGCGCGCCCACCACCGCGCCAAAGAGCCGCAGCGAGCGCGCTTGCGCCGCAACCGCCGGTTTCGCGGGCGTGTCGCCGCTGCCGGCCGCCACCGGGGTGGCGTAGGCGCCGGGCGGCTGGGTTGCGTACAGCACCGCGCCAAACGCCAGCTTGCTCATTGGCGGGTGCTCGTAGTTCTCGCGCTCGTTCACAATTGCGGCGATGTCGCCCGCCGCGATATGCTGCGCGTACAGCTGGCCGGCGCGCAGGTAGTCGTCTTCGTCGAAATCCGCCGGCAGCACGAGTGCCGCGCGCGCCCGCAGCAGCAGCGCCAGCAGCGTCACCGCCGCGACCGCGCCGGCACGCAGGCTCATCCGTACGCGCACCCGGCGCCGCTCGGCCGGCAGCGCTGGCGCAAGCGATTGGTTCATGGTGCCTCCATCGGCTAAGGGGCTTGGAAATCGGTCATCATCCAAGTCCCTAAACTGGTTTTAGTGTAATATGACCCGCCTGAACGTGCCATCGGGCCAGCGGCCGAGCTTGCAGCAGCCGAAACCGCCACACTGCCTTTTATTCACCCTGGCGGGAATGGCCGCCGGTTGGCGTAGATCGTTGCTCTTGGCGTATACTGAGGCACGGCCCGTAAGCAAGTGAAGGACACAACCACATGCGCCTGCTTGTTCGCTTTGGTACGCTGCTGTGGCTGGCTGCGCTGCTGAGCGCCTGCGCCAGCGCTGCTGCGCCAACCATTCCTACCGTGGTGCCCACCGTCGCGCCGCAGCCTACCGCGCAGCCACCTACGGCCGCGCCGCAGCCCACCGCCGCGCCGCCCAGCAGCGGCGACGCACCCGGCCGGCCTTTCGGCCTGGACGTGTGGACGCCGGGCAACAAGCAGGCCGTCGGCACTGCCTTCACCTACGACCAGCCGCCCGGCGACGCAAACCCGTCGCGCGTGTGGTTCGGCATCACCAATGGCGCGATCACCGAAGGGCTGTACCCCGACGTGTCGCAGGCCAACTTGAAGTCGCTCGGCGTGCTGGTGACCGACGGCAAGAGCTTTCTGGCCGACGAGATGACCGACGCGACCACCGAGGTCGCGCGGATCGACGGCCGCACGCCGGCCTTTCGCGTCACTTCAACCGACAAGCAGGGCCGCTGGGCGGTGGTGAAGCAGGTGGTGGCCGATCCGCAGGCCAACACAATTCTGTTCACCGTGGCGTTTCAGGCGCTGCGCGGCAAGCCCGGCGATTACCGGCTGTTTCTGCAGTATACGCCGCGCATCGGCCAGAGCGGCGCGGGCGACCTGAGCCGTGTGTCGGGCGGGGTGGCCGAGGCATGGGATGCCGACGCGGGCGTGTACACCGCGCTGGAGAGCAGCCCGACGCCTGCACTGCTCGCCACTGGCTACACCCGCAAGAACGACCTGAAGACCGACCTTGCCGACTTCAAGGTCGACGCGGCTTACAGCGCCACTACCACGCCCGGCCGGCTTTCGATCGGCGCCGAGCTGCCCACCGCCGGTGTTTCGACCGTGGCACTTGGGTTTGGCCCCAGCCACGACGCCGCGCGCGCCGCCGCGGCCGGCAGCCTCGAGCGCGGCTTTGCCGCAGTGTCGCAGGCGTATATACAGGGCTGGGCCAGCTACCTGGACGCAATGCCGCCACCCTACCCGCTGCTGCCGCTCTACGACGAAAGCGTCGGCGTGCTGAAAACACACGAGGACAAAACGCACTACGGCGCGTTTGTGGCCTCGCTCTCGATCCCGTGGGGCCAGCACGTCACCGACGACGACCCGCGGCGCAAGCGCGGCTACCGCTACGTCTGGGCGCGCGACCTGTACCACATCGCCACTGCGCTGCGCCTGGCTGGCGATGTGCAGGCTGCCCGCGATACGCTGGCGTTCATGGACGATCGGCTCCAGATGCCCGACGGCGGCTTCCCGCAGACCGCGTTCCCCGACGGGACGCCCAACACGCTGGGCGTGCAGCTCGATCAAAGCGCCACGCCGATTCTGCTGGCCTGGCAGCTGGGCGCGGTCGAGCGCTACGCCAGCCTGGTGAAGCCCGCCGCCGACTTCATCCAGCGCACCGGCCCGCGCACCCAGCAAGAGCGCTGGGAAGAGATCGGCGGCTACTCGCCGGCCACGCTCGCCGCCGAGGTAGCCGCGCTGGTGTGCGCGGCCGATCTGGCCACGCGCGCCGGCGATAGCGCCAGCGCTGCCGCCTACCTCAAGACCGCCGACGAGTGGAATGCCAACATCGAGCGCTGGACGCTCACCAGCAGCGGGCCGCTCGCCAAAGGCCGCTACTACTTGCGCATCAGCAGCGGCGACCCAAACAGCGCCGAAGTGCTTACGATCGCCAACAACGGCGGCAGCTACGATCAGCGCGCGATCGTCGACTCGAGCTTTCTCGAGCTGGTGCGGCTGGGCCTGCGCCGCGCCGACGACCCGAACATCGTCGCGACGCTGGCGCTGGCCGGGGAGGTGCTCAAGGTCGGCACGCCCAAGGGCGAGCTATACTATCGCTACAACCACGACGGCTACGGCGAAAGCAAGCTCGGCGACGCCCCCGACGGCCACGGCAACCCCTGGCCGCTGCTGGTGGGCGAGTATAGCGTCTACCAGGTGGCGCTGACGCACTCCGAGCACCCGGCCAGCTGGTACCTGCCCACAATCTCGGGGCTGGCCAACGCCGGCGGCATGCTGCCCGAGCAGGTGTTCCCCGATGGCTCCGGCAGCGGCTCGGCTACGCCGCTGGCCTGGGCCCACGCCGAGTACGTGGTGTTCGCCCACGCCGTGAAGCAGGGCGGCGTTCCGGATATGCCGGCGGTGGTGGCCCAGCGCTACGCGCGCCCGTAGGCTAGGGAGGGAAGGGGGGTGAGGGCCGACATTGCACGAGCCTGCTGGCTATCGACGCGCCTCTTGATCGAAGCGCGTCTCGGTGCTATAGTATCCGCAACACCACGCAAGCAAAACTGATACTCAGGCGCTGGCCGAGCTTTGGGGCGGCCGGGCGGCTGGCTATACTTCGGCACCACCGAGCGTTGTCGCAGCGCATCTCGAGCTTCTCGGGGGTACATATTCGCGATCGTCCTATCTTGTCGACGCTCGAAGCGAGCGCCCGGTCGATGCACAAGGGAGAGTGGTATGTCGACACTACGTCACGCCCGCATGATTCGTGTGCTGAGCGGATGTGTTGCGGTGATGCTGATCACTGCAGGCGCCCTGGCTATGGCCTGGCGCGCGCCGCAGCTCGCAGGCGGCGAGCGCAACTTTGCGACGTTCAGGCGCGAGCAGGGTCTGCGCAACCCGCGTATGCCGATCGCGTTTGTGCGTGAGAAGCTTGAGAAAGGCGCCGAGGCCAGCCGCGAGGTGATCTCCGGCCCGGCCCAGGAAGCCTACGATAACCGTGCCTACCCCAGCAGCTTCATCAGCCTCGACCAGAGCATGGCCGCGGCACAGGCGTATAACGCGGTCGATCAGCGCACCCGCGCGCGGCCCGACGCCAGCTCGATCCAATCCGGCTCGACATGGAAAGAGCTTGGGCCGATCACGCCGAATGTGCCCGCGCCGGTGACGTACACCGGCCGCCCAACCACCAACTCGGGCCGCGTTACGTCGCTGGCAGTGGCCCCCGGCTGCAGCGCTGGCAGCTGCACGCTGTATGTCGGCGCGGCCGGCGGCGGCATCTGGAAGACCAGCAACGCGCTGGCGGCCAAGCCGAGCTGGAAGCCCAGCTCGAATGGCATCGCCTCGAACGCGATCGGCGTCGTGATCGTCGACCCGACCGACAGCACCGGCAAGACGCTGTATGTCGGCACCGGCGAGCCGAATGGCTCGAGCGACTCCGAGGCCGGCGTCGGCCTGTATAAGTCGACCGACGCGGGCGCGAGCTGGTCGCTGGTGGCTGGCAGCCTGGCGGTGGCCAAGGACCGCGCGATCGGCGCGGTGGCGATCGACCCGACCGACGCCAAGCATATCTACATCGGCACCGCCGTGGCGCGCCACGGCTCGTCGTCGGTGAATGGCGGGCGCTTCACCCCGCCCGACGCCCCGCAGATTGGCGTGTACGAGAGCACCGACGGCGGCGCGACGTTTACGCTGGCGTTTAGCCAGGAGGGCGATACGGTGAACCCCGGCTCGCCGAACGGCTCGGACTTCTTCAGCGGCGGCGTGACCGACATCGAGCTCGACCCGCGCGACCCGGCCACAGTGTACGCAGGTCTGTTCAACTACGGCCTGTGGCGCCGCTCGGCTCGCCTCGACGGCAACACCGAATTCCACCAGGTATTCGCGGCCGTCGCGCCCGACCTGTTTGGCGAGCGGATTGAGTTCGCGCTGGCCGAGAAGGGCCCGGCGACGCGGATCTACCTCGGCGCTGGCTCGGCCGAGGAAACCGACGACCAGGGCAATGTCACCTCGGGCGCGACGTTCTGGCGCGTCGACGACGCCAATGTGCCGGCCGCCAGCCTGAGCGACGGCACCACCAACGCCGGCTGGACCGAGCTTTCAAACTCGGCGAACGGCACCCCCGGCTTCGCCTCGTTCGATTTCTGCAGCGGCCAGTGCTCGTACGACATGTTTGTGGCCAGCCCTCCCGGGCACCCCGACGAGGTGTGGATCGGCGGCCAGATGCAGTATGGTGAGCTGGTGGCGTTTGGCTCGCCGGTGGCGCGCTCGAATGGCCGCGCGGTACAGCGCTCGACCGACGCCGGCGTGAACTTCACCGACATGACCGACGACAGCCGCTCGCCGGCCGAGGGCATGCACCCCGACCAGCACGCGATTGCGTTCGCGCCCGGCGACTCGGGCGTCGCGTTTGTCGGCTCCGACGGCGGCGTGGTACGCACCAACGGCAAGTATGTCGACCGCTCGAGCGAGTGCGCGGCGCGCGGCCTTTCCGCCGCCGACCTCGCCGACTGCACCAGCTGGCTCAAAGTGGTGCCCGAGCGCACTGACAGCCTAAACGACGGCCTCGCGACCCTGCAGTTCCAGAGCGTGTCGGTGAATGCGCGCAACGCGCCGAACGACGTGCTTGGCGGCACCCAGGACAATGGCACCTGGGCGTTCAGCGGCTCGCCGGCCTGGTTCGAGTCGGTTGGCGGCGACGGCGGCCAGTCGGGCATCGACGTCGAGAACCCCAAGATCCGCATGCACTCGTACTACGACGCCCAGCACGACGTAAACTTCCGCGGCACCGACCCGTTTGGCTGGAACTGGATCTCCGACCCGCTGCTGATCAGCGGTGAGGCCCAGTCGTTCTACGTGCCGCTGATCAACGATCCGCGCGTCGGCGGCAGCTGGTTCGTGGGCCTGCAGCACGTCTGGCGCACCACCGACAACGGCGGCGACCAGGCGTTCCTCGAGCAGCACTGCAACGAGGCTACCGGCGACTTCACGGTGAGCTGCGGCGACTGGGAGGCGCTCGGCGGCGAGGCCGGCCCCGGCACCAGCGGCGACCTTGTGAGCCCGCTGTATGGCTCGGACAAGCGCGGCTCGTATGTGGTTGCGGTCGAGCGCTCGCGCTCCGACAAGGGCACGCTGTGGGCGGCCACCCGGCGCGGGCGCCTGTTCATCAGCAAGAACGCCGATGCCGCCAAGGCCGCCGACGTGACCTTTACGCGCATCGACACGCCGAATACGCCCACGCGCTTCATCAGCGGCATCGCGATCGACCGCGATAACCCGAACCACGCCTGGGTCTCGTTCTCGGGCTACGACGCGTACGCCCAGGCCGCCGGCACCGCGACGGGCCACGTGTTTGACGTGACGTACGACCCGGCCGCCGGCACTGCCAGCTGGAAGGATATCAGCTTCGACCTGGGCGACCAGCCGATCACTGATATTGCGCGCGACCAGAACACCGGCGACCTGTTCGCCAGCACCGACTTCGGCGTGCTGTACCTGACCAACGGCAGCTCGAGCTGGGCCACCGCCGCGCCGGGCCTGCCGCCGGTGGCAGTGTACGGCCTGACGGTATCGCCGGCCTCGCGCACGCTCTTCGCCGCGACGCACGGCCGTGGCGTGTGGCGGCTGCGGCTCAAATAGCGCTCGCCGGCACCGATCGTGCGGGGTGTGGCGGCGTTGCCGCTACACCCTTTCTTTATGCCGGGCCAGACGTGGTATAGTAGCGCAAATACACCAAGGCTCAATAGAATATAAGACTTACGCGGCTGGCGTGATCAGCCTTCGGCAGAGCTGTTCGCTTGATCGCGTATAGATTATGCTGCACGACGTGGCTTCGCCACGTAGTGCAGCATAATAAGAGCCTGTTTAAAGGGGTGCGCGAGGGGCTATGCCTCGGCTTCCTTCTGGGCGGCCACATTCGTGGCCGCCACCCGCCAGAAAAAGGGGATACTGGAGGGACTTCGTCCCTCCAAACCACCTTTTCAAACAGCTTTAAGAAATTTGGGGGCGGCGAAGCCGCCCCCAAACCCCCAACAAAGTGTAGGTAATCAAGCGAATTTGGTATAAGATAGCCGATCATGTATACCTGGTATAGCTACACCGAGCAGCGCATGCTGCACACCGTCGTGGGCGACCTGCGCGTGGCCGACGCGGTGTATAGCCCACAGCTCCATAATCGCCGCAAGCTCTACGCGCTGCTGCCGCGCTCGTACGCGGCCGACGCGGCGCGGCGCTACCCGGTGATCTATATGCAGGATGGGCAGAACCTATTCGATCAGCTGCTCAGCTACGCCGGCGAGTGGCGCGTCGACGAGACCATGGCCGCGCTCGCGGGCGAAGGCTTCGAGGCGATTGTGGTGGGCATTCCGAATATGGGCGTGCGGCGGATCGACGAGTACAGCCCGTTCAAAGACAGCCGGCTGCGGCGCGGCGGGCGCGGCGACTGGTACGTGGCGTTTATGGCCGAAACCGTCAAGCCGCTGATCGACGCGACCTTCCGCACCATGCCCGAGCGCGAGCACACCGCGGTGATTGGCTCGTCGATGGGTGGCCTGATCAGCCTGTACGCTTTTTTCAGCCGCCCCGACGTGTTCGGCATGGCCGGGGTGATGAGCCCGTCGCTGTGGTTTGCGCAAGAGGCGATCTTCCCGTTTGTCGAGCAGGCGCCCTTCCGCCCCAGCCGCCTGTACATCGACGTTGGCACGCACGAAGGCGCCGATACCCGGCTGGCGCGCCGCCCGCCTCATACCTATACTAGCCGCTACCTCACGGCGGCGCGGCGCCTGCGCGACATGCTGCTGGCCAAGGGCTACCTGGTCGGCACCTACCTGCGCTACGACGAAGAAGAGCTGGCTACCCACAACGAGGCCGCCTGGGCGCGGCGATTGCCCGAGGCGCTGCGCTTTCTGCTGGCGGGCCACCGCCAGGGCGCCGGCACCCCAGCACTGGCCGAGCGCTGGTGGGAGTTTTGACCGCATCGCAGTATCGTGAAATACGAGGCGCTTTCATGACCCGACCTGACACAATGCCGCCGCCACCCGAGCTGCAGCCATACGCCCGCTCCGTCCAGGCCGGCGGGCTGCGGCTGCACGTCTACGACACTGGCCCGCGCGACGGGCTGCCGGTGCTGCTGGTTCACGGCCTGGGCGACGAGGCCGACACCTGGCGGCACATCCTGCCGGCGCTGGCGCGCCACCGCCGGGTGATCGCCTTCGACCTGCCGGGGTTTGGCCGCAGCCAGCATCCGCGCCGCGCCTATACCGGCGCGTTTTTCGCCAGCACCGCCGCGAACCTGCTGGGAGCGCTCGATATTCGGCGCGCCGCGCTGGTGGGCCACTCGATGGGCGCGGCCATCGTGCAGCGCCTGGCGCTGGCTGCGCCCGCGCTGGCCGACCGGCTCATCCTGATCGGCGGCGGGCTGCCGGTGGCGGCGAGCCGCCCGCCCGCGCAGCTGTGGCTGTTTCTTGCGCCTGGGCTGGGCGAGGCGCTGTATACCAGCCTGCGCCGCTCGCAGGCCGAGGCATACGCCACCCTGCGGCCCTACTACGCCAACCTTGAGGGCCTGCCCGAGGCCGACCAAGCGTTCCTGCGCCAGCGCGTGTGGGCGCGGGTGTGGAGCAGCGGCCAGCGCCGCGCGTTTTTCTCGGCGCTGCGCTGGATGGCCGCCGACCAGGCGGTGCGCGCCCAGGGCTTTCGCGCGCGGCTGGCGGCGGCGCCAACGCCGACGCGACTGATCTGGGGCGAGCGCGACCAGATCGTGCCGCGCGCGCTGGGCGACACGCTGGCGCAGCTCGTGCCGGGCGCAAGGCTCGACGCGGTGCCCGAGAGCGGGCACCTGCCGCACCAGGAACAGCCGGCGCGCGTGCTTGAGCTGCTCGAAGAAGCCTTGACAAAATGATCCCGCGATGCTACTATTCTGCATCCAAAATTCTGCCGGCATACCGTACCACTGCGCTTTGTGCCAGGCACCAAGCGCCGCAATGCCGCCTCGGTCCGCGAGTTGCACCATTCCACCACTGCGTCGTCACACAGGGCCAGGCTGGTTCGCCAGCTTGGGAGAAACACACCGAATATTTTGGCCCGCGCGGCGGGCGCGCACGCAACCGTAACGGACCAGGGAAATAGCAGAAAGGAGCCAGCGTATGGCAACTATGTCGCAGGATCGCCCAACCACGCTGAACACGCGGCGGATCGTCGTGGCCGGGGTGCTGGGGGCCATCGCGATTGTGCTGGGCGTGACGCGGCTGGGCTTCATCCCGGTGCCGAATGTCAGCGGCAACGCCACGATCATGCACGTTCCGGCGATCATTGGCGCCGTGCTCGAGGGGCCGATCGTCGGCGTGCTGGCCGGCGGCATCTTCGGCGTCTTCAGCATGCTGCAAGATACGACCGGCCTGTTCACCAACCCGCTGGTGTCGGTGCTGCCGCGCCTGCTGATCGGCCTGTTTGCGTGGCTGGCCTACCGCAGCCTGGCCGGCCGCAACGCCGACCTGGCCGCCGCAGTGGCTGGCGTGGTCGGCACGCTCACCAACACGATCTTCGTGGTCGGCGCGCTGCTGATCTTTGGCCTGATCCCGTTCGCGGTGGTGCCAACCATCATTCCACAGGCGCTCGCCGAGGTCGTCATCGCCGCGGTGCTTACGCCACTGGTGGTGCGCGGCGTCGCCCTGGTGCGCTCGGGCCGCACTTCCGCAACCGATACCACCCCGCGCGATAAATCCTCTTTCTGATGAGCTTTGCGTGCTGAGCTTTGCGCTTTGATCTGGCAGCCGCCATTCAAGGCGCAAAGCTTTCTCCTACTTCGGGCGGCCAGCCGCCCCGTGCCCCCACCAGCTGTCAAGCTTGTTTGCAACAGCCTTCTCAAAACTATGCTCGACGTCGCCAACCTCTCGTTCGCCTATAACGCCGAACGCCCTGACGCGATTGTGGCGCTGCGCGAGGTGAGCCTGCGCGTGGCCCCCGGCGAGCTGGTGGCGATCATCGGCCACAATGGCAGCGGCAAAAGCACGCTGGCCAAGCTGCTGGCGGCGATCCTCGAGCCGACCAGCGGGGCGATCACGGTCGACGGCTTCCCCGCGACGCCGGCCAATGTCTGGGAGATCCGCCGCCGCGTCGGGATGGTGTTCCAGCGCCCCGACGACCAGCTGATCGCCAACACAGTGATCGACGACGTAGCCTTCGGCCCCGAGAACCTGGGCCTGCCGCGCGACGAGATCGAGCGCCGCGTGCGCGAGTCGCTTGGCGCGCTTGGCCTGCTCGATATGCGCCACGCCCAGATCAGCGAGCTTTCGGGCGGCGAGAAGCAGCGCGTGGCGATCGCCGGCGTGCTGGCGATGCAGCCGAACTACCTGATCCTCGACGAGCCGACGACCATGATCGTGCCGGCGCTGGCGCGCAAGCTGATCGCGCTGGCCCACGAGCTGCGCGAGCGGCTCGGGCTGGCGGTGCTGCACATCACCCACTTCATGCACGAGATCGTCGGCTTCGACCGCGTGCTGGTGATGGACTCGGGGCGCGTGCTGATGCAGGGCACGCCGCGCGAGGTGTTCGCCCGCGCCGACGAGCTGCACGCGATTGGCCTGGCTACGCCGCTGGTGACGCAGCTGGGCAGCCGCCTGCGCGCGCGCGGCGTCAGCCTTCCCGAGGTCGTGCTGACCACCGACGAGCTGGCCGAGGCGCTCGGCGCGGGCGACGCTGGGCGCAGGCTGGAGGCCGGGGGGCACGCGAGCGCGCCTGAGGCCGCAGAGAACCCTCAGCGCGCCGCCAGCGCGCCGCCCCTGCTCGACGTGCGCGACCTGCACTTCACCTACCTGGCCGGCACCCCGCTGGCCCAGCCGGCGCTGCGCGGCGTCGCGTGCGCGCTGCACGAGGGCGAGACGCTGGCAATTCTTGGGGGCACGCAGGCCGGCAAGAGCACGCTGATCGAGTTCTTCAATGCGCTGCGCGTGCCGCCGCCGGGGCACGTGTTCTTTGAGGGCCAGGACGTGGCCGCGCCGAAGTTTGATCTGAACCGGCTGCGCCAGAGCGTCGGCATGGTGTTCCAGCAGCCCGAAAGCCAGCTTTTTGAAGACACTGTGGGCAAAGATGTCTCGTATGTGCCGCGCCGCAAGGGCCTGGCGCCCGCCGCCTCGCGCGCGATTGTCGAGCGCGTGCTCACCGAGGTCGGGCTCGACTACGAGACGTTTCGCCTGCGCTATGTCTACGCGCTCAGCGGCGGCCAGAAGCGCCGCGTGGCGATCGCCGGCGCGCTGGCGGCCGAGCCGCGCGTGCTGATCCTCGACGAGCCGGTGGCCGGGCTCGACCCGCGTGGCCGCGCCGAGCTGGCCACGCTGATCAGCGCGCTGGCCCGCCGCGACGGCCTGACCGTCGTGCTGGTGGGCAATGCCGTCGACGAGCTGGCCGAGCTGGCCGACCGCGCGATCGTGCTGCACGAGGGCCGCGTGGCGCTCGAGGGGCCGCTGCGCGCGCTGCTGCGCCGCGCCGACGAGCTGCACGCGCTGGGCCTCGAGCTTAGCGAGCCTGCCGAGATCGCGCTGGCGCTGCGGCCGCTGCTCCCCGATATGCCCACCGACCTGCTTAGCCTCGATGAGCTTGAGGCAGCGCTGCTTGAGCGGCTGCGGCCGCAGAATATGCTTGAAGGCTAGCTTCGGTTGGCAGGTTGGAAGTTTGGAACATACCCTACGAACCTGCAACGATCAAATGCACTATGGATGTAGCAATCGACTTTGGCATCAGTAACATCGACGCGGTAGCGCAAGTGGGCGGCGCGCTGCACTGCTGGACCCAGCCGACCGACGGCGCTCCGACGCCCGAGCTGGTGCGCGCGATCATTGCCCACGGCGGCCTCGACCCGGCCGGGCTGCGCCGGCTGGCCGTGACGGGCGGGCGCCACCAGGAGCTGCCCGAGCGCATGGGCGACTGCCAGGTGGTCGGCGTCGGCGAGGTGCCGGCGATCGGCCGCGGCGGCCAGGCGCTGGTGCGCCTGGCTGGCGGCGACGAAGCCGTGCCGGCCTTGGTGGTGAGCGCCGGCTCGGGCACGGCGGTGGTGTCGGCGCGCGACGGCCAGTATGCCCACGTCACCGGCTCGGCGGTAGGCGGCGGCACACTGCTCGGACTGGCGCGCCTGCTGGTCGGTACCGTGGATCCTGGCGAGATCGACGCGCTGGCGCGCGCCGGCGACGCCAACGGCGCCGACCTGAGCCTCGGCGATGTGGTTGGCGGGCCGATCGGCCGGCTGCCGGCCAGCGCCACCGCCGTGAACTTTGGCCGCCTGTCGCGCCATCCGGCCGACGTGCGCCGCGAAGACCTTGCTGCAGCGCTGGTAACGCTGGTCGGCCAGGTGATCGCCGTCACCGCGATCAATGCCGCGCGGGCGCAGCGCCTCGACCGCGTGGTGGTGATCGGCCACCTCACCGACATGCCCAGCGTGCGGGCTGTGCTCGGGCTGGTCGGCGACTGGTATGGGATGCGCCTGACGCTGCCGGCCAATGCGGGCTACGGCACAGCGCTTGGCGCTTTATCTTCGTTAGAAGCCGTCTGAAAAGGGTTATATTGGAGGGACGAGTTCCTCCAAATATCTCTTTTTCTGGAGTTTTAGGGCTTACGCCTATGGCAGTTGAGTTCGCGCGCGACATCACATTCGGCCAGTACCTCAATTTGCGCTCGCCGATCCACCGGCTCGACCCGCGCGCCAAGATGCTGGCGGTGGCCGCGCTGATGCTGGCCACGTTTCTCTCGCGCACGAGCTTCGCCGCCTACGGCGTGCTGCTGCTGGCTGCCGCCGTCATCCAGGCGGTGTCGCGCGTGCCGCTGAGCTATACCCTGCGCGGCATGCGCCTGCTGTTCAACACCATGCTGATCATCTTCGCCTTCCAGGTGCTGTTCTACCCCACGCCCTCGCCCGCCGGCACGCTCTGGAGCTGGTGGATCTTGTCGATCTCGCTTGAGGGCCTGCGCCAGGGCGTGGTGCTGCTGGTGCGCGTGGTGCTGCTGTATTACTGGACGAGCACGCTCATGTACACCACGCCGCTGATGGATCTGGCCGATGGCCTAGAGGTGATGTGCGAGCCGCTCAAGCGCCTGCGCGTGCCGGTAAACGAGCTGGTGATGGTGGCGGTGATTGCGCTGAAGTTTGTGCCGCTGCTGGTGGCCGAGCTTGAGCGCCTGATCAAGGCCCAGGCCGCGCGCGGCGAGCGCTTCGACCAGGGCGGCCTGCTGCAGCGCGCCCGCAAGGTCGGCGGTATTCTCATCCCGCTGTTCGTCAACGCGCTCAACCGCGCCGAGCTGCTGACAACGGCCATGAATGCGCGCTGCTACCGCGGTGGCGCGCCCGGCGCGCCGCGCCGCACCAAGCGCCGGGTGCTGACATTCCGCGGCGCCGACGCGCTGGCGGTCGCGCTGGCACTGCTGCTCAGCGCTGCCGCCGTGCTGGCGAGCCGGATCGCAGGAGTATAGATCCGTAAACGGCCATAGATTACGCAGATGGCACAGATGAATGGTACTTGTGCATCTCTGTGTGCAGTTTTTCCGCGCAGAGTGCGGGAAAATCGCACACGATACAAAGATAGAGTACCGCTCTGCCAAAGCTGAGCGCGCCAACTGCGCAAGCCCTAGTTTTATCAATCTGTGTCGTCTGTGTAATCTGTGGATAGCTACAGGTGCCATTCTATGGCCGACGCCACCTCCCGCGCGCTAGCGCACCTCGACGCCGACGGCATGCTGGCGTTTCTGGCCGAGCTGGTGCGCACGCCCAGCGTATTTCTGCCGGGCATGCCAGGCGCGAACGAAGAGCGCGCCGCGCGGCTCGTGCACGGCCTGTTGAGCGAGTGGGGGCTGCGCCCGCTGTGGGACGAGGTGGCGCCCGGGCGGCCAAACGTGATCGCCGACCTGCCCGGCCGCCTGGGCGGCGGCCCGATGCTGATCTTCGAGGGCCACACCGATGTCGTCACGCCGGGCGACCGCGCGGCCTGGCGCTACGACCCATTTGGCGCTGTGGTCGAGGGCCGGCGCATGTACGGCCGCGGCACCGCCGATATGAAGGCCGGCGTGGCGGCGATGCTGTTCGCGGTGCGCGCGCTCCAGATGGCCGGCGCGCCCTTCGCCGGACGCATCCGCCTGCTCGTTCCAGTGGATGAAGAAGGCTTGATGCTGGGTATCAAGCACATCGTCGCGCGTGGCCATGCCGATGGCGCGGCGGGCGCGATCATCTGCGAGCCCGAGGAGCGCGAGGTGTGCGTGGCGCACAAGGGTTCGCTGCGGCTGCGCCTGCTGGCCTATGGCCGGATCGCCCACGGCGCCATGCCCGAAGAAGGCGTGAACGCGCTCGCCGCGATGGTGCGCCTGCTGGCGCGGATCATCGAGCTCGAGGCCCGGCAGCAGGCCGAGCACGGCACGCACCCGCTGCTCGGCAAGCCGTATATCACCCCGACGATCGCCCGCGCGCCGCTGAGCGGCGACGCCAGCCAGATCAACTGCCTGCCCGACCAGTGCGATGCCTTTCTCGACATCCGCAGCCTGCCGAGCCAGCGCCACGCCGAGCTGATCGCGCGCATCGAGGCGATCATGGCCGAGCTGTGCGGCGAGTTTCCGGCGTATCGCTATGCCGTCGAGGTGGTCGACGACCGGCCCGCCACCGAGATCGCCGCCGATCATCCGCTGGTGCGCGCGGTGGCCGGCGCGCACGGCCGCGTGTACGGCGCCGCCCCGGCGTACGGCGGCGTGCCCGGCGCCACCGATGGCGTCATCCTCGCGCGCGACCGCCAGATCCCGGTGGTGGTGTATGGCCCCGGCAATAAGCGCATCCCGCACCAGCCCGACGAGTTCGTCGACCTCGACGAGGTTGTGCAAGCTGCGCGAGTGTACGTGGCGGCCGCGCTGGCGTTTTTCGAGAGCACGTAGTTGGCAGTCTGATTACCAGGAGCAACGCTATGTCTCTGCAAAAAGTCACCATCCCCGCGCTTCAGGCCCGCAAGGGCAAGCAGAAGTTCACCATGCTCACCGCCTACGATGCTCCATTTGCCCGGCTCGTCGACGAGGCCGGGATCGACGTGATCCTGGTAGGCGACTCGCTCGGCGCCGTGGTGCTGGGCTACGGCGGCACCGCCCCCGTGACGATGGACGAGATGATCCACCACGCCAAGGCGGTGGGCCGCACCGCCAGGCACGCGCTGCTGGTGGGCGACATGCCGTTTATGTCGTACCAGGCCGATACCGCCGAGGCCGTGCGCAACGCCGGCCGGCATATCAAAGAGGCTGGCATGGACTGCGTGAAGCTCGAAGGCAGCGCCAAGCAGGCCCCGATCGCGCGCGCAATCGTCGACGCCGGCATCGCCGTGATCGGCCATATTGGCCTCACGCTCCAGACGGCCGCCAGCCTCGGCGGCGTGGTGGTGCAAGGCGGTGGCAGCGCCGACGCGGCGCGGCGCATCCTCGACGACGCGCTGGCCATGGAGGCCGCCGGCTGCTGGGCCGTGCTGATGGAGGCGGTTCCGGCCGACCTGGGCGCGCTGATCACCCGCAGGCTCAAGGTGCCGACGATCGGCATTGGCGCGGGGCCGGCCTGCGATGGCCAGGTGCTGCTGACCCACGAGATGCTCGGGCTGTTCCCTGGCCTGGGCCTGCCCTGGGGCAACCGCTACCTCGACGCCGGCGCTCTCATGAGCCAGGCGATCCGCCAGTATGCCGACGATATCCACGGCGGCACGTTCCCTGGCCCTGAAAATAGCTTTCCGCTCGACCCCTCGATCCTGCGCGAGCTTGAGGGCTGAGACCTGCGCCGGTGAAGCGTATGAAGATTGCGATTATTGGCGCGGGCGCGATGGGCAGCCTGCTCGGGTTCTACCTGTGCGAGCGCGCCGAAGTCTGGCTGCTTGACCCCTGGCAGGCCCACGTCGACGCGATCAACGCCGAGGGGCTGCGGCGCGAGCTGGGCGGCGAGCTGGCGACGCGCCACCCGCACGCTACCGCCGACGCGTCGGCGATTGGCCCGTGCGACTTCGCGCTGGTGCTGGTGAAAGCTGCGCAGACTGGCTGGGCCGCCGAGCAGGCGCGACAGCTGCTGAGAACCGGGCAGCAAGAACCAGGGCCCGAAACGCTCATCTCGCACGACGACATGCTTGGTGCTCAGCTCTCGGCTCTTGGCACCGGTACGGTGGTCGTTACGCTGCAGAATGGTGTCGGCAACCGCGAGCAGCTGGCCGCCGCGCTGGGCGGCGGCCGAGTAGGCCAGGGCGTCACGGCGCTAGGCGCCACGCTGCTCGGGCCAGGGCAGGTGCGCCACGCCGGCCAGGGTGCCACAATCTTCGGCGCCGCGCCCAGCCGCCCGGCAATGCGCGCGCTGGCCGAGCTGTTTGGCGCCTGTGGGCTGCCCGCCGAGCTTGCCGACGATCTCGACGCGCTGGTATGGGGCAAGCTGGTGGTGAACGTGGGCATCAACGCGCTTACGGCGCTGCTGCGCGTGCCCAATGGCGCACTGGCCGAGCTGCCTGCCGCGCGCGAGCTGCTGGCGGCGGCGGTGGCCGAGGCGGCGGCGGTGGCCCGCGCGCGCGGCACCGCGCTGCCCTACGCCGATCCATTGGCGCACGTGCTGGCGGTGGCACAGGCCACTGCGGCGAATCGCTCGTCGATGCTACAAGATGTGCTGCGCGGCAGCCCGACCGAGATCGCCACAATCAATGGCGCGGTCGTGCGCGAAGGCGCCCGCCTGGGCGTGCCCACGCCGGTGAACCAGGCGCTGACCCTGCTTGTGCAGGCGCTGGACGCAAGCCCCGCCGCGCGGATTTGACGACAGGAGAGCCATGAACGCTCGCCGGCCATTTTACTACCGCGAGACTGCAGGTATTCGCATCAGCGTGCGGCCGCAGTTTTTGCCCGAGCAGTCGCTTCCGGCGCTGGGGCGCTACGTGTTCGCGTATTTTATTCGCATCGAAAATGTGAGCCAGCGCATTGTTCAGCTACTCGCGCGCCACTGGCACATCCACGACTCGATCGGCGAAGAGTATGAGGTCGCCGGCGAAGGCGTGATCGGCCGCCAGCCGGTGCTCGCCCCCGGCGCCGTTCACGAGTACAACAGCTTCTGCATTCTCAAATCGCCCGCCGGCCATATGCACGGTACGTATCGCTTCCTCGGCCCCGAAAACGCGTATTTCGACGCGTATATCCCCCGCTTCGACCTCTTGGCCGGCGAGTAGCGGCACGCGCATCCTTTGGTGCGCATAGCTTAACCCTGCCTGTCCCTCCGTGCACTATAGTTTTAGAAACTCGGAACGTCCAAATCATCCCGCTTGGTGGGGGCGCGGGGCGGCTTTGCCGCCCCCGAGATGCTCTTTTCGCACTGTGGCAGAGCCGCCGCTCTGCCACAGCGCGAAAAACGAATACCTTACAAAAGGGACTGCCATGATGACAAAGCGCGAACGCCTGGCCGCCGCGCTCGCCGGCGAGCCGACCGACCGGCCGCTGGTGGCGCTCTGGCGTCACTTCCCGGCCGACGACGCCGACCCCGAGCAGCTGGCGCTGTCGACTCTGGCGTTTCAAACCCAGTACGATTGGGATTTCATCAAGCTGACGCCGAGCAGCGAGTACAGTGTGGCTGGCTGGGGCTGCCGCGCGGCGTATCGCGGCCACCCCGAGGGCGTCAGCGAATATCTCGAGCGCGCGGTTACGGCGCCTGCCGATTGGGCGCGCTTGCCCGTGCTCGATGTATACGGCGGCGCCTTGGGACGCTGCCTGGCGGCCATCCGCACCACTCGCCAGCTGGCCGGCCCCGATATCCCTATCCTCGCTACGGTGTTTGGCCCATTGGCCCAGGCCAAGAATCTGGTGGGCGGCGGCCTCGACCTAGTGCACCTGCGCGAGCATCGCCAGCAGTTTCTGGCTGGCCTCGAAGTAATCGCCGAGACAACCGTGCGCTTTGTGGTGGCCGCGCTCGAGGCCGGCGCCGACGGGATCTTCTATGCCGTGCAGCGCGCCTCGGCCGAGTGTATGAGCGAAGCCGAGTACCTGCAGGTCGGCCGCCCGCTCGATCTGCACGTGCTTGAGGCCGCGCAGGGCGCCAGCTTCAACCTGCTGCACCTGCACGGCCACCACACCTTTTTCGACCTCGTGGCCGACTACCCGGTGCACGCGCTTAACTGGCACGACCGCGAAACCGGCCCTAGCCTGGCCGAGGGCGCGCGGCGCTTTCCTGGCCTGGTCGTTGGCGGCCTGAGCCAGCAGGATCTGGTCGAAGGCTCGCCCGAGAGCGTGCGCGCGCAGGCGCTCGCCGCAGTCGCCTCGCTGGGGGCGCGCCCGCTGTGCCTCTCGACCGGCTGCGTGGCGCCGACAGTGGCGCCGTGGGGCAATATGCGCGCGCTGCGCTCGGCTGCGCACTACGGCTAGCTTTACATATTATTTCTCTCGTTTCGGTTGACAGCTACGCACCTGCGCTATTTGGCTTCCTAAAGCGACAAGATAGAGCCTGCGGCAGACTTCTGTGTACGTTTTTCCGCGCGGAGCGCGGAAAAACGTACACGATAGAGTTAGGATAGGAGCGCTCTGCCGAAGGCAGAGCACGCCAACTGCGCAAGCCCTGCTGGCTAATCGGGCTGCTTGCGAATATTATCGCCGGCCGCCCAGCCCTCGCGCCCGTCGACGGCGCGCACGCGCCACCAGGGGTGCCCATCGGCGGCGCGTGGGCCTTCAAGCAGCGTCAGCTGCGTCCCCGGCGCCAGCAGGCTCAGCACCTTCCCGCTCAGGCTGGGCTTGTCGCGCAGGCGCAGCGGCAGCCCGCCGGCCCGCTGCACAAACGCCGTGTCGCCCACGTGCAGCGTGTCGTCGGGCGGCGGGTTGATCGTGCCACTGGCAATGCCACGAATGGTCGTGAGCGAGGGCGCGAATGCGTACAGCGCGCCGCTGGTGTTCACAAAGCGCTGGAAGCTCAGCGCGGTGTCGGGCCGGCCGTCGCGGTGGAACGTGCAGCTGGCGTCGTCGGCGTCGCCGATCACCGGGTCGGGGCCGTCGCCGGGCTGCTGGAAGAAGTTATTGTTCGCCCACGTCTGCTGCAAGAACTCGAACTGGTTTTCGATGCTGGCCTGAAACACATTGAACAGCAGGCCGCGCTCGCCGTCGAGGCCGTGGCCCGCGCCGGCGGCCGGGTCGAATGGCGCGCCAAACGGGATCCCCCGGCGCATGATCCTGTGGCTGCGGTCGCCGAAGCCGCTGTTGCGCGGGTACATTTTGCGAATATGCGCGAAGCGCGGCGTCTTGAAGCCGTTGGCGTCGTCGTCGTAGTTGAAGTCGTTGCGGTTGCCCTGCTCGCCGCTCACGCTTGAATCTTGCTCGGGGGCGTGTGCCAGCGGCGTGCCGCTGCGCCAGCGGCCCACCAGCTTGGCGGCCATCTGCTCGGCGTGCAGGCGCATTGGGTCGTTCGCGGCCAGCGATTGCGCGTTGGCGGTCACCTGCGCCCACCAGCCCGGCACATCCTGGCTGAGCCGGCGGAACACCTGGAATGAGCCGTTGGCCATCCAGCCGGGGATGCTCGCCGGCGTGCCGCTCTCGTCGGCCTGGCCAAGAATAAACTCGCCGGCGGCGATCATCTCGGTGCCGGGGTGGCCCAGCCGCTCGTTCGGGTTGGTTGGCTCGGCCGGGTGGAAGCCGCGCACCCCCGGCTGCGAGACGCCGTCTTTGAAGCCGAAGTGCTCGTGGCCGGCGCGCTCGCCCGGCAGCGTCTCGCCACGCTGCTCGAACACCAGCACATGGCCGTGCTGCGAGAGCAGCGCGCGCTGGCGGTCGATCTCCAGCTGCAGGTCGCCGGGGTCGTCGGCGGCGATCGTCAGCACCGCGTCGATCTGCGGCTGGCCTGGCCCGCCGAAGAGCCAGCGCTCGGGCGCGCTCAGGCCGCGGTCGCGCAGGTCGGCGGCGCGTGCGGCCGCGCCCTGGTCGAATGCTGTGAAGCGCTGGATGTCGCCGCCTAGCCCTGGCACGAGCTTGCGCAGGCCGGTGGCGCTGAGGCCAATGTTCACCCAGGTGGCCTTCAGCGCCTGCGGGTCGTCGCCGCCGGTGGCGCGCCGCGCCGCGCTGAACTGGTCGTTGAACGCGGCCACCTGGCGCGTGGTGGCGATGCGCGGCGCCAGGTCGCCCAGCCAGGCCCGGCCCTTCGCGGCATTGGTCAGCTGGATGAACAGAAACGTCTGGAAGTCCTTGTTGAAGCCGGCTAGAATATTGCCCTGGATCTCGTCCGACGTGCGCAGCGGCAGCGTATCGGCGGCCTGGGCGGCAGAGCGCGGGGGCATTGGCTTGCTCCTTGCGGGCGCTCGCGGCGAGCTTCCCGCGTATCGTCGCTTCCCAATAACATCCGTATAAACGACGCCTGGCGCCTGTTTGGGGTTTCGCGGCCGAAACAGAACCTCTCTTCCCCATTTGATCGCTTTCTTTTCGGTATGCCCTGCCCGGCAAAGCCGGGCAGGGCATATAAAAATTCGGGGGCGGCATTGCCGCCCCCGAACCTCCACCATACAGCAAGTGATCAGCCGGATTTGGTATGAGAGGTATTGGCCCTAGTACTTGGGGATCGACGGGTCGACGTCGTCGGACCAGCGCAGGATTCCGCCGGTCATGTTCTTGACCTTGCGGAAGCCGGCGGCCTTGAGCATATCGACGGCCCGGCCGCTGCGCACGCCGCTGCGGCAGTACACCACCATCTCGCGCGCGGTGTCGAGCTCGTTCATGCGCCCCTGCAGCTCGTTCACCGAGATGCGCGTGGCGCCTGGCAGGTGGCCGATCTCCCACTCGTTCGGCTCGCGCACGTCCAGCAGAAACGGCGGGTCGGCGCGGCCGAGCCACGCGGCCACCTCGGCCGGCGTGATCTCTTCGGACGCCAGCTTGGCCGGCTCGGGCACGATCCCGCAGAACTGGTCGTAGTCGATCAGCTCGGTGACGCTGGGGTGCTCGCCGCACACCGGGCAGAGCGGGTTGCGGCGCAGCTTCAGCTCGCGGAAGCGCATCGAAAGCGCGTCGTACAGCATCAGTCGGCCGATCAGCGTTTCGCCAATGCCGGCCAGCAGCTTGAGCGCCTCGGTGGCCTGGATGGTGCCGATCACGCCAGGCAGCACGCCCAGCACCCCGCCCTCGGCGCAGCTCGGCACCAGGCCGGGCGGCGGCGGCTCAGGGTACAGGCAGCGGTAGCACGGCCCGCCATCCTTCGGCGAGAACACCGTGGCCTGGCCTTCGAAGCGAAAGATCGAGCCGTAGACATTCGGCTTGCCCAGCATCACGCTGGCGTCGTTGGTCAGGTAGCGCGTCGGGAAGTTGTCGGTGCCGTCGACGATCACATCATACGGCCGCATGATCTCGAGCGCGTTCTCCGAGCTGATCTGCGTCTCGTAGGTCGTTACCTCGACATTCGGGTTCAGGTCGGCCAGGCGCCGCTTGGCCGACTCGGTCTTGCGTACGCCGAGCGTGCCGGTGCCGTGCACGATCTGGCGCTGCAGGTTGCTCTCGTCGACTACGTCGAAGTCGACCAGGCCAATGTGGCCAACGCCCGCTGCCGCCAGGTACAGCGCCAGCGGCGACCCGAGGCCGCCTGTGCCGATCAGCAGCACGCTGCCCTGCTTGACGCGGCGCTGCCCGGCCATGCCGAACTCAGGCAGGATCAAGTGGCGCGAGTAGCGGCTGATCTCTTCGTTGGAAAGTATGGTGTTTGACATTGAATAACCTTTATTTTCACCACAGAGGCGCGGAGGACACAGAGGTTTCAAACATACAGAGCTTCTGTGCTCTCTGTGTCTCCGTGGTTAATTTCCACCCGCGATCGCCGGGATAATGCTGATCGTTTCGCCGTCGGGCACGTCCGTGTCGGGGCCTTGCAGGTAGCGAATGTCTTCGTCGCCAACGTAGATGTTCACAAAGCTGCGCAGCTGCCCGCTCTCGCCATACAGCTGCTTGCCGAGCGCGGGGTGCTGCTCGACGAGCTGGCCAAGCAGCTGGCCGACCGTGCCGGATTCGAGCGCGACGCTGCCGTTCCCGCCGGCATACTGGCGCAGCGCGGTGGGGATCGAGATGGTTACTGCCATGTACTACTCCTGTGTCCTTACATCAGGGCGAAGCAGTCGCCCATCACTCTGCTGGCCTGCCCAAGAGCGACTGCTTCGCTCCTGCCGTTCTAGATGCACTCTTCGGCAATAAAGCGCGCGCCGTCTTCGCTCAGCAGCCAGCTTGTCAGCTCGGCGGCCTGCCCATCGCGCACGCTCTGGATCAGAAACGAAAAACTCGTGCCGCCGCCCACGCCCTGCGCGCCGACGCGGTCGCGCTCGGAGGGGATGGCCGGGTGATCGGGGTGCGAGTGATAGCAGCCGACGATGTCGAGGCCCTGGGCGCGCGCCGCGCGGTCGGCTTTGATGTAGTCGCGCGGGTCGAGGTAGAACCGGTCGCGCAGCGAGTGCTCGTGCTCGGCGTCGGTCAGGCCCACCTCGGCGCTCCAGGTATTCGGCGCGCGGTAGATCTCGGTCACGTGCTTGGCGCCGCCCACCAGCCGGCCGACGAGCAGGCCCACGCACTCGTGCGGGTAGCTCTGCGCGGCGTGCTGCTCGATGGCGGCGCGGGCGGTGTCGGATAGTGTGATCATAGTATGCTGCTTGGCCCTATCGATTCAGATCAGATGCCGTCGCCGGCCTCGCACTGCGCCTCGGCGTCCCAGAAGCGGTCGCTCAGGTATTTGGCGGCCCCATCGCACAGGATCGTCACCACCACACCGCGCTCAAGCGTGCGCGCCACGCGCAGCGCCGCGGCCACGTTAGCCGCCGCCGAGATGCCGACCATCAGGCCCTCGAGGCGTGCCAGGCAGCGCGCCATATCGAAGGCTTCCTCGCTGCTGACCTCAACTGTCGCGTCGGCCAGCGTGGCGTCGTAGATCCCCGGAACGAACACGGTGGTTGGCAGGTGTTTTACGCCTTCAAGCGCGTGGTATGGCCCATCGGGCTGCACGGCCAGCAGCCGCACCGCCGGGTTTTCGGCGCGCAGGCGCCGGCCGGCGCCGGTGAAGGTGCCGCAGGTGCCCAGCGCCGCGACGAAATGCGACACGCGGCCGTCGGTCTGCGCCCAGATCTCGGCGCCGGTGGTATCGTAGTGCGATTGAATATTCGCCGGGTTATTATACTGGTCGGGGTAAAAGTAGCGGTCGGGCTGCTCGGCCACCAGCGCGCGGATGGCGCGAACTGCGCCGTCGGTACCCTCAAGCGGGTCGGTCAGGATCAGCTCGGCGCCGAGGGCGCGCAGGATGCGCTTGCGCTCGGGGCTGGCGTTGGATGGCAGGGCCAGCGTCACGCGGTAGCCCAGCGCCGCGCCGATCGTGGCGTAGGCGATGCCCGTGTTGCCGCTGGTGGCGTCGGCGATGCGCACGCCGCGCCGCAGCTTGCCGCTACGCTCGCCATCGCGGATCATGAACAGCGCCGGGCGGTCTTTCACCGAGCCGCCGGGGTTATACCACTCGGCTTTGGCGTACACCGCCACGCCGGCCGGCAGGTCCGGGGCGATGCGCGCGAGGCGCAAGAGCGGCGTATTGCCCACCAGGCTGGTCAGCGAGGCGCGCCGGTCGATCTGAGCTTGTGTGAGGTCGATGTTCATAGCAGCAGGCAGGAGTCGGGCATCAGGAGGCAGCGTATCTCATGGCTCCTGCCTCGGCTGATCCAGCTCGGCCCGAACTTTGTCCGTTCGATACTTCGTGATCGCGGCTTTCAGCGTGCCGAGCGCCAGCGTGGCACAGCGCGGGCGCGTGCTCACCACCTCGCGCCCGAGGATGTCGATCATGTCGTTGAAGTCCAGGGTGTCGATTTCGGCCAGCGGCTTGTCGCTGGCCATCTCGGTCAGGATCGACGCGGCGGCCTGGCTGATAGTGCAGCCGCTGCCCTCGAACGCCACGCGCTCGATCGCCTGGGCGGCGTCGTTCACCTTGAGGTAGATTGTCACGACGTCGCCGCAGCCGGGGTTGCCGCCCGGCATGGTCACGTCGACTGGCTCGAAGGCGCCGTTGTTGCGCGGGTTTTCGTAATGGTCGAGTAGAAATTCGATGGCTTCCTGGCGATCCACGTATTCCTCCGAGTTTTGAATTCAGGGTTTTGAGGTTTGAGCTGCGATAGCCCAGCTCAAACCTCAAATCGCAAAACTCAAAACTTTAGGCATGCTTCAGTTCACAGGTTCGGCTTGCCACAGTGAGCTGAAACGCTGGTTTGAGCCCTGCCTTAGCCCTGGTAGCTCTTTTCGATCGGCAGCCCCACGCCATTGCCCCACTCGGTCCAGCTGCCGTCGTAGTTGCGCACTTTCGGGTAGCCCAGCAGGTACGTCAGCACGAACCAGGTGTGGCTCGAGCGCTCGCCGATGCGGCAGTAGGCGATCACATCTTTGTCGGGCGTGATGCCCTTGCCGCCATACAGCGCCTGCAGCTCTTCTATTGGCTTGAAGGTGCTGTCGGCCTGCACCGCCTGGGCCCACGGGATGCTCGCCGCGGTGGGGATGTGGCCGCCGCGCAGCGTGCCTTCCTGCGGGTACTCGGGCATATGCGTGCGCTCGCCGCTGTACTCCTGCGGGCTGCGTACATCCACCAGGGCCGTGCCGCTCTGCTTGATGTGCTCGCGCACCTGGTCGCGGAAGGCGCGGATCGCCGTGTCGTCGCGCTCGGGCGCGGTGTAGCTGCCCGCCGGGTAGCTCGGCACCTGGCGCGTCAGCTCGCGGCCTTCGGCGATCCACTTGGCGCGCCCGCCGTTCAGGATGCGCGCGTCGGCGTGGCCGAACAGCTTGAACACCCAGAGCGCGTAGGTTGCCCACCAGTTGTTCTTGTCGCCATAGAATACCACAGTTGTGTCGTTGCTGATACCCTTGGCGGCCAGCAGCTGCTCGAAACGCGCTTTGTCGAGGTAGTCGCGTACCACCGGGTCGTTCAGGTCGGCCACCCAGTCGATCTTGACGGCGCCGGGGATGTGCCCCTGGTCGTACAGCAGAATATCTTCGTTGCTTTCGACCAACCGTACGTTCGGGTCATCCAGGTGGTCGGCAACCCACGCCGTGTCGACAAGCACCTCGGGATGTGCGTATTCGGCCATCGCAAACCTCCTTCTGTGTATTCTGAAGTAGACTGTTCAAGATACTCAACTATTCTACTTCGGAGTTCGCGATGCGTCAAGAAAGCCGCCGGCGCGGCTCATGCCGCGACCTCGATCAGCACGTCGTCGCCGGCGACGCGCACCGGGAATGTTGCGATCGGCTCGTAGGCCGGCAGCGAGAGCACCGCGCCGCTGGCGATATCGAAGCGCGCGCCGTGCAGCGGGCACTCGATCGTGCAGTCGTCGGGGTCGAGCCAGCCCTCAGAGAGGTAGGCGTGCTCGTGCGAGCAGATGTCGGTGGTGGCGTAGACTGTCGCGCCGGCGCGGTACACGGCAATGCGCCGGCCGGCGTACTCAAACGCGGCCACGCCGGTCTCGGGCAGCTCGCCGAGCGTTGTTATTTTCACGAAAGGCATAGTGCAAACCAGCGTTTCAGTTCGTCGCGCCGAAGGCGGGGGCGCGCCAGGCCGCGCCCGTACCGTGCAAGCCAGAACTCTCGATCACAGCCCAAGCGCGGCCAGCAGGCGGTCGGGCTCGTCTTCCAGCCAGGCCGTACTCTCGCCGCCGCCGCTGATCACCAGCACCGAGGCGATCGGCGGCACGAAGATAATATCGACCATCCCGTCGTCGGTTACGAGGCCGATCCGGTCGAGCTTGCCGGTGCGCACTTTCACCCACAGCCGCAGCGACATAATCCCGATCTTGGCGATCGTCGGCGCGGCGTGCTCAAACGCCGCGCTGCTGGCCCACAGGCACTGGCCGTTGAGGGCGCACAGTGCCGCCGCCTCAATCGCCGGCCGCTCGCGCATTGCCGCGCGGATATGCTGGCCCGCCTGCGCCACCAGGGCTGGCGTCAGCGCTATTTGGTTCGTCACAGCCATAGGGCCACTCCTGATCAATACAGCGAATGGATGCGCGGCGCGATCGGCAGCCGGCCCTATACACTATACGACGTGTAGGAGCCATTGGTCAATGCCATGGGCGAAAAAGGGCGCGCGGCCGGGCGAAACCCGTATGCCGCACGCCACTTGCCGCCATGTCGCAGGCACTGCCGCCCTACCCGACCGAGCCCTCCATTTCGAGCTGGATGAGCCGGTTGAGCTCGACGGCATACTCCATCGGCAGCTCGCGGGTGAACGGCTCCATGAAGCCCAGCACAATCATCGAGAGCGCCTCGCTCTCGGGCAGGCCGCGGCTCATCAGGTAGAACAGCTGCTCGGCGCCGATCCGGCCGACGGTCGCCTCGTGCGCCAGCGTGCAGCGATCCTCCTCGATCTCGATAAACGGGATCGTATCCGACGCCGAGCGGTCGTCCAAGATCAGCGCGTCGCAGTTGACGTTGATCTTCGCGCCGGTGGCGCCGGGCGCGACTTTCGCCAGGCCGCGGTAGGTGGTCTTGCCGCCGTCCTTCGACACCGACTTGTTGGTGATCCGGCTGGTGGTGTCCGGCGCGATATGCACCATCTTGGCGCCGGCGTCCTGGTGCTGGCCCTTGCCGGCGTACGCCACCGACAGCACCTCGCCCTTGGCGCCACGGCCCATCAGGTACACCGATGGGTACTTCATGGTCAGGCGCGAGCCGATATTGCCGTCGACCCACTCCATGCTGGCTTCCTCGTAGGCCACCGCGCGCTTGGTGACGAGGTTGAAGATGTTGTTGGCCCAGTTCTGGATGGTGGTGTAGCGGCACTTGCCGCCCTTGTTGACGATGATCTCGACCACGGCGGAGTGCAGCGAGTTGGTGCTGTACACCGGCGCGGTGCAGCCCTCGATATAGTGCACCGACGCGCCCTCTTCGACGATAATCAGCGTGCGCTCGAACTGGCCCATGTTCTCGGCGTTGATCCGGAAGTAGGCCTGCAGCGGGATGTCGACATGCACGCCCTTCGGCACATACACGAACGACCCACCCGACCACACTGCGGTGTTCAGCGCGGCGTACTTGTTGTCGGCCGAGGGGATGATTGTGCCGAAGTACTTCTTGAAGATCTCGGGGTACTCGCGCAGGCCGGTGTCGGTGTCGAGGAAGATCACGCCGAGCTTCTGCCACTCTTCGCGCAGCGAGTGGTACACCACCTCGGATTCGTACTGCGCGCCGACGCCGGCCAGGAACTTGCGCTCGGCCTCGGGGATGCCCAGCTTCTCGAAGGTGTTCTTGATCTCGCTTGGCACCGCGTCCCAGTCGGTCTGCGGTTTCTCGCCGGCGCGCACGAAGTAGTGAATGTTCTCGTAGTCGAGCTCGGCCAGCTCGGGGTTGGCCCAGTTGCCCTTCAGCGGAACCGGCTTTTTATTGAAGATCTCGAGCGCCTGCAGGCGCCGTCGCAGCATCCACTCCGGCTCGTTTTTCATGCCCGAGAGCTCGCGCACGACCTTCTCATTCACGCCTTTGCCCGATTTGAAGACGTAGTTCTCTTCATCGCGGAAGCCATACTTGGTGTAATCAAACTGCAGGTTGGTGGCTTGAACTGCCATTATTGTGTCCTCCTCCTGATTGGATGAGCGATCAGGATCTATCTATGTACACGGGTTGCGCAGCCGCCTGCGCCGCCGGCCGATGCAGCCTGCGGCGGCAAGGCACCTACTCGCTTCTGTGCTGGGATGTTGGCGCTCTGCGCCACCCAGCTACTCGAGATCCCCGCTGTCTTCGAGATCGTTGGCGTGCGCGCCGATATACTCATACACTCCGGATTTCAGCGTCTTGAGGGCCAGCAGCGCGCACTTAATACGTACGGGATTTTTGTCGAGCGGGATGCCGATCAGGTCGAGCATGTCATCTTTCGAGAAGGCGCGCACTTCGTCGAGCGTCTTGCCTTTGATCTCGTCGGTGAGCAGCGAGGCCGCCGCCTGGCTGATCGCGCAGCCGCGCCCTTGGAAGCGGATGTCGGCCACCGCACCGTCGGCCACCTGCACGTCGATGCGGATGCGGTCGCCGCAGAGTGGGTTGCTGTCTTCATGCGAGATATCGGCCGCCGCCAGCGTGCCGGCGTTGTGCGGGTGCTTGTAGTGCTCGAGGATAACCTCGCGGTACATGTCGTCCATATGTGCCTCAGGGTACAGGGTACAGGGTATAGGGTACAGGGTACGTCGAAACACAACAACCGAGCGCTGCACAGCGCCGCGACGCCTTGCATTGCTGTCACCTGTCACCTATCACCTAACTAGGCGAATAGCCGCTTTGCCTTCTCCAGCCCGGCCGCCAGCCGGTCGACCTCTTCCGGGATATTATACAGGTAGAACGAGGCCCGTGCCGTGGCTGGGATGTCGAGCAGATCGTGCAGCGGCTGGCAGCAGTGGTGCCCGGCGCGCACGGCCACGCCCTCGCCGTCGAGCACCGCCGCGATGTCGTGCGGGTGCACGCCGTCGAGCGTGAAGCTCACCGCCGCGCCGCGCGCCGCCAGGTCCTGCGGCCCGTAGATCTGCAGACCTTCGACCTCGGACAGGCGCTCGAGCGCGTAGCCGGCGAGGTGCTGTTCGTGCGCGAAGATCTTGTCCATGCCCAGGCCAGCCAGGAAGTCGATGGCTTCGCCCAGCGCAATCGCCTCGCCGATCGCCGGCGTGCCGGCCTCAAAGCGCGCCGGGATGTCGGCGTACGTGGTTTCGCGCAGCGTCACGGTGCGGATCATCGAGCCACCGCCGAGGAACGGCGTCATGGCCTCGAGCACCTGCCGGCGGCCCCACAGCACGCCGATGCCGGTAGGCCCGCACATCTTGTGGCCGCTGAAGGCCAGGAAATCGGCGCCCAGGTCGTGCACATTCACCGGCATGTGCGGCACGCTCTGCGCGCCGTCCACCAGCACCAGCGCCCCGGCGTCGTGGGCGCGCGCGGCGATCTCGCGCACCGGGTTGATCGTGCCGAGCACGTTCGACTGCTGCGTCAGCGCCACCAGCTTCACGCCGGCCAGCTTGCGGTCGAGGTCGTCGAGCGCCAGGCGGCCATCGCCGTCGATCGGCAGGAACTCGAGCTGTGCGCCGCTGCGCTGGGCCAGCTGCTGCCAGGGCACCAGGTTCGAGTGGTGCTCCATCACCGTCAGCAGGATCCGGTCGCCCGCGCGCACATTCGCGTCGCCCCAGGCGCGCGCCACCAGGTTGATCGCCTCGGTGGTATTGCGCGTGAACACGATCTCTTTCGGGCTGTGGGCGCCGACAAAGCGCGCCACCTTGCCGCGCGCCCGCTCGAAGGCGAAGGTTGCCTCTTCGCTGAGCTTGTAGACGCCGCGGTGCACATTCGCATTGTAGCGCCGATAGTACTCTTCGAGGCAGGCGATCACCTGGCGCGGCTTCTGCGACGAAGCCCCGCTATCGAGAAATGCCAGCGGCTTGCCGTTCACCTGCTGCTGCAGGATCGGGAACTCGCGCCGCAGTGCCAGCACATCGAACAGGCTGAATGTGTTGCTAATCATGCGTCGTTATACCATCTGTAGCTGATCGCTCTATTAGCTCTGGGCCTTTGGCTATCTAAATCTTCGCTTCAATGATCGCGGCCGCGCGCTCGCGCAGCTCGTCGAGCGGGATGCGGTCGAGCACTGGCTCGAAAAAGCCCGTGACGATCATATGCACGGCCTCGGCGCGGCCAATGCCGCGCGACTGCATATAGAACAGCATCTCGTCGTCGATCTGGCCGCTGGTCGAGGCGTGGCCGGCGCGCTGCACGTCGTTGGTGTCGATCATCAGGCCGGGGATCGAGTCGTTGCGCGCCTGCGGGCTGAGATGCAGCGCGTGCTCTTCGAGCCGCGAGATCGTGCCACGGCTGTTTTTCTCGATCTTGATCATGCCGTCGAACACCGCGTAGCCGGTGTCTTTCACCACGGTTTTGAAGTCCATGTGGCCTTCGGTATTTACGCCGGCGTGCCGCAGCCACGGCGCGGTCAGCAGGTTCTGGCTGCCGTCGCACAGCGTGGCGGCGCCCCACTGCACATTCGCGCCATTGCCCTCGAGGCTGGTCTCGGCTTCGACGTGCTGCACCTGGCCGCCGAGGTTCACCGCCACCCACTCGAGGCTGGCGTTGTTGCCGACGCGGGCGCGCTGCGCGCCGATGTGGTACACGCCCTTGCCCCAGGTCTGCACGGTCACAAACCGCACGCTGGCGTCGTCGCCCACGAACAGCTCGGTGACCGGGCTGGCCAGCGCCGGCGCGCCCGCGTCGGGCGAGCTGAATTCCTCGATAAACGTCAGGCGCGCGCCTGCTTCGACGATGATCAGGTTGTGCGGAAAGGTAGCCTGGCCCTCGCCCAGCGTGAGCACTGCGTGCAGCGGCGCTTCGATCTGCGCGCCCCTGGGCACGTACAGAAACACGCCATCTTGCCAGAGCGCAGTGTGCAGCGCGCGGAACTTGTGCTCGAGCGGCGCGACCGCGCTGCCGAGGTACTGCTGCACCAGCGCCGGGTGGTCGCGCAGTGCGGCCGCCAGCGTGGTGAAGATCACGCCCTGCGCGGCCAGGCTGGCGTCCCATTGCACCGCAGTGGCGCCCGGCCCCAGCGGCGGCGACAGCTCGTCGGCGCTGAAACCCGCGAGGTTGGTGCGCTTCCAGAACGGCGGCACGCTCTCGGCAAAGGCGCGCCAGGCGTCGACCCGCCGCTCGATCAGCCAGGCGGGCTCGCCGGCGGCGTGCGCGGCATCGGCGATCTCGGCGTCGGTCAGCGCGGAGAGTTTCGGTAGGTAGTTCATAGCTTTTGGCAGCCGGCAGTCGGCAGTCGGCAGTCGGCAGTCAGTCAAGCGCGCTAAGCTTCAGCGCAGACTGCGTCCCGCCTTCTGATCACTGCTGGCTGGTTACTTCCTCCCGGATGAAATCGTAGCCCTTCTCCTCCAGCTCGAGCGCCAGCTCGGGGCCGCCGTCGCGCACCACCCGGCCGTCCATCAGCACCGACACAAAGTGCGGCTTGATGTAGTTCAGCAGGCGTTGGTAGTGCGTGATCACCAGCACGCCCATCTCGGGCTGCTCGCCGTAGAGCGTGTTCACGCCCTGCGAGACGATCTTGAGCGCGTCGATGTCCAGGCCCGAGTCGGTCTCGTCCATGATCGCCATGGTCGGCTTGAGCATGGCCATCTGCAAGATCTCGATGCGCTTCTTCTCGCCGCCCGAAAAGCCCTCGTTCAGGTAGCGGCGCACGAAGCTCTCGTC
The DNA here is from genome assembly GCF_046328425.1 of Kouleothrix sp. Taxonomy (NCBI): domain Bacteria; kingdom Bacillati; phylum Chloroflexota; class Chloroflexia; order Chloroflexales; family Roseiflexaceae; genus Kouleothrix; species Kouleothrix sp. The sequence goes on from NZ_JAXLWP010000012.1 coordinate 135,738, forward strand.
GATCTCGAGCGCGGCGATCTTTTCGCGCAGCTCTTTGCGGAACTGGGCCACCGGGATCGAGGTGGCCTTCGGGTCTTTGCCTTCTTCGGCGCGGTGCGCGTTGATCGCTGAGCGCAGGAAGTTCGCCACGGTAACGCCGGGGATGGCCACCGGGTACTGGAACGCCAGGAACAGGCCCAGCTTTGAGCGCTCGTCGGCCTCGAGCTCGAGGATGTTCTGGCCCTGGTACCACACCTCGCCGCCGGTGACGGTGTAGCCGGGGTGGCCCATCAGGGTGTAGGCCAGCGTGCTCTTGCCGCTGCCGTTCGGCCCCATGATCGCGTGGATCGAGCCGGCTTTGACTGTTAGGTTCAGGCCCTTGAGGATCTCTTTATCCTCGACGTTGACGCGGAGGCCTTTGATAACCAGATCGCTGTTCATTTGCTATCCTTTTATTCCTGCTGTTGCTATGCATTCAGGAGCCAGGCGTCTGCGTTATTGTAGCTCCTGGCTCCTGCCTTCCGGCTCCTGGACAACCGCGAAGTGGCAGCTGCGCTTGCCGTCGCGGATGGTTTCTTCCAGCACAATCTGCTCGCCCAGCACCTGCTCGACCATGCGGCGCTCCATGATGCACACGCCGGCGTGCTCCTGGGCGACATCGAAATACGGGCAGGCGAACAGCCGGAAGCCTTCGCCGGATGGCTGCACTTCGACGGGAATGCCGCGCTGCTCGAGCGCCGCCCGCAGCGCCACCAGCCGATCCGGCAGGCCGTCGCCGGCTACCTGGCCGCGGTACTCCTCGGCCAGGCGCGCACCCACAGCGTCGAGCAGCGTCTGCAGCCGCGCCGGGCCTTCCTGGCTGGCGATCTCGCGCAGCAGCATAGTAGTGAGCGTGTCGTACTCTTTGGGGAACAGGTTGTGCGCCTCGGCGCTCAGCGAGTAGGCCGCGTGCGGCCGGCCCGGCCCCTGCCGCACCAGCCGCGTCGTCACAAGGTCGCGCGCTTGCAGGTGCGTCAGGTGCTCGCGTACGGCGGTGGTGCTGATGCCCAGCAGCTCTTCGAGATCCTTGACCGTCGCCTCGCCGCGGCGGTGCAGAAAATCGAGAATTTTCCCGGCCGGCGACTCGGGCGCGTAGATCGTTCCTGGCATGGCTTGGCTCCTGTTTGCTAGGGCCGAAGTATACCGCACTATGATGCTATTGTCAATAAAAACAGGAAAAACTGTTTAAATCGCAAAGTGGCAAGAATGGCGCGACAGCACGCCAAAAATACGGTACACTACATTCAAGGGAACGGCGCCCGTCATCACTTACAGCGTACGCCGTGCCGACGATCGAACTCGTGCCCGCAGCCAAAGGTAGTGTATGCAGCGTCTCTCGCGCTTTATTGCGTTTGGGTATATCGCGCTTTGCCTGGCGGTGCTGGCCGGCACCTTTGCGCTTGGCCCGCTGGGCTACGCGCCGCTGCCGCTGGTGGCCGCGCCGGTGCGCCAGCCGGTGGTGCTGACGATCTGGTATGGCAGCGAGAAGAAAGAGTGGCTCGATGCCGCGCGCCAGCGCTTTCTCGCGTCGAACCCATCGGTGAACGGCCGGCCCATCCAGATCCAGCTCCAGAGCCTGGGCTCGCGCGAGATCGCCGAGCGCCTGCTGAACCAGGATTGGCGCGGCGCGGCCCCACCAACCGTGGTGTCGCCCGCCAGCGCTCTGTGGCTCGATGCGCTGAACGCACCGATCGTGCGCGCCGGCGCCGACGCGCCGCGCTCGCTGGTGCTGAGCCCGCTGGTGCTGGTGGGCTGGGAGCAGCGCGCGCAAGCGCTGTGGCCGCGCGGCCCGGCCGATTTCTGGAAGGATCTGCAGGCCGCGCTGGCCAACGACGCCGGCTGGCAGGCGCTTGGCGGCCAGCAAAGCTGGGGGCTGGTGAAGTTCGGCCACACCTCGCCGCTAAGCTCGAACAGCGGCGCCCAGGCGCTGATCCTGCTGGCGTATGGCTTCTACGGCAAGAGCAGCGGGCTTTCGGCGGCCGACGTGGGCAACCCCGCGCTGGCCAGCTGGCTGCGCCCGGTTGAGGCCGCCGTGCCAAGCTTCAGCGACAGCACCGCCGCGCTCATGGACGATATTGTGCGCGCGGGGCCGGCGAAGTACGACTTCGGCGTGGTGTACGAGAACCTGGCGCTGCAGAATATGGACGCGGCGCGCCAGCGCCAGGGCCAGGCGCTGCATATCTACTACCCGCCTGCGACGATCCTGAGCGATCACCCGTACGCCCTGGTCGACGGCGCGTGGGTTCAGGCCGACGAGCGTGCCGCTGCGGCGCGCTTCCGCGATTACCTGCTCGGCCGCGAGGCTCAGCAGCTGGCGCTGCGCTACGGCTTCCGCCCGGCCGACCCAGGCGTGTCGATCGCCGACGCCAGCCCCGATAATCCGTTCGGCAAGTACGCGGCGAATGGCGCGAGTGCTGCGATCGGCGCGCAGGCCGAGACGCCCCCGGCCGACGTGCTGAACGCGCTGCTGGGGTTGTGGCAGAGCAAGTTCAAACGCTGAGAGGCTTCTCGATGGGCAACACTGTTCCCGCCTATGGCGTGGCCGCTCGCCGCCCGCTGGCGCTGCTGGTGCTGCTGGTGGCGCTGGCGGCCGGTGCCACGCTGGCGCTGTGGCTGCTGCCGCTGGGCCTGCTGGCCTACGCGGCGATCGTGTTTCTGCTGGCGCGCGACCCCGACGTGCTCGCGCTGGCCCAGCGCCCGGCACGGCCGCGACTTTCGAGCCAGACATTCCGCGCCTACCTGAGCGCGATCGAGCGCTCGCAGCAAGAGATCGGCCGGAGCGTGGCGCAGGCCAGCGGCCCGCTGGGCCGCCTGCTCGTGCCGATCGACAACCAGACGCGCGAGCTGGTGGCCGAGGCGTATGTGCTGTGCGACAAAGGCCAGGTGATCGAAACCTACCTGGCGGGCAGCAACCAGCGCGCGCTGCAAGATCAGATCAACGCGCTCGACCGGCAGATCAGCGCCACGCAGGATGCCTATACCCGCCAGCAGATGCAGCAGACCCGCCAGGCGCTGATCGAGCGCCAGGCCAACGCCCGCGACCTCGAGACGTTTATTGGCCGGATCGTCGCGCAGCTGCAGAATATCTCGGCCAACCTCGACAACGTGCTGGCCGAGACGGTGCGCCTGCGCACCGCCGACGCAGCCAGCGCCGACACCGCCACCAACCAGGTCGCGCAGCGCCTGAGCGACCTCAAGGCCGATATGGACGCGTTTCAGCAGGTGCTCGATACCGCGATCACCCAGACCGGCGCGGCCCCAGCCGGTTAGAACCTGCCTGAGAGATTGTCTGAGAAGTAACCACCAAACACAAAGACACCACGCTCGAGTATGTCGTGTTGGTGCTTTTCAGCGTATGAGCGCTTGGTGCCTTGGTGCCTTGGTGGTACACTGGCTTTTCAAATAGCCCATGAGAGTGGGAAGTGCGGGGCTATGCCCCTCACGCTGCCGTAGTATGATCAAACCATCCAGGCTCGTGCAACATCGTGGCCCCTCACCCCCTTCCCCCTCTCCCGCGCGCGGGGAGGGGGATTATTGTTGGCGGTGTGGTGCGGTCGCCGCTGCGACCGCACCGCACCTGCCAATTTGTTCACCCCCTCCCCTGAGAGGGGAGGGGGTAGAGAGAGGGGTCGACAGACTTTGCACGAACCCTGTCAAATCAGCGCCCGTGGTTGCAAAGTTGGTGTATACTCGTGGTGTTTTGAAGATCCGACAGAATTGAGCGCAACGCCACTATGACCGAACCGTCCATTCCCGCCCGGCCGGCTGCGCCAGTGCCCAGCCTGGCGCAAGCCCCTGCCCACGATACGCCATCCGAACACCCGACGAAGCTTGAGGCCAGGCAGTTCAACTTTTACTATGGCGCGTTTCAGGCGCTGCGCGACGTAAGCCTGAGCATGCGCGAGCGCAGCATCACGGCGATCATCGGGCCGTCGGGCTGCGGCAAATCGACGTTTCTGCGCGCGATCAACCGCATGCACGACGCCACCCCCGGCGCGCGCGGCGAGGGGGCTATTCTGCTCGACGGCCAGAACATCTACGGCTCGAATGTCGACCCGGTGCTGCTGCGGCGGCGGATCGGCATGGTCTTCCAGCGCCCGAACGCCTTCGCCAAGTCGATCTTCGACAATGTCGCGTATGGCCTGCGCGTGGCCGGCTGGAGCAGCCGCCAGCGCATCGCCGAGCGTGTCGAGCAGGCGCTGCACCAGGCCGCGCTGTGGGACGAGGTGAAGGATCGGCTGGCCGGCTCGGCGCTGGGGCTCTCGGGCGGGCAGCAGCAGCGCCTGTGCATCGCCACGCAGTGCGCCGAACCCCGAGGTGCTGCTGATGGACGAGCCGTGCTCGGCGACCCGATCGCCACGCCAGATCGAGCTGATGATGGACCTGCGCCGCGAGTACACGATCGTGATTGGCACGAAAGCGCACAACATGCAGCAGACGCCCCGCGCCTCCGACGAGACCGTGTTTATGCTGATGGATCCGGCCACGCGCGCCGGCCAGCTGATCGAGTTCGGCCTGACCAACCGGATCTTCCGCGGCCGCGCGACAAGCCTCACCCGGGGACTACGTGACCGGGCGTTTTCGGCTAGCTGGCCTCGGCCGTGTGCGTACAGAATTGCGCGAACCGGTGGCAATTACCACCCGGTTCGCGCTGTTTCTGGCGCACCTGCCTGCTGCTTTCGTGCTATTCAGCGAACAGCTCAGGCATGCGCTCGCCATGTCGCGCCCAGGCGCTGCTGTCTCGGCGCGAGTGCGGCGGTACGCCTCGCTGGCCAGCCGGTGGTCGATCCTCGCGTTGCGGCGCTCAGTCTCGCAGCGGGGCGCATTGCCGATCGCGGCTTCGACTTAATACAGCTGTGGGCGATCGTCCTGGCGCTCGCCCGCAACGCTGGCGGCGGCGAAGCAGGCGCCGCAGGTCGGCCAGCAACTCGCTGGGGGTGCTATCGGCCTCGGCGCCGCCGCGCGAGAGCAGCTGAACCCGCAGGCGCATGCTCGCCGCCGTGCTGCTCGATCAGCCACCGCCGCAGCGTGCGCTTATACGGCCGCCTGCCGCCACCTCGCACTCCCAGCGGCGCGCCAGCGCAGCGCCCGGGCGGCTACCGCCTGCTCGCTGCGCGCGTAGGTTTGTTCGAGCTCACCTGCCGGGGGATGTGCGCGGCCAGCAGCTCGTCGGCGAAGAACGAAATCGCCCGCGCAGCTGCTCGAGCGTCGCGATCAGGCGCCGCGACTCGGCCAGGGTTTCCGTCAGGGCCAACGTGGTGTTCATCACCGGGGTCTCCTCTCCAATCGTGCGTTCGAACCTGATCATAGCCGCATATGGCGCCCGCGTCATAGTACTTGCGTCGCCTCTGGCCATGGGCCGGGTGCTTGACACGCGGCGCGCGCGGCATTGCCTGTCAGCGCTGCATGTTGCCGATGTTCGCGCCGGAGCGACGATGAAAACAGTGCTGGGCTCGCAATCGGCGCCGCCGCCCGTGGCCGCGACAATGATCACATCTACCGCGGCCACTGATGGATCGCGCGTCGACGGCTGGCGGCAGCGGATCGATAACCCTACCAACGGGCGATCGTGACCGCCGGCACGTCCATGAGCTTACCCTGAGCGACGAGACACGCTCGCACGCAGGCGCTGCTGCTGGTGATGCTGTTCGTGATTATGTTCCTGGTGGTCGAGGCGCGGCGGACGCGCTACTACGACCTGTGGAGCAACTGGCTGCGCCTGCTCGAAACCGAGTACCTGGCGCATTTACAAGATAACAGCGTACCGCAAACAGGCACCTGGCAAGAGCTGCTGGTGCGCGACCTGGCCTACCCACTTCAAGGCTGCCGCTCGGCAAGATGCTCCAGCGCCGCCTGCGCGACCACTACATGGCGATCTGGCTGACTTTCTGCTCGGCTCGTGGCTGCACAAACTGCTGCAGCATTCAGCCAACAGCCCGGCCTGCCGCGCCGACACCCTGGCATGCCGCCACGGTCAGGCCGGTGCCGGTCAGGCTGTGCTGGTGGTGGTGGGCTGCTTCCGTGGTGCTGGTGGCTTGCGACGCTGCTGGCTACTCGTCGCGCGACCCGACGATCGAGATCCTGTCGCGCGAGCATACACTGCAGAAGATCGTCTCGCCGCTACAGCAGCCGGTAAGCCGCCTGCATTGGCCTGGCAGTATGCCACTGGGCGCCGAGCGGCGCGACGAAGACGGTGTCGGCGGTGGAAGACTAGATTGGCGCGGAACGGCGTTTGGCCGAAAGCGCGTTTGTCACTCAATGAACGGCTACCTGACGCTCATCTGACCGGGCGATGTTCCGTACCTGCGCGCCGCCGGGCATGAGCCGACCGGCGAAGACTACTGCACGAAACGATCGCCGACGCGCTGGTTGCCCACGCTGAATGCGCTTTACGACCTGCGCGAGCTTGGGGTGCAGCCGCACGTGGGCCTGGCGGCGTACTCGCCGGTGCTGATCGAGCAGCTGGCCGACAACGTGGTGCAAGCATTCTTTGTGGATGGAGCGCCGGCTGGCGCGACGACCGACGCGGCGGTGACTGGCTGGGAGCGCGAGGGGCGGCCGCACCGCGCCTACCTGGCGCGCTTCACCCTCGAGTGGGGGCGCGGCATTCTTGGCTTCACCGGGCGCTATAATCGCAACCTCGTCGCCGCGCTGCGCGATCTGGCGCCGATGGGCTGGCCGAGCCGCTCAGCAGCGCCGCGACCCACGCCTACCTGCCGCTGTATAGCGCACCGCCTCGCGGCGCGCCCGGAACGTGGGCGCGCTGGCGATCACCCGGCGCCTGGGGGCGCGCCCGCACGGCCTGTGGCTGCCCGAGTGCGGCTACAGCCCCGCGGCGCCGAGCCGCTGGTGCGGCCGGCGGCAGCCGCTACCTGATCGTCGATCCGTCGAGCGTGACGCGCGCCGACGTGCCGCACCTGCGCCCGCGCTGGCTGGCGGCGCGCCAGCTCGCCGTGCTGGTGCGCGACCCCGAGGCCGCCGCCCAGATCATGGCGCCCACGCTTGGTGCCGCCGGCGACCCGCTGTACCGCGCGCGCCGCGACGCGACGCGCGATCGGGGCTGGCGCTGTGGCGCAGCGGCCTGGTGGTGAGGCCGAGACGCTGTACGACCCCTACGATGCCTTCCGGCGCGCTCGGGAGCACGCGGTGCACTTCAGTAAGCTTTGTGGCCGCCGAGCGAGCGCTTCCGCGAGCGCCACGACCGGCCGGGCATTGCCGGTGGTTCCGCTCGACCTCGACGTACTCGGGCGCGGCTGGTTCGAAGGCCCGACCTGGCTGCGCGCGATGATCGAGGCGTTCGCCGAGCGCCGATCGCTGGCGCTCACCACGCCTCTGGCCTACCTGCAGAGCCTGCGCCCGCGCTTCAGCGTGACATTGCGCGACGGCTCGTGGGCCGCAGGCGACTACCACCGGCCGTGGGATGCGCCGGCCGCGCGCCGCTGCGCCAGGCGATCGCCGAGGTTGAAGACCGACCGAGATGCTGGTGCGGCGCTTTCCAAATGCGCCAGGGCGACACCGAGCGCGCGCTGTCGCAGGCGGTGCGCGAGCTGCTGCTGGCGCAGTCGGCGACTGGCCGCTGCTGCTGAGCCGCAGGCCTGACGCCGAGGCGATCCGCCGCCCGCGCGAGCACCTGCTGCGCTGCGACGGCAATGCCCCGCTGGCCGAGGCTGCAGATTGGTCGGAAGAAGACTGCGCCTTTCTCGACGCGGTTGAGGAGTGGGACAACCCGTTCCCGATGCTTAACTACCGCGTCTTCGCCGACTGATACGCTCTTCGGCGATCATCGCCTGGGACGTATTGCACTGCATGGCTTCGCCACGCAGTGCAATACGAGATGTGCAGTTTTTCCGCGCAGAGCGCGGAGAAAAGGCTGCACGCGACTTCTGGAGAAGAGTACCGCGAAAGCAGTTTAGTGTTCGGCCTGCATCTGCGCGGCCACCGTGGCGGCAAGCGGGTCGGCGCTGGCGCTCAGGGCCGCGGCCACCCCGGCGCGGTCGGCGGCGTCGCGGTTCTGGCTGAGCTTGCTCTTGCCCTCAAGCCGCGTGATCGCCAGCTCAAACCCAACCACGCCGCGCAGCATCCGCTCCATGTAATTCTCGGGCAGATCCATCCGCCACGGCCGCTCGAACCCGGACTCGTGCGTCTCGACCAGGCGCCGCATCATGGCGTACAGCTCGGCGCGGTCGTCGACAATGCGCGCCGTGCCGTAGGCGTGCACGATCGAGTAGTTCCAGGTGGGCACGCTCGGCGCGCTGGCGTACCACGACGGCGAGATGTAGGCGTGCGCTCCCTGAAAAATCACCAGCGCCTCGCCACCGGCCGCGAGGTCGTGCCACTGCGGGTTGGGCCGGGCCAGGTGCGCTAGTAGCGTGCCGTACGGGCCGCGCGCTTTGTCCAGCAGGAACGGCAGGTGTGTGGCGAATGGCGCGCCGCCGTGCTGCGTCACCAGGATGGCGAAATTGTGCTGGCGCATCAGCGCGTGCATGCCGGCGATATCGCTGGTTTCAAAGTGCCGGGGGTTGTACATGGCGTTCAGTTCCTCTTATGATGCCAGCTCTAAAGGCTACTGCGCCGGGGCGTTGCTGTACTCGGCTGGCGCGAAAAACACCAGGATCGCCAGCTCTTCGGCGATATCGTGAAAGCGGTGCTCGTCGTGCGCTTTCACATACACCAGGCTGCCCGGCCCAACCGGCTGGCTCGCGCCCGCGACGAAGATCTGGCCGCGCCCGCGCACAATATAGTACAGCTCGTCCTCGCTGTGCGGCTGCTGTGGGTCGCTCGCGCCGGCCGGCAGCACATACAGCCCGGCGCTCATGGCCGGCACGCGCAGGAACTCGAGGTAGGCGCGCCCGCCCTGGCCCTGCTGGGCGAGCAGGTCGTCGATCGCGAAAGCCTCCATAGCGCAATCCTTTCTGATGCTAGGCGGTTTCAGTCCTGCGCCTGGTAGGCGCGCAGATACTCGGGCAGCGGCACGTCCGGCGCAAGCTCCGGCTCGGGGATGGGCGTGCCGGCGGCCTGGTGCAGCGGCAGCACGCCGGCCCACACCGGCAGCTCGAGGTCGCTGGTGGCGTCTTTTGGCGGGCCGGTGCGGATCTTGGCCGTGGCGCTGTCGATCGGCACCACCACGATCGCGGTCTGCCGCAGCTCGGCCTGGCTGGGCGGCCGTGCGTCGCGCCAGCGGCCGGGGATGAGCCGCTCGGTGAAGACCTCAAGCGCGCGCAGGCGCTCGGCCTCGCCCTCGATCGGCTGGCCGCGCCCGAACAGCACCGCCGAGCGGTAGTTCACCGAATGGTTGAACACCGAGCGCGCCAGCACAATGCCGTCGAGCAGCGTGATCGTGATGCACAGCTCGCCGCCGGCCTCGGCGTACCTGAGCAGCCGGCTGCTGCTGGCGCCATGGAGCAGGATGCTATCGCCCTCGCGCGCGTGCAGCATTGGAATCACGAACGGCTGGCCTTCGTCGACGAACCCGACGTGGCAGATCAGCGCCGCGTCGACGATCGGGTAGATGCTCGCGGCGTCGTAGCGGCCGCGCTCGGGGTGGCGTTTCACCTGGCTGCGGCTGGTTTTGGCGAATGTCTCCTGCATGGCTGGCCCTTTCTGGTGGCGGCTCGGCTGGTCGGCGGCCTGCCGCCGCGCGGCTCCGGCCGTGGTATGGTTTGTGCAATGAAACAGGTGTTCGGCTTTCGCCGACGATTGTATTCACCCAAAGGTGAGGTGCGCTATGACCAACAAAAAGCACAGCGCCGATGCGCCACGGCGCGCCGGCGATACGAGCCAGGCCGACGCGCTTGAGCAGGGCAACACCGTCAAGGATCCCGACGAGTGGACCACTGGCGACGAGCCGATGACCGGCGCGCAGCGCTCGTACCTTAAAACGCTCTCCGACGAGGCCGGCGAGCCGTTCGACGAGACGCTCTCGAAGGCCGAAGCCTCGAAGCGCATCGACGAGCTGCAGCACAAAACCGGGCGTGGCCTGAACGACCAGGCGCGCTAGAACCGATCGCGTGCCAGCGCGGCGGGCGGGGAGCATTGCTGCCTGCCCGTCGCGCTGTTTTAGCATAGCCGATCATTGGTTTGACGCAAGCGCCACTTTTCGCTAATGTGGGGGTGCCATTTTGCGAAAGGGGGCGTATGTTCGAACCACTCCTCACGCTCGACCCGGCCGCGCCGTCGCCGCTGCACCGCCAGCTCTACGAGGCGCTGCGCGCGGCGATCTTAGGCGGCCGGCTGCCGGCTGGTTCGCGGCTGCCGGCGACGCGCGGGCTGGCGGCGCGGCTGGCGATCTCGCGCAATACCGTGCTTGAGGCTTACGCCCAGCTGCTCGCGGAAGGCTATGTCGAAGGCCGTGTTGGCTCGGGCACCTACGTGGCGCGCGTTTTGCCCGAAGATCTGCTGGCCGCCTCGCCCGCCGAGCGGCCGGTGACCACCCCGCCGCGCCGCCCGGCTGGGCTGCTCTCGCGGCGCGGCGCGCGCCTGATTGCCGCACCCGTGGCCACGCCCGGCGCCGCGCCCGAGCAGCCCGTGATCTCGTTTCGGCCCGGCCAGCCGGCCTTCGACGCATTTCCATTCGACGTATGGTGGCGCATGGTCGAGCGGCGCTGGCGCCAGCCGCCGCGCGAGCTGCTGAGCTATGGCGACCCGGCGGGCTACCTGCCGCTGCGCGAGGCGATCGCCGGCTACCTGCGCTCGGCGCGGGCGGTGCGCTGCGACGCGCGCCAGGTGGTGATCGTCAGCGGCTCGCAGCAGGCGCTCGACCTGGCCGCGCGGCTGCTGCTCGACGAAGGCGACGCGGCGTGGGTCGAGGACCCGGGCTACCACGGCGCGCGCGCCGCGCTGGCTGGCGCGGGGGCGCGCTGCATTGCCGTTCCGATCGACGCCGAAGGGCTGGATGTGGCGGCCGGGGCGGCGCGCGCGCCGGCGGCGCGGCTCGCGTATGTCACGCCCTCGCACCAGTACCCGCTCGGCGTGACGATGAGCCTGGCGCGGCGGCTGGCGCTGCTCGAGTGGGCCGAGCGCGCGGGCGCCTGGGTGCTCGAAGACGACTACGATAGCGAGTATCGCTACGCCGGGCGGCCGCTGGCCTCGCTGCAGGGGCTCGACCGCGCCGGCCGGGTGTGCTATGTCGGCACCTTCTCGAAGGTGCTGTTTCCCTCGCTGCGGCTGGGCTACCTGGTGGCGCCACCCGATCTGGCCGGCGCCTTTGCCGCCGCTCGCGCGGTGGTCGATCGGCACGCCCCGACGGTCGAGCAGGCCGCGCTGGCCGATTTCATCGCCGAGGGCCACTTCGCGCGGCATATCCGGCGCATGCGCGCGCTGTACGCCGAGCGCCAGGCCGCGCTGGTGGCGGCCACGCGCGAGCACCTGGCCGGCGCGCTGGCGCTTGCGCCGGCCGAGGCGGGCATGCATCTGGTGGGCTGGCTGCCCGCCGGCGCCGACGACCTGGCGGCCTCGGCGCGCGCTGCCGCCGCGGGTGTCGAGGCGCCGGCACTGGCGCGCTATGTGCTCGAGACGCCGCGGCCGGGCGGGCTGCTGCTGGGATATACCGCGCTCGACGCGATGCAGATTGGCGCGGGCGTGCGGCGCCTGGCCGCAGCGCTGGCCGCCACAGGCTAGCACGCGGCGCTGCAACATATTCGCAACATCGGCGCAACATGGCCATGGTACACTGCGTCATGCCGCGAGGGGACGCGGCACACGCCATTTTTTCCACGACGACCGCATCCATAGTGTCGGTGTAGACACACAAAGCAATCGCTGCACGAGAAGGGAGCGCCACATGGCCGATGTCACCGTTCAGTCGTACTTCGAAGAGCTTATTCCGCAGCAGTATGCCGCCGCAGTTGCGGCCGCGCCCGACACCGCCAACGCACAGCCGCCGCTTACGGCGGTTGTTGAGATCAGTGGCGAGAATGGCGGCACCTACACCCTGCGCTCGGCCGGGCCGCAGGTTGAGGTGCTGCCGGGCGCGGTGAGCGATCCCGACTTGCTCGTGCAGATGAGCTACGACTCCTGGCGCGCGGTGGCCAGCGACGGCGCAACCGATACGTTTGTCGATTTTGTGCAGCGCGGAAAGGTGAGCGTTGTGCAAAACCTCAAGGGCACGGTCAACCTCGACCTGACACGCTCGGACGGAAGCTCGTGGGAAAGCACGATGGTGTTCAGCAACCAGCCCGAGCCGACGCTGACAATGCGCATGACCGCCGACGATTACCAGGCCATGCTGCGCGGCGACCTGAATGGCCAGATGGCGTTCATGACCGGCAAGCTCAAGTTCGAAGGCAGCCTGCCGCTGCTGATGCAGATCGGCGCGCTGGCTTCGTGATAGGCTCGTGCGATGCTCGGGCGGCAGGCTGGCTTTGCGCTGAGTATCGCCTTTGCACCCTGCGCGCAACCCGCCGATCTTGTCACGAGCAGACCCCTCTAAGGATAGGAGATACCAATGATCTCTTTTACGCCTAATGATGAGCAGCAGCTGATCATCGAGACGGTGCGGCGCTACGCCACCGAGCGGGTGCGCCCGGCCGCCCACGACGCCGACGAGCACGGCGCCACCCCGCCCGAGCTGATCGCCACCGGCTGGGAGCTGGGCCTGCTGCCGAGCGCGATACCCGAGGCGTACGGCGGCTTTGGCGACGAGCACTCGGCGGTGACGGGCGTGCTGGCGGCCGAGGAGCTGGCCTACGGCGACCTGCCGATGAGCATGTACCTGCTGGCGCCGAACCTGTTCGGCATCCCGCTGCTGCACTGCGGCACCGACGAGCAGAAGAAGAAGTGGCTGCCCAGGCTCACCGACGCCAACTTCGTGCCGGCTACCGCCGCGCTGATCGAGCCGCACTGGGACTGGAGCCCGCACGCGCTGAGCACCACCGCCGAGCGCGCGCAGAATAGCTATGTGCTGAATGGCCACAAGGCGTTTGTTCCGCTGGCCGCCGACGCCGAGATGATGCTGGTGTACGCCCGCGAGAGCGGCGCCACGCAGGCGTTTGTCGTCGAGAAAGGCGCCAGCGGCGTGACGGTGCTTGAGCGCGAGAAGAACATGGGCCTGCGCGCGCTGCCGACGTACGAGGTGAAGCTCGAGGATGTGCGCGTGCCGCGCGACGCGCGGCTGGGCGGCGACGCCGGCTGCAACATCGACCTGCTGCTGAACTACTCGCGCGTGGCGCTGGCCTCGTTTGCGGTGGGCGTGGCGCGCGGCGCGTTTGAGTACGCGCGCGATTACGCCAAGCAGCGCGAAACCTTCGGCCGCCCGATCGCGCAGTACCAGTCGATCGCGTTTATGCTGGCCGAGATGGCGATCGAGATCGACGCGGCGCGCCTGATGGCCTGGGAGGCCGCCTGGACGCTTGACCAGAACAAAGACGCGACGCAGACGGCTGTGCTGGCCAAGCAGTACGCCGACGAGGCCGTGCTGTTTGTGACCGACCGGGCCGTGCAGGTGCTGGGCGGGCACGGCTACATCCGCGAGCACCCGGTCGAGCGCTGGCTGCGCAATGGCCGCGGCTTCACCACGTTCCTCGGGATGGCGATGATTTAATGGTTGAAGGTTGAACCGCTAGAATGTTCCAGGTTGCGCAACAAGGCGATGCAGTAATCTGCAGCCCTTTAACCTGCCAACCTTCAACAATGGAGTTATGACATGATCGATTTCGAGCTTCCCACCCCGATCGAGCGCCAGATGCAGCTGCTGACGATGCTCGGCGAGCAAGTGATGCGCCCGGTGGCGCGCTACTACGACGAGCACGAGGGCGAGCGGCCGTGGGACTATATTAATATGATCTGGCAGACGGTGCGCGCCCAGGGCGGCCGCACGCTGTCGGTGTCGAGCGAGAAGAGCAGCTCGAGCGGTGAGAAGAAGCCGCGCATCGGCAACCTGCTGATGATCCACACCGTCGAGGCGCTCTCGTGGGGCGATGCCGGGCTGTACCTCAGCACCCCCGGCGGCGCGCTGGGCGGCGCGGCGGTGGAGGCCACCGGCACCCCCGAGCAGAAGGAGCGCTTCCTGAAGCGCTTTGCCGAGGGCGAGCCGAAGTGGGGCGCTATGGCCATGACCGAGCCGCACGCCGGGTCGGACACCGCCTCGATCCGCACCACCGCGCGCCTCACCGACGACGGCAAGCAGTGGATCCTGAACGGCGAGAAGATCTTTGTCACCAGCGGCCTGATGGCCGCGAAGGAGTCGCCGGGCTTTGTGGTGGTGTGGGCCACCGTCGACCCTTCGGCCGGCCGCGCGGGCATGAAGCCGTTCGTGGTCGAGTCGGGCACGCCGGGCATGACCGTGGCCAAGCTCGAGCACAAGCATGGCATCCGCGCCTCCGACACGGCGGCGATCGTGTTTCAAGACTGCCGCATTCCCTACGACAACATCCTCGGCAGCGCCGAGGTGGCGCGCGCCAGCGATGCCGAGGGCGCGCCCAAGGGCTTCCGCGGCGCCATGAAGACGTTTGACGCCACGCGGCCGGCGGTGGCTGCCGGCGCCATGGGCATCAGCCGGGCGACGCTTGAGTTCACCGCTAAATACCTGAAGGATCGCGGCGTCAAGGTGCGCTATGGCGTGCCGCTGCACCAGCAGACGGCGATCGAGCGCGACCTGCTGCAGATGGAAGCGCAGCACCGCGCGGCCTGGCTGATGGTGCTGAAAGCTGCCGCCAAGATGGACGCCGGCGAGGAAAATACGCTCGAGGCCTCGATGTGCAAGGTGAAGGCCGGCGCGGTGGCAAACTTCGTGGCGCAGAAGGCAGTCGAGCTGCTCGGGCCCGAGGGCTACTCGTGCAAGCTGCTGGTGGAGAAGTGGATGCGCGACGCGCGTATCAACGACATCTACGAGGGCACCGGCCAGATCAACCGCCTGGTGGTGGCGCGCCGCCTGCTGGGCTACAGCAGCAAAGAGCTGCGCTAGGCTGCCTGCAGGGGCATTTGCCCGGCCGCACGTGCTTCGCCCGCATGCGCGAATACTAGTATGACTTACGCAGTTGGCGCCTTCAGCCTTCGGCAGAGCGGTACTATGCTCCGTATCGTGGGCGGTTTTCCGCGCGGAGCGCAAAAACCCCCCACGGAAGATGAACACGTACCATCTTACGCGCTGCGCGTTTTTGCCTTCGGCAGAGCGGTACTTTTTCCTGGATGATGCTCAGATTGTGGCGCAAAGCGCCACAATCTGAGCACATAGCTGCCGCAGGCAGAAACAAGGCCATATCGCAGGCGACCGCGTATGCCCTGTGAATGAATGCTACAATAGCCTGCATGCGAACTATCCGAATTCTTGTGACCGGCGGCGGGAGCAGCGGCCATATCAGCCCGGCGCTGGCGATCATCGACGCGGCGCGCGAGCTGGCTACGGCCGCCGGCTGCCAGCCAGTGTTCCGCTACGTCGGCGGCCGGCGCGGCATCGAGCAGGGGATTGTCGCGGCGGCCGGGCTGGATTTTGTGGGCATCGAGACGGGCAAGCTGCGGCGCTACTTCAGCCTGGAAAACGCGACCGACGCGCTGCGCGTGCCGGTGGGCGTGGCCCAGGCGCTGGCGCTGGTGTGGCGCTTCGCGCCCGATGTCGTCCTGAGTACCGGCGGGTATGTCGGCGTGCCGCCGGTGCTCGCGGCCTGGCTGCTGCGCCGGCCGATCCTCACCCACGAGCAGACGGTGCAGATCGGCCTGGCCAACCGCATCACCGCGCGCTTCGCTACGCGCATTGCGCTTTCGTTTGCGAGCGCCGCCGCCGAGCTGCCGCCCGCGCTGCGCGCGCGCACGCTGGTGACGGGCAACCCCGTACGGCCGGCGATCTTTGGCGGCGACCGAGCCACCGGCGCGCGGCTGGCCGGCTTCGCGCCCGGCGACGACGCGCTGCCGGCGGTGTATGTAACCGGCGGCAGCCAGGGCGCGCGCGTGATCAACCGCGCGGTCGAGGCGGCGCTGCCCGAGCTGCTGGCCGAGTGCCGGATCGTGCACCAGTGCGGCCGCCAGCCCGAGGGCGACGAGCAAGACTACGACCGGCTGGAGCGGGCCGCGGCGCTGCTGCCCGAGCCGCTGCGGCGGCGCTACTACCTCACGCGCTTTGTCGGCGACGAGATCCGGCACGTGTTCGCGCTGGCCGACCTGGTGGTCGGGCGCGCCGGCGCCGGCACGATCGCCGAGATCTGCGTGCTGGGCAAGCCGGCGCTGTATGTGCCGCTGGTGCCGACCGGCGGCGACGAGCAGACGCGCAACGCGCGTATGTGCGCGCAGGCCGGCGCGGCGGCGATCATCCCGCAGGCCGAGCTGAGCGGGCCGCGGCTGCTGGCCGATCTGCGCGGGCTGCTGGCCGACCGGGCGCGGCTGGACGCGATGGGCCGCGCGGCGCTCGCGCTGGGCCGGCCCGAGGCCGCGCGCGAAGTGGCGCGCGCGCTGCTGGCGCTGGCAGGCGCCAGGATATGACGAGGTCGCATGGCTAAATCAACTGTTCTGGAAGTGATCGACCGCGCGGCGCTTGGCGACGCCGAGCTGGCGCAGGTGCGCCGGCTGGCCGAGGCTAGCCAGGCCGCCGGGCATGGCGAGGCACGGCTGGTGTGGGATGCGCTGCGCGTCGCCGGCGATGTGCCCAACCAGTTCCTGGCGTACCAGCGCGGCCGGCTGGTGGGCTTTCTAAATGTCGAGGGCCTGGGCGACGACGAGGCCGAGGCCACCGGGCTGATCGACCCGGCCGCCACGCCCGAGCCGATCGGCGGCAGGCTTGTCGACGCGGCGCGAGCGGCGTGCCGCGCGCAGGGCAGCAGCACGCTGATCGTGGCGGCCGACCAGCGCGCGCGACCGCTGATCGACGCGCTTGTGGCGCTCGGCGCGACGCGCCGGTTTGCCGAGCACAAGCTGCGGCGCGCGAGCACCGGCGCGCTGGCGCTGCCCGCCTCTGAGCTTGAGATCGCCGACGCAGCCGCCGACGACGCCGGGGCGATTGCCGAGATTCTGGCGGCGGATATGGGCATCGACCCGGCCGGCATCGCCGCGCATATCGCCAGCAACATGCGCCGGCCAAACTACCACTACTACATTGCCCGGCACGCGGGCGCGGCCGCCGGCACCGCGAATGTGCAGCTGCTCAATGGCGACGCCTACATCTACGGCCTGGTGGTGCAGCCCGAGTACCGCGGCCGCGGCTACGGCCGCGGGCTGATCGTGCGCACGCTGGCCGACCTGGCCGCGCGCGGCGATGCGCCAATGTACATCGAGGTCGAGACCGAGAATACGCCGGCATATACGCTCTACCGCTCGCTTGGGTTCGAGCACGTGGCGACATTTGACTACTATGGGGTCGCTTTGGCCCCGTAGCTCTCGGCGCGATTGCGCTTTTTTGCTGGATGGATTGTAGGGCCAATACGCTTCAAATAGCCACAAAGACCCCAAAGGCTCAAAGAATATATGGCTGCAGCACGCCTTCGAGACTTTGTGTCTTTGTGGCAAACGTATATGCCCACTGTATTTGAAGGGTATTGATTTTAGGGCAACCTGCAAGGTTCGCCTGAACGGGGGCATGGGGGCGAAGCGCCCCGACAGGTACAGGCGAAGGCACCAGGATAGCGAGCTATCAAAGGAGATACCATGACCCAACCGATTACCAAAGTCGCCGTGATTGGGGCGGGCACTATGGGCGGCGGTATCGCCGCGCACGCCGCCAACGCCGGCTGTCAGGTGGTGCTGCTCGATATCGCGCCAAACGAGCTGACGCCCGAAGAGCAGGCGAAGGGCCTGACGCTCGAGTCGAAGGCGGTGCGCAACCGGATCGTCACAATGCTGTTCGACCGCGTGAAGAAAGCCCGGCCGGCTGCGCTGTTCACGCCCGAGCGCGCCGAGCAGATCACGCTCGGCAACCTGACCGACGACCTGGGGCTGATCGCCGACGCCGACTGGATCGTCGAGGTGATCGTCGAGCAGCTCGAGCCCAAGCGCGCGCTGATGGAGCGCATCGAGCAGGTGCGCAAGCCCGGCAGCATTGTGTCGTCGAACACCAGCGGCATCCCGATTGCCGCGATCGCCGAGGGGCGCTCGGAAGAGTTCCGCCGGCACTTTCTGGGCACGCACTTCTTCAACCCGCCGCGCTACCTGTATTTGCTCGAGGTGATCCCCACGCCCGATACCGCGCCCGAGGTCGTGCAGGCGATCAGCAGCTTCGCCGACCGCCGCCTGGGCAAGGGCGTGGTGCTGGCCAAGGATCGCCCGAACTTCATCGCCAACCGCATCGGCACCTACAGCGGCCAGGTGCGCGTAAGCTACGCGCTCGAGCACGGCTACTCGGTCGAGGAGGTCGATAGCCTGACCGGCGAGCTGATCGGCAACCCCAAAACCGCCACCTTCCGGCTGTTCGACCTGGTGGGCATCGACGTGCCGGTGCACGTGACGCGCAACCTGTACGCGGCCGTGCCCGACGACGAAGAGCGCGAGGCGTTCACGCTGCCGCCGCTGCTCGAAGACATGGTGGCGCGCGGCTGGCTGGGCAATAAGTCGGGCGTTGGCTTCTACAAGCAAGAGAAGGGCGCCGGCGGCAAGGAGTTCTGGCCGCTGAACGTGCAGACCATGCAGCACGAGCCGCCCAAGAAGCCGCGCTTCGAGCTAGTGGGCAAGGCCCGCAAGATCGAGGATCTGCGCGCCCGGCTGCGCTTCATTATGGATAACGCCGACATCGACCGCGCCGGCCAGTTTCTGCGCGAGACGACGCTGAAGACGCTGGCGTACACCGCGCGGCGCATTCCCGAGATCAGCGACTCGATCGCCGATGTCGATAACGCGATGCGCTGGGGCTTCGGCCAGCAGCTTGGCCCGTTCCAGATGTGGGACGCGCTGGGCTTGCGCAAGGCCGCCGGCATGATGAAGGAACGCGGCATCGCGCAGGCGCCGTGGGTTGAGCAGATGCTCGCGAATGGCTTCGAGTCGTTCTACCAGAGCGAGGGCGGCCGGGTGGTGGGCGTGTACGACGCGGCGGCGGGCGCCTATGCGCCGCTGGCGCGCCCCACCGGCGTGATCGTGCTCGACGACCTGCGCGCGCAGGGCAAGGAGCTGGCGCGCAACGAGAGCGCCAGCGTGCTCGACCTGGGCGACGGCGTGCTGTGCTTTGAGTTCCACTCCAAAGTCAACTCGCTCGACCCGCTGATCATGGAGATAGGCTTCAAGGCGCTTGAGCTGCTGAAAGACGACAGGTGGGCCGGCATGGTGATCGGCAACCAGTCGAGCGATTTCTGCGCCGGCGCGAACCTGGGCATTGTGATGATGGGCGTGGCCAGCGGCCAGGCCGAGCAGGTGAGCCAGTTCACGCGCGGGATGCAGGATCTGTTCATGCGCTTCCGCACCAGCGCCAAGCCGGTGGTGGCCGCGCCGTACGGCCGGGTGCTGGGCGGCGGCGCCGAGATCTCGCTGGCCAGCTCGCGCCGGGTGGTGGCGGCCGAAACCTACATCGGCCTGGTCGAGGCTGGCGTGGGCATTGTGCCGGGCTGGGGCGGCTGCAAAGAGTTCGTGCGCCGCCAGGTGTCGCCGCACATGGCCGCGCCGGGCACCGACGCGCTGCCGTACTTCCAGAAAGCCTTCGAGACGATCGCCATGGCGAAGGTGGCCGAGAGCGCCGAGCAGGGCCGCCAGCTGGGCTTCTTCGACAAAGACGACGTGGTCGTGATGAACAAAGAGCGGCTGATCGGCGAGGCCAAGCAGGTGGTGCTCGAGATGACCGCCGCGGGCTACGCCCCGCCGCCGGCTGGTGGCGAGCCGGTGTACGCGCTGGGCCGGCGCGGCATTGGGGCGGTGTCGGCGGCGCTGCACGGCATGCGCGTGGGCGGCTACGTCAGCGCGCACGATGTGAAGGTGGCAAAGGCGCTGGCGTTCGTGATGAGCGGCGGCGACCTCACCAGCCCGCAATGGGTGACGGAGCAGTACCTGCTGGACCTGGAGTTCGAGGAGAACGCCAAGCTGGTGCTCGAGCCGAAGACCCAGGAACGTATGATGGCGATCTTGCAGACCGGCAAGCCGCTGCGAAACTAGTGATCTCACCACAGAGGCACAGAGGGCACGGAGGTTCTTGTTGATGTAGGACAAACGCAGTTGGCGTGCTTGGCATTCGGCAGAGCGGTACCATGCTGCCACAGGCGCAATTTCGCCGCTCGAGGGAGCCGAAGAGCGCACGTGCGTAACTCCTATGATGATAGATCTTCAGTCTGCTCTGTGCCTTGGTGGCGAACATGCAAGGAGCTATAGATATGCGAGAGGCAGTTATCGTTTCGGCCGCGCGCACTGCGGTGGGTAAGGCGCCGCGCGGCGGGCTGCGGAGCGTCCATACCGCCGATCTGGCGGCGGCGGCGATCAATGCGGCGATCGAGCGCGCGCCGGGCCTCGACCCGAAAGAGGTTGAGGATGTGATCCTGGGCTGCGCGATGCCCGAGGCCGAGCAGGGGCTGAACATGGGCCGCGTGGCCGCGCTGCGGGCCGGCCTGCCGGTGGAAGTGCCGGGGCAGACGGTGAACCGCTTCTGCGCCTCGGGCCTGCAGACGATCGCGCTGGCGGCGCAGCAGATCATGAGCGGCATGGCCGACGTGTTGGTGGCCGGCGGCGCCGAGAGCATGAGCCTGGTGCCGATGAGCGGCCACCACTTCGCGCCAAACCCGGCGATGGCCGAGATCAACCCCGAGGTGTACCTGGGCATGGGCCTGACGGCCGAGAACGTCGCTCAGAAGTACGGCGTCAGCCGCGCCGACCAGGACGCCTTTGCACTGAGGTCGCACCTGCGCGCGGCGGCGGCGCAAGACGCCGGCAAGTTCAAAGATGAGATCGTGCCAGTCGAGGTTGAGAATGTCTGGTTCGAGGGCGGCCAGCGCCGCCGCGCCACCACCGTGGTGGACGCCGACGAGGGGCCGCGCCGCGACACCAACGCCGCCGCGCTGGCCAAGCTCAGGCCGGTGTTTGCGGCCAAGGGCAGCGTCACGGCCGGCAACTCGTCGCAGACCAGCGACGGCGCTGCGGCGGTGGTGGTGATGAGCCGCGAGAAGGCCGACGCGCTGGGCATCACGCCGCTGGCGCGGTTTGTGTCGTTCGCGGTGGGCGGCGTGCCGCCCGAGATCATGGGCATCGGCCCAGTGGCGGCGGTGCCGAAGGCGCTGAAGCTGGCCGGCCTGTCGCTGGCCGACATCGACCTGATCGAGCTGAACGAGGCGTTCGCGGCCCAGGCGATCGCGGTGATCCGCGCGCTCGAGATCGACGAGGAAAAGGTAAACGTGAACGGCGGCGCGATTGCGCTGGGCCACCCGCTGGGCTGCTCGGGCGCGAAGCTGACAGTGCAGATCCTGCACGAGCTGAAGCGCAGCGGCGGGCGCTACGGCCTGGTGACGATGTGCGTAGGCGGCGGCCAGGGCGCCGCGGGCGTGATCGAGCGCCTGAGCTAGGCGCTTTAGCTGCTCGAAACAGAGGCAGCCACACAGCCACGCAGCCGGCGCGTCGTGCCGGCTGCGTGGCTGTGTGGTTTATGCAATCCCGTACTCCTGGCGCATGCGCTCGAAGCCGCGCTCGGTCAGCTGGGCCAGCTCGGCCAGCAGCGCCGGGTCGAGCGCCGTGAAGTTGAAGCACGATTTCCCCTGCATGCGCTTTTGGAGCGCCGGCGCGATGCCCTCGAGCAGGTCGGGGTACATGTACACGGGCATCAGGTGGTAGCTGACATAGTTCTTTTTGATCTGCACTGCGCCGAAGAACAGCTCTTTCTTCCATTGCTCGACGTAGGGCGTATTGAGCGAATAGCCGCTGGCGGTGTCGGCCTCGACCTTCAGCCACGCGGCGAATGGCTCGATAATCGCTTTGAGCTGCGCGAATACGTCTGCGAGCTGCGCGGGCTGTGCCATAGTGTGCCTCCTCATGGGATCCAGCCGCGAAAGAAATACAGCCCGGCCAGCAGCAGGTTCACCGCCAGCAGCAGCAGCGCCACCAGCCGGAAACGCGGGCCGCCGAGCTGCGCGGCCAGCGGGATGTACAGCGGGAACGCCAGCAGAATATGACGCGGCAGCGCCATGTATGGGTTGATGTCGCCGATATAGTAGCACAGCGCCAGCCCAACGATCGCCAGCGTGTACAGCCGCTCGAGCGGGTGCATGCGCGGCAGGCTCAGCAGCGCCGCAGCCACCAGCGCCCAGCCCAGCAGCAGATCGATCAGCAGGTGGTAGTTCGGGTCCGAGCGCGCGATCAGCCGCAGCTGGTCGATCAGCAGCTCCCACGGCCAGGCGATCCGCTGCCCGGCGACAATCCCCGCGCGCGACACCAGGATCTTATGCAGCAGGTCGAGCGGCCCGCGCGCCGCCGCCAGCGCGGCCATGTCGCCGAGCGCGGCGACGCGGTAGAGCACGAAGGCGGCGTAGGCCAGCGGCACCAGCGCGGCTGCGGCAGCGTGCCACCAGCGCGTGCGCCGCGCGCGGATGGCGGCCAGCAGCCCCCAGGCCAGCGGCAGCGCCAGCGCCAGCCCCTGCTGGCGCGTGAGTGTGGCCAGGCCGGCCAGCAGCCCGGCCAGCCACCAGCGCTCGGCGCGCATCGCCCACAGCGCGGCCACCGCCAGCGCCAGAAACGTGCTTTCGGTGTAGGGCGCCAGCAGAACAAAGCCAGGCGGCACCAGAAACAGCAGCCAGGCTGCCCGGCGCGCGCTGGCGGCGTCGGCGAAGCGCGCGACGTAGCGCTCGAACACCACAAATAGCACGCTCGCCGCCAGCGTCGATACTAGCAGCAGCGCCAGCGCAATGTTGCCGCCGGCCAGGGGCGCCAGCAGGGCGCCCAGCAGCGGGTAGAGCGGGTGGAAGTTGGCGGTGTTTTCGCGCACGCTGTAGCCATGCTCGACGATCGCGTAGTACAGCACTGCGTCGTAGCGCAGCCATGGCTGCAGCAGCACGCGGTCGAGCCAGGCGGCCAGCGGCGCACCGCCCGGCGCGAGCGCTATGCGCGCCTCGGCGGGGGTGCGCGGGAACAGCGCGCTGATCGGCAGCGCCAGCAGGCCGTAGAGCAGCCGTAGCAGCAGCACCGCCCCGGCCGCCGTTGCGGCCGAGGCGATTGTGGTTGGCGGCGGTAGTGGGCCGGCCGGCTGGCGCTGCTGCTCGGGTCGTATGCTCATGCAAGTACCGGTGGTTGGTCGCGCAGGCGCGCAATAGTTGTAGAACCTACGCAGTTGGTGCCCTCAGCCTTTGGCAGAGCGGTACTCTTCTCCGTAGTGTGTGCGGTTTTTCCCCGCTCCGCGCTGCCGCAGGCTCAATCGCGTACCTTGAGCAAGCCGAGGCACGCAAGTGCGTAACTCCTAAGTTAGTTTCTTTACGTCAGCTGCGCGCCTGGAATGATTTCAGCATCTGCTCGCCGTACTCGCCGAGCGGAGTGAGCTTGTAAATATGCGCGCCATTGGCGATGTAGTAGAACTGATTCGGCGCCAGCTCGATGTTCAGGGTTACCTGGTAGCCCTGCAGATTATCGATCACGACCGGCACGCGATTGCCCTGCACCTTGGCGCTGTCGAGCCACTGATCGAGCGGGAGCTTGCCGCTGTTGCTGAAAACGTCGACCGTGAACTGCGGCAGCTCGGGCAGCCCGCTGTCGCTCGCCGCGAGCGCCGTGTCGCTGAAGCGGATCTGCCCCAGCAGGCCGGCCGGCGTCTGCGCAGCAGGATCGCTCGCCGCTTGATACGTGCTAGGGTATTGGATGGAAAAGCCCAGCGCCTTGTCGCTGAATACCTGCCATTGTACCGGCTGTTCGGTCGGAGCGCCAGCGGTAGCTGGGCTGCCGTCGGCGCTGCCGGGCGCGCCAGGCTCACTTCCGCTTGAAGTCTGCACAGTGCCTCCTGGGCTTGTCACCACCGGCTCGGTCGCGCCCGCTCCGGGGGTGAGCGCTGAGGTATCGCTGCCTGGGCTGGCGGCGCTGCTGGCCAGGCTCCCCGGCGCCTGGCTGTCGGCCGATTGCGATGCGTACGTTGGGAGAAGTGTCGGCTGGCCTGCTGCCGGCGCCGCCACAGCCGAGGCGCCCGCCTGGCCGGCCGAGCCCGTGTTCGCCGCGCTGCCACAGCCGGCCAACATCCCCACCGCCAGCGCAAGCGCCAATGCGCGTACAATGTGTGTGTTCATCAACTCCTCCATGTGCCACGTTAGCAGGTCACACCTGCTCTTACTTTCAAAAACACAGCGGTTCGACAATGCCACGCCGATGTATTTCCACGAAAGAGTGACGTAGCTCGCGGGGAAATTGTTCCACCTATTGTATTGCTCCCGCGACGGCTAAAAAGAAGGGGTGCGAGCGAGGCCAGGCCCCCCCCCCCCACCCCTCCTGTGTACGCCCTGCCGTGTGGCGAGGCGCTGTAGGGCGACCGCCGGGCTACGCCGCATTGCGCCATGCAATCAGGTTGTTGAACACATCCTGCGTGATGCGCGTGCCGCTGTTGTACGGCTGGCCATACAGCCCGACGCCATTGGTATGAACGGCGATGCTGCAGGGGTTGCAGCCCGAGATAGCGTTGTAGACGGGCGAGCCGCTTTCGCCGCCGGTGGTGTCGTTGGCGTAGAAAATCTTGCGGGCGTAGGTGACGCGCACGAAATCGTTCGCGGCCCACTGGGTGTACGGCTTATCGCCGGGGTAGCCCTGCACGATCGTGCCCTGGCCGTTGAGCGTGGCCGATTGCCAGCGGAAGCCGAACCAGCCGACGGTGTTGCCGACCTTGCAGTTCAGCTTGACCGCGCCGTAGTCGTAGTCGGAATTGCCGCTCACTGTCCAGCCCGTCACCGAATACAGGCGGCGCGCAGTGCAGTAGCCGTACGGCGCCGAGGTGCCGGTGTAGCCGGGGTAGATACGCACGTTCGTCGACCAGGCGCCACCGTCGAATACACAGTGCCCGGCGGTGACGGCCGTATCTGCGCCGATCATCCAGGCAGTGCACCGCCCGGTGCTCATGGTCATCAGGGCGACCGCGCGGGCGGGGTAGGCCTTGGTATTGCTGATGGGGTAGCGGTTGTCGGGGCCAATGATGCTCTCCGGCTCGGCGCCGGCCGTCACGCCGCGCAGGCGCGGCAGCGCGATAACCGCGCCCTTGCCGGCGCCACCCTGGCCGGCAAATGCCGGCGAGTAGGTTTGGCCGATCGCTTCGGCGGAGGCTGCGGCCGGCATACTGCCATCGCTCGAGACGACCGTGTTCGGATTGAATGCCGGTTTGGCGGTTGAGGATTGGGCGCCGACTGGTACGGCCCCGATCAGCAGAGCTAGCGCTGCAACGAGCACGATCGTAGCCTTGCGAACGGGGGTGTTGAAGATGAGTGAACTGCGCATAGTAGTGCTCCTTGTAATGCCGATCATTAACAATCCATAGCCTGAGATGGGTGGCGCGTATGGTCTGCTACATCACCTCCTGCGAAAAAAGCATGCCGAATGCTTTTTGTATCTAGTGCTGTTTCTGATGGTTTAATCTGGTGGTTTTATTGCTGTTCTGATAATTGAACGTGCGGCGATGTGCGTTTTACATGAATATTTTGTTAACTTTGCGATTACGAATGCTTGCTGCCGGGCTTCATTCTCGACTCGTACACTCGCCCGGCTCACGACAGGAGCGGGCGGCAAGCGTGTAGGTGCGGTTTTCAACCGCACGGCGGATATTCAACCGCACGTGGCAGATATTCAGCCGCACGATTGACGAGAAGGAGCGAGGCGGCAAGCGTGTAGGTGCGGTTTTCAACCGCACGGCGGATATTCGACCGGGCATCTCACCGGGGATATTCAACCGCACGATTGACGAGAAGGAGCGAGGCGGCAAGCGTGTAGGTGCGGTTTTCAACCGCACGTGGCGGATATTCAACCGCACGATTGACGAGAAGGAGCGAGGCGGCAAGCCGTGTCTCCCAGCGCGAACGAGCGGTGTTAGGCGTGTAGGTGTGGTTTTCAACCGCACGATTGACGTGAAGGAGCGGTACCCCAAGCATATGAACATCCACCGTTACTATGTGCCGAATGCGATTGTCTTCATCACCCAAGTGGTCGATCGACGCGCGCCGGTGTTTCGCGAGCCACAACATGTCGAACTGCTACGGGGGGTTCTTGGCCAGGTGAAGGAGCTGCATCCGTTTGCTATGCTCGGATATGTATTTTTGCCCGATCACCTTCATCTGCTCATCCGGCCAACGGGCGAGAGCAATTTCAGCGATATTATGCACTCGCTCAAGCCGCATTTCACGAAGCAGTACAAGGCCCTGCTCGGTATCTCTGGTGGAATGAAATTCTGGCAGAAACGCTTCTGGGATCACGTCATCCGAGATGAGCACGACTTCGAGCGACATCTTGACTACATCCACTACAACCCGGTAAGCCACCGGCTCGTCGAGAGGCCCGAAGAGTGGCCGCACAGCAGCTACCATTACTGGCGCGAGAAGGGTGCCTACCCGGCAGGGTGGGGATGGGGCGAGCCAGGCACGATCCGAAACCGCGATTGGCAGCCTTCCGAAGGCGGTTGACCAACAACCCGCGCGGCTAGAAGCCGGGCAGCCTGCGTAGACAACCCGCGCGGCTAGAAGCCGCGCCTACAGTGAGGGACAATGCAGTGCACAAGAGCGAGGGTAGGCGCGGTATGCAACCGCGCAATCGGCGCACAAGAGCGAGGGTAGGCGCGGTATGCAACCGCGCAACCGGCGCACAAGAGCGAGGGTAGGCGCGGTTTGGAACCGCGCAATCGGCGTAAACAACCCGCGCGGCTAGAAGCCGCGCCTACAGCCGGGGATGGAGCCAATGCCCAAGAGCGAGGGTAGGCGCGGTTTGCAACCGCGCAATGTAGGCGGTTTGCAGCCGCGCAATCGGATCACAAGAGCGAGGGTAGGCGCGGTATGCAACCGCGCAACCGGCGCCCAAGGGAATGGTAGGCGCGGTTTGTAACCGCGCAATGTAGGCGCGGTTTGCAACCGCGCAATGTAGGCGCGGTTTGTAACCGCGCAATGTAGGCGCGGTATGGAACCGCGCAATCGGCACCCAAGGGTAATGGTAGGCGCGGTTTGGAACCGCGCAATGGTCGGCGCGGTATGGAACCGCGCAATCGGCGCCCAAGGGTAATGGTAGGCGCGGTTTGGAACCGCGCAATGGTCGGCGCGGTATGGAACCGCGCAATCGGCACCCAAGGGTAATGGTAGGCGCGGTTTGCAACCGCGCAATGGTCGGCGCGGTTTGTAACCGCGCAATCGGCACCCAAGGGTAATGGTAGGCGCGGTTTGCAACCGCGCAACCGGCGCACAAGAGCGAGGGTAGGCGCGGTTTGCAACCGCGCAATGTAGGCGCGGTTTGCAACCGCGCAACCGAGGCTGGCACGGCTGCATTTCTTCTGCCGTCGGTGAGGGCGTGTGAAGCAGGGATTGCACGAAGGGAATCAGCGGCCGCACGAAGCAAGCACGCGCAGCACGAAAGGAGTCAGCGATTGCACGAAGGGAGTCAGCGGCTGCACGAAGCGAGCACGCGCTGCACGAAGGGAGTCAGCGGTTGCACGAAGCGAGCACGCGCTGCGCGAAGGGAGTCAGCGGCTGCGCGAAGGGAATCAGCCGTTGCACGAAGCCTGCTTCGGCGGCGGCACGCTACTGGCGCTGCCCTGGCAGCCAGCCTGCCTCGCAATCAAGGCATGCATCGGCGGCAGGCTCAGCGGCCGTGGGCCACGGTTTCCCCGAGCGCGCCTTCTTTGTGTCTTTGATGTTGGCGGGTTTCCAGGGCGAGAGCCAATCCATGTCAAATCGCCACAAAGACACAAAGACGCAAAGGATATGCGGCTGCAGCGCGCCTTCGAGACTTTGTGTCTTTGTGGCAAACGTCTATGGTCACCGTATTTGAAAGGTATCGCGGCTAGCTGTACTGTGGCAGCCAGTCGCCATGCGCGGCGATTAGGTCGTCGACAAGCGACCAGATCTGGTCGAGATCCAGCTCGGCGCCGGTGTGCGGATCGAGCATGGCCGCGTGGTAGATATGCTCGCGCTTGCGCGTCAGCGCTGCCTCGACGGTGAGCGCCTGCACGTTGACGTTTGTCTGCATCAGCGCGGCCAGCTGCGGCGGCAGCGCGCCGATCTTGGTCGGCTGGAGGCCGCTTTTGTCGACGAGCACCGGCACCTCGACGCAGCAGCCCTGTGGCAGGTTGTCGATCAGGCCGTGGTTCGGCACATTGCCGTAGATTACGCGCGGCGTGCCCGTCTCGATCGAGTGAATGATCAGCGAGCCGTACTCGGGGCTGCGCCGCACTTCGATCGGCTCGTCGCTCTCGTACAGCGCCTTCATGGCGTGCCAGCCGGCGATCTGGTTTTCGCAGCGCGTAATGTACTCGTCGAGCGGGATGTTGAAGCGCTCGATCAGGTCGGGGCGGTCGCGCTTGATGAACCAGGGCGTGTATTCGCTGAAGTGCTCGCTCGACTCGGTGACGAAGTACCCCAGGCGCTTGAACATCTCGTAGCGCACGCGGTTGTGCCCCGGCACGCGGTTTTCGTCGATCACCTGGCGGATGCGCGGGTACAGGCTCGCGCCGTTGTGCTCGAAGCGCAGGTAGAACGCCACGTGGTTGATGCCGGCGCAGACATAGTTGATCTCTTCAAACGGCACGCCGATGTCGTGCGCAAGCTCGTGCGCGGTGTGCTGCACGCTGTGGCACAGGCCCACTGTCTTGATCGAGCTGGCGCGGCTGATCGCCCAGCAGTTCATAGCCATAGGGTTGACATATTGGAGGAACGTGACGTTCGGGCACAGCTCTTCCATGTCGCGGCACATGTCGAGCAGCACCGGTATGGTACGCAGCCCGCGCATCACCCCGCCGATGCCAAGCGTGTCGGCGATCGTCTGGCGCAGGCCATACTTCTTGGGGATCTCGAAATCGACCACGGTGCCGGGCTTGTAGCCGGCCACCTGGATCATGCAGATCGCGTAGTCGGCGCCATCGAGCGCGCGGCGGCGGTCGGTGGTGGCCTCGATCGTGGGGTTGGCGCCAAGCGTGGCGGCGAGCTTGCGCGCAACGATCTCGGAGGTGCGCAGGCGCTCGGCGTCGATGTCGAACAGGCTGATCGTCGAGTTCGCCAGCTCGGGGAAGCCGAGGATGTCGCCGATCAGGTTTTTCGCGAACACGGTGCTGCCAGCGCCGATAAACGTTATTTTCGCCATGGTGAAGCCTTTCTTCAAGAGAGCGGCACTTGTCGGTGTATGCTGCTCAGTTCTGGTCGCGCGATCAGTTCTTTGTCTGGAACGTTGCACCGTGTTTCGTTGCCATGGTGAGCGAAGCTTTGCTTCCTCAATGATGCAGCGCGGAGATGCTTCACTTCGTTCAGCATGACATGGATGTTCGATGGCCTTGGAAATACGCGACACCGGCTGACAGTGTACTCGCGCCTTTACACTCTGCGAATGCGCCGCACGGTGCTGCCGAAGTCGCTCAGCTCGATCCGCAGGCCGGCGTGCATCCAGGCGCTGCCCGAGCGCGCGCCGTCGAAGCCTTCCACCTCGTAGCGCGCGCTTGGGTCGAGCCCGCGCAGGTAGAGCGGCGGCAGCAGCGCTGGCGGCGGCAGGTGTGTGCGAAACGCGAACAGCACGCCCTCGGCGCGGTCTTTGCCGACGTATTGTACCGCCGAGAAGCCGTGGGCCTGCGGCGACCGCAGCCGGAACTGGTCGCCAAACTGCACAAGGTGGCGGATGGTTTTGTAGTGCGCGATATGCCGCGCGGCCTCGGCGCGCTGCGCCTCGCTCCAGCGCCCGAGGTGCCCGCCCACGCCCAGCACGCCGCACATGCTCACGTGGAAGCGAAACTCCAGCGGCAGGTAGCCCGCGCCCATGTCGGTGACCCACGCCTCCATGGTGTTGGCCGGGAACACCTGCGAGAAGCCCTCCTGGATGCCCAGGCGCGCGGTCGGCTCGGTGTTGTCGCTCACCCAGATCTGGTCGGCCAGGCGCAGCATTCCCAGGTCGGCGCGGCCGCCGCCGCCCGAGCAGCTCTGCCAGATCACGTGCGGGTGGCGCTCGCGCAGCGTGCCCCAGATGCGGTACAGGCCCTGAACGTAGCGCACCCACAGCTCGCGCGGGTCGCCAGGCGCGCCGGGCCAGCCAGGCTCGCTGACATTGCGGTTCATGTCCCACTTGATGAACGTGATGTTGTGCTCGGCCAGCAGCCGGTCGAGATGGTCGATCAGGTAGTCTTGTACGTCGCGGCGCGCGATGTTCAGGATCAACTGGTTGCGCGCCTCGGTGCGCTGGCGGGTGGGGAAGTGGATGGCCCACTCGGGGTGCGCGCGGTACAGGTCGCTGTCGGGATTGACCATCTCGGGCTCGATCCACAGGCCGAAGTCCATGCCCAGCGCGTTGACGCGCTCGATCAACGGCGTGAGGCCATTGGGGAACTTGCGCGCGTCGGGCCACCAATCGCCCAGGCCGGCGTTGTCGTGGTTGCGGCCGTGGAACCAGCCGTCGTCCATTACAAACAGCTCGACGCCCATGGCGGCGGCGCGCTCGGCCAGCGCGGCCTGCGAATGCTCGTCGACATCGAACTCGGTGGCTTCCCACGAGTTATACAGCACCTGGTGAACCGCGCCGCCGTGCGGCAGAAACGTGTCGCGGATCAGGTCGTGCAGCTGGCGGCTGGCCGGCCCGAAGCCGGCGGCGCTGTAGCCGGCGTAGCTGCTGGGCGTGGCGAATGTTTCGCCGCCGCCGAGGCGCCACGCGAAATCCCAGTCGTTCAGGCCAACGCTGACGCGCGTGGATAGAAAGTCGGTCACTTCGGCGCTGATGCGCCAGTTGCCGCTCCAGGCCAGCACGCCAAACCACACTTCGCCGTGCTCCTCGTCAGCGGCGCCGCGGTCGATCGCAAACCAGGGGCTGTGGTGGTGGCTGGTGGTGATCCGCCGGCTGTCGATCGTCTTGACGCCGTGTGCGAGCGTCTCGCGGCGCAGGTGCATCTCGTCGTTGTGGCGGCCTGTCAGGTGCGTCAGGCGGTATGTGTCGCCGGGCGGCAGGTGCCACTGCGCCGACCAGACGCGCTCGAGCGTGACCGGCGCGTCGCCGTCGTTGCGTACGGTGGCCCAGCGCTCGATCAGGTCGTAGCGCTCGTGGGCGCGGTAGTGCAGCGTCACAGCCAGCGGGTAGGCGCTGTCGCGCAGGCGCACGCGCAGCTCGGGCGTATCGCCGGGCAGCACCTCGGCGGCCTCGAAGCGCAGCACCACGTCGCGCACGCCGTCGGCGAACGCCAGCTTGAGGCACGGCTCGGCGAACTTGTGGCCCGCGTGGCCGGGGTACTCTTCGGGGGTGAGCTGGGCCGGGTGGTTGAACGACGCCCAGCCCAGCGGGTCGGGCGCGGCCGGGTAGTCGGCCGGGTCGTTCAGTCGCGCGCCCCAGTAGCGATGCGCCAGCAGGCCGGCCGGGTTCAGGCCTAGCGCGTAGCCGGTGGCGTCTGTCTCGATCACCCAGCCGTGCTCGGTTGCATGGATCGGCATGGAGGAACTCCTGTCTCAGAGATTAGGGCCAGAGCCGCTGCGGGATAATGATCTCGCGCCGAATGCTGATCCGCGCGTCGTTTGGCTCGCCCTGCAGCGCCACGCGCTCGCTGATGTACACAAACCAGAGCCGGGTGATGCGCCAGTACACCACCGGCGCGGTACGAATGCGGCTGCGGGTGTCGACCGGCGGCGTCCAGCCGTCGGCGGCGAGGTTGCGCGTCGCCGTGAAGAACCAGCCATAGGCCGCGCCTGGCGCGTGGTACGAGATCCGCTGCTCGCCGAGGCCGGACGAGCGCACCTGGACATCGCTGGCGCCGGGGGCGATCAGCCGGCTCTGCAGCGAGCGGCCAGCGCCCTGCGCGCCGGCGAAGCCGGCCGCCACCAGCACCAGCCCGATCGCCAGAGCGATCAGCGCGACCAGCCTGCGATTCATACTGCTGTACACCCGGCCCTACGTCCCGAGCACATTCCCAGCCCGCGGCGACACGCGCTGCGCAGGCCGTGCTATTTTACGCGAAAAATCGCGGGTTCAGGAACCACCAGCAGCCCCACGCGTTCACCAGCACGCCCAGCACGATCAGCGCGCGCATGGTAGCGCTGACGCGCGCGCCAGCGGCGAGCGCCAGCAGCACCAGCACCGGCGTCATGAAATCGAGGCTGAAGCGGTAGCCGAACTGCCACCAGCCGGTGTTGTAGTAGGTGAGCAGCGGGACGAGCAGCAGCGCAAGCGCCAGCCACGCGCCGATCGCCAGCGCCGAACGCTGGCGCGCGCGCGCCAGGTAGATCAGCGCCGGCGTGGTGATCAGCAGGCTCATGCCGTCGATTGTCGGCACGATCTGGCGCCTGGCCACATTCCACACCGGCCCGGCCAGCAGCATAGCCCACAGGTTGTGCGGCACGTAGCGCAGATTAAACTGGCCATACAGCAGCAGGTCGGCGGCCAGCTCGCGCGCGACGTTCTGGCGCAGGTAGCCGAAATCGAGCGGGTTGCCGAAGCGCAGCTTGTTGTAGGCCAGCAGCAGCGCGCCGCTCAGCGCCAGCGGCGCCGCCAGCACGGCCGCCCAGCCGGCCAGCCGGCGCGCGCTGAGCCCGCCAGGCCGCGCGGCGGCGTGCTGGATGCCGATCGCCAGCAGCAGCGGGTAGCACAGCGCCACGTGCGGGCGCGCCAGCATGGCCACGGCGAGCATCGCGCCGGCCAGCAGCGCCGAGCCGGTGGCCACCGCGCTCCAGGCGGCCGCGAGCATGAACGTGACGGTGCAGAGCTGCGCTAGAAACCAGACCGAGCCGAGCGTCGACATGTACCAGTGCACCGAGCCAACCGCGAACAGCGCCGTGAGCCACAGGTTGCCCTCGCGGCCGAGCTTGCTCCAGTCGCGGCGCGCCAGCGCGTCGAGCAGCAGAAACGCCAGCGCCACATTCGCGCCGCCGACGACCGCGCCAAACAGCACGGTGCTGACGCGCGCCACGCCGGCGGCCGCGACCCACGGCAGCAGCAGCAGCGCCGGCAGCGGCGGGAACGGCACATACCACGCGCCGTTGAACGGCGCCAGGTCGACGGTGGCGGGTGGGTTGCTCAGGCCCAGCCGGCCGTGCAGGAATGCGTCGGCCAGCAGGTTGAAGTAGGCGCTGTCGGGCGAGCCCCAGCGGCCAAGCAGGGCTGCCGTGAGCGCGTAGAGCGCGCCGCAGACGAAGAGCAGCGCCAGCGCGACGGGCCATGCGCGCGGCTGCCTGGCCGCAGTGTTAGGATACGGGGCGTTCATGGAGTGGTTGCTTTCGTAAAAAGGCGTGGGCCGCCAGCGCCAGCAGCACCGTCTCGCCGACATTCCACCAGAAGTGTACATCAAGGCGTATCGCGGTTGTGACGGCCGGCAGGCGGCACAGAAACGTGCCCTGCGTCGTGTCGCTGCGCGCCAGCCAGCCGTCCTGGCCGAGGATGCCGGGCAAGCCCTGCGCGGTGATCTTTGTGACGCCCATGCGGCGCAGCTCGGCCAGCACCTCGAGGTAGCGCGTGAACATGTAGGTGTGCTCGAGGGTGTGCGCGGCGGCCCAGAGCAGCAGCAGCCAGGCCCAGCGGTTGCGCATGCCGCCGGCAATCAGCGCGACAACCAGCACCAGCACGGTCCAGTTCCAGACAAAATGCACCCACTCGCTGTTGGCCGGCGAGAGCAGCCCGGTCGAGGCGCGCGCGCTCCAGTTCAGCACGTGGTACTGGAGCCACTGGGCGGCG
The DNA here is from genome assembly GCF_046328425.1 of Kouleothrix sp. Lineage (NCBI taxonomy): Bacteria > Bacillati > Chloroflexota > Chloroflexia > Chloroflexales > Roseiflexaceae > Kouleothrix > Kouleothrix sp. The sequence goes on from NZ_JAXLWP010000012.1 coordinate 169,404, forward strand.
TGCTCGGCGCCATGGAAGCCCTGAGCCACCAGCAGCATGCCCAGCGCCATCACGACATAGCCGTAGCGCCGCGCGTCGGCGCGCCACTTCAGCACGCCGGGGAGCAGCAGCAGCGCCAGCCCGGCCGCCACCGCCACCCACAGCGGCTGGCGGTACACGCGCACCAGCGCGGTGCCAAGCGCGGCGCCCAGGCCGAGCGTGGCGAGCAGCAGCCAGGTATACTCGCGCGGGTTCAGCAGCGCCAGGATGGGGAAACGCGTTTGCGTCCATGTCGCCGGTTGGGTTGTCATAGGTCAAGCCCCTTCTGCCAGCGGCAGCGCCAGAGCGCGCTGCCGAAGGCAAAAATACCCACCGCCTAAGCCGTATCATTGAAAAGGGCAGAGCGCAAGCGCCGTGTCAGCTCGCCCGCGTGGCGGTTACCAGCGTGTGCGGCTGCGGCTGGTCGATCGTAGAGCGCGCGCCATCGGGCCAGCGAATGCTCAGGCGCGTCAGCGTGGCGCCCGCCGGGAAGCCAAAGTGCACGCGCGGCGCGTCGCCCGAGAGGTAGCCGCTGCCGGCGCGCACGTCGCGCGTGAGGCTGCCGGCGCTGGTTTCGAGCACGAGCTGCGCGCCCAGCGCGCGGCTGTTCTTGCTCGCGGGCCAGCTCAGGTCGACCTCGAGCGCGTCGCCGCCGCACAGCCGGTTTTCGAACAGCTGGGCCGGCGCGCGCAGGTTGTTCACCACAATGTCGAGCTTGCCGTCGCCGTTCAGGTCGGCCATGCTCATGCCGCGCCCGCTGGCAGTGCTGCCCAGGCCCCACTCGGGCGCGGGCGCGAAGAAGCCGCGGCCCTGGTTGCGCAGCGCCTGGTTCTGCTCGACAAGCTCGGACTTTGGCAGGTGGCCGAACAGCTCGGGCGCGATCATGCCGTTGACGACATACAGATCTTGCCAGCCGTCGTTGTCGAGGTCGCCAAACTTGGCCGACCAGCTCCAGCCGGTGGCGCTGACGCCGCGCTCCATGGCTTCGTCGCGGTACTGGCCGGCGGCGTCGCGCACCTGCAGCACGTTCGACATCACCTGGCGGTCGCCGGGCGCGTGGGTCTGTGGCATGGTCGCCATCATGGGCAGCCAGCGCGCCATGGTCGTCACGCCGATGTCGTACGGCTTCATGTCGGTGCTGAACAGCTCGAAGCGGCCGTCGTTGTCGATGTCGGCCTGGTCGATGCTCATGGTGCTCTCGGCCGTGGCCGCGAACGGCTCGGCGGGCGCCCAGCCGGCCTGGTTCAGCCAGGCCGCGTCGGGGGTATCGAAATCGTTGCCGACCAGAATGTCGGGCCTGCCGTCGTCGTTCAGGTCGGGCAGGGCGATCGCCAGCGCCTGAGCTTTTGGCGCCAGCCGCTGTGCGCTGAAAGCGCCGCCGTGCTGGGTGTAGGCGTATACGCCCGCGCCGCCGCTCAGCAGGAAGGCGTTGGCGTTTTCTTTTGCCAGCTCGGCATCGTACGAGCCGGCGACGAAGTCGAGCTGTCCGTCGCCGTTGAGGTCGCCCCAGGCCATGGCGTAGGCCGGTGCGAGCACGCCGGGCAGCGGCTGGCGCGCGAAGCTGCCATCGCCCTGGTTGTGCCACAGGCTCACGCCGCCGTGGCGGTGGGTGAACAGCAGATCGAGCCGGCCATCGCCGTCGACATCGACCGCCTGCGCGGCGCGCGAGTCGGTGTCGTCGAGCGGCTGGGCGCGGAACCGCAGACCGCCCCCGTTCCAGAGAATGGTATCGGGGCCGGCCAGGTTGGCGAACACCAGGTCGAGCTGGCCGTCGCCGTCGAGGTCGCCGATCGCCACGCCCGCGCCGTTGCTCTCGAACAGCCGCGGCTCGGCATCGCGCGTGGTGGTGGCGTAGCCGGGCGTGTGCGCCACGAAGCCGCCGGTGCAGGGCTGCGGCTGGGCCAGCGGCGTGGCGCTGGCGCGGAGCGCGGCCGGCGGGCCTGCGGGCAGCGCCGAGCGGCTGGGAGTTGCCGCGAGCCCGCAGCCGGCCAGCAGGCTGGCCACGAGGCAGATTACGATAGGCGGTGCGTGCTTCATAGTGGTTCAACCGTAACTTTGGCTTCTGGATCTATGAGATGCCAAAGCAAGTAAGCTTTATTCTCGGTTTGCCGCGCCTGGCGCGGCAAACCGAGAGCGCGAGGGCGAGCGGCCTACTGGAACAGCGCGTTCACCTGGGTGTTGGCGTCCTTCAGCGCATCGGCGGCCTTTTTCTCGCCGAGCATGATGCTGTCCATCACCGGGCCCATGATCGTCGAGATCTCGGAGCCGTGGTCGGTGATCGGGAACAGGAAGGTGCCGTTCGGGTCGAGCGCCTGCTCGGTGAAGGCGCTCACGTCGAGGCCGTTGGCCTTGCGCTTGGCCAGCGACTTCTCAACGCCCGACTGGATGGCCGGGAACACCACGCCGGTGTCGCCCACGATGTTCTCGCAGGCCTGCGACGAGGCGAACTTCACCCAGGCCCAGGCCTCGTCGGGGTGCTTGGTGCCAACCCAGATCGAGTCGGCCAGGCCGTTGAACATGCTCTTGCGGCCCTGCGGGCCCTTCGGCAGCGGCGCGAAGCCGATCTTGAACTTCGAGTTCTTGACATAGTCGCCGATCGTCCACGAGCCGTCGCTGGTGAGCGCGCCCTTGCCCGACTGGAACAGCGTGCCGGCGCCCAGGCTCGACACGTCGGCGTTGGTCGGCGCCCAGCCCTTGACCAGGTTCAGGTCGGCGTACCACTGCAGCGTCTCGGCCAGCTTGGGGTCGTCGTAGTAGTACTTGCTGGTCCAGGGGCCGTCGGTGAACTTGAAGCCGTTGCTGGCGGCCAGCCAGCTCCACTGCGTCTGGCCCGAGAAGCCGCCCGAGCCCTGCGGGATGAAGCCGTACTGCACCACCTTGGTCTTGTCGAAGGCCGGGTCGAGGCCGTTCTTGCCATTCGAGTCAAGCGTCAGCTTGGCGATCAGCTGGCCGAACGAGCCGCCGTCCTGCGCGTTCCAGGTCAGATCCTTCAGCGATGCCGGGTCGACGCCGGCCTTGGCCAGCATGTCGGCGTTGTAGACGATCGCGATCGTGTCCCAGTCCTTCGGCAGGCCGTAGCGCTTGCCGTCGCGCACCCACAGGTCGGCCAGGCCGGGCAGGTACTGCTTGGTATCGACCTTGTCCTTCTCGACGAGCGGGTTGATGTCGAGCAGCTGGCCCTTGGCCGCGAACTCGGGGAACTTGGCCAGGTGGTCGGTGAATACGTCGGGCGCGGTGCCGCCGACCATGCCGGTCTGGATGCCGCTCCAGTAGTCGTTCCAGCCGAGCTGCTCGATCTTCACGCTGATGTTCGGGTTCTGCTTGTGGAACTCGTCGGCGCAGGCCTGGTAGGCCGGCTGCTGGTTGGCGTCCCACAGCTGGTAGCGGATCTCCACGCCGCCACCGCTGTCCGGCGCTGCGGCAGCGGTTGGCTCGGCGGCGGCCGGCGCTGCGGCGGCAGTAGGCTCGGCGGCGGCCGGGGCTGCGGTAGGCGCGGCGGCTGGGGCGGCAGCCCCGCCACCGCAGGCCGCCAGGATCATGGCGACCAGCGCGAAAAGAACCGCCAGGAACGTTCGCTTCTGATGCTGCATTGGTTTGAGCTCCTCTTGAGACAATCTGTTGACGGACGGTATTGGCTCCGACGGCGTACACACGTGGCCGAATTTTGGCGATGGGGGGCCACGGCTGCGCCGGAAGTGTTTCCGGCGCGCCTGGCGCGGCGCATGGCGCGGCATTCTTGGGCCTTTCTCAGCTACCTCGGGTGGGCCGTGGCTCGGCCGTAAACTCCTGCTTTATTTGTAGCCGCTGAACTGGATCGAGTTGATCGCCTTGCGGCCAAGGATCAGGAACAGCGCGATGCTTGGCAGGATGCTCAGCACAGCCCCGGCCATCAGGCCGCCCCAGTCGGGCGCGCCCTGCGGCGTCTGCGAGCGGAACACGCCCAGCGCCACCGTCAGCACGCGCACGCTCTCGTCCTTGCCGATCAGCAGCGGCCACAGGTAGTCGTTCCAGGTGCCGATCCACGTCAGGATGCCGAGCGTGGCCAGCGGCGGGCCGCTGATCGGGATGACCAGGCGCCAGAAGATCCCGAACAGCGAGGCGCCGTCGAGCTTGGCGGCCTCCTCGACCTCGCGGTTGATGCCGAGGAAAAACTGGCGCAGAAAGAAGACCGCGAACGGCGACATTAGAAACGCCGGCGCCACGATGCCCTGGAATGTGTCGAGCCAGCCGAGCGAGCGGATCAGAATGTAGTTCGGGATGAGCGTGACGATCCCCGGGATCATCAGCGCGATGATATACAGAAAGAAGACCTTGTCGCGCAGCGGGAAGTTCAGCCGCGCGAAGGCGTAGGCCGCCAGCGCGCTGAAGAACAGCTGGCCCACGACCGTCAGGGCGGTGACGATCACCGAGTTGCGCAGGTACAGCCAGAAGTGCAGCGCCTGGCCCGAGCCGCCGGCGGCGATCGCGTCGGCCGCGCTCACCTGGCCGAGCACGCGCGCGAAGTTGCTGAAGGTGAAGCCGGGCGGCGTGATCTGGCTGGGGTTGGCGTAGAGCTCGACTTTGGTGGCCAGCGCGGTGCGCACCACCCAGTAGAATGGCACGAGCACCACCACAATCGCCAGAAGAAGCCCGGCCCACGCCAGCACGCGGCCGATCGAAACCCGTTTGCGCCGCTGGCCCACCAGCGTCAGCGCCGAAGCATTTGTCGCCATAGCTATCGCCTCCCAGATGTGCGAGAATCAGGCCAGGTCGGATTCGCCCGAGCGCAGGTAGCGCATCTGGACGAGCGTGATCGTGATCAAGATCAAGAACAGGATCACCGCCGCAGCCATCGCATAGCCCATCTGGAAGCGGCTAAAGGCGAACTCGTAGATGTACCAGAAGATCACGCGCGTGGCGTTCACCGGGCCGCCCTTGGTGGTGATCGCGATGGTGTCGAAGATCTGGAACGAGCCGATGACCGTGGTGACGAGCACGAACACCAGCACCGGCCGCAGCAGCGGGATGGTGATCGACCAGAACATGCGCCGCTCGGTGGCGCCGTCGATCGCCGCGGCCTCGTACACGTCTTTTGGAATGGTCTGCAGGCCGGCGAAGATCAGCAGCGCGGTGTAGCCGGCGTGGCGCCAGATGTTGATCCACGCCACCGAAGGCATGGCCTGGCTCACCGAGCCGAGAAACGGCTGGCGCGAGATGCCGAACACGCCGAGGATCTGGTTCACCACGCCAAGCTGCGGGTCGAGCATCCAGAGCCACAGCAGCGCCACCACCACGTTGGGGATGAGCCAGGGCAGCACCAGCACGCCGCGCACGACGATCGACTGCGTCAGGCGATCCATGAGCACCGCCAGCCCCACCGCCAGCGCCGTCTGCAGCGGGATGTTCAGCAGCACGTAGTACAGCGTGACGCGCAGCGCCTGCCAGAACTGCGGGTCGCGCAGCAGCTTCTGGTAGTTCGCAATGCCGACAACTTTGGGCGTGCTGAGCAGATCCCAGTTGGTGAAGCTGATGAACACGCCGCGCACGGCCGGCACGGCGTAGAACGCGGTGAAGCCAATCAGGCTGGGTAGAATAAACAGCCAGGCAAGCCACGTCTCGCCGGCAAGCCAGCCTTTCAGCCATGCCGGCCGCTGGGTGCGCTGAATGGGAAGGGCATTCGCGCTGTTGCTCATGGGGCCTCCATTTCTCCTTCTTCGGATCGTGACGTCTGTCGCGCAGTCGTGCAGCATTGTCTCGACTGATATGGATTGAGCGCGCTGATCGCGTACCTGCTAGATCACCAGCTGGATCGCCTGGAGCAGCAGTGTCGGCAGCACTGGCTTCACCAGGTAGGCCGATGCGCCGAGGGCTTGCCCGCGCCGCCGCTCATCCTGCGCCGTGCAGATGATGATTGGGATGGCGCTGGTGTTTGGGTTGCGTTTCAGCTCCGATACGACATTCCAGCCACGGCCGTTGGGTGGGCCTGGCTCGAGCACCACCGCCTGGATGGCGTGCTGATGGACGATATCCAGGATGTTCTGCTCGTCGCTGGCGGTATACACCTGGTAGCTCTGGCTTAGCGCGCGCGGAGGACAGCTCACGCGTCGAGTCATCATATCGACGATCGGAATCGCCTGCTCTGCGGCTTGTTATATCGTTGTGTATGCGGATGGAAACTTGGTTAAAGGGAACCTGCAAGAAAGCCGGGGAAGTCCTGGATAAAAGCGCGACAATCTTGGACAAACGCTGCGTTATTGGCGCCCTTGCTCGCGGTATGTGCGTGGCGAGCAGCCGGCGTGCGCCGGGGAACACGCGGTTGAAGTATGAGAGGTCGTCGAAGCCAACCTGTATGGCGATCTCGGTGATGCTGTGGCTGTCTCGCGCAGCAGGTTTGCCCGCTCGATGGGGAGCGGCGCTTGAGGTATTCCCGGGCGAGAAGCCGAGCTCCCGGTGGAAGATGTGGCTGAGGTAATCTTTGCTGACGCCCACGGCCGCCGCGAGGTCCTGGCGGGCGATCGGCCGCTGTGGTACTGCTGCAAGTACGCGATCGGTGTGCTTCACCAGCGCGCTTGTCTGCTGCGGCAGCGTCGGCGGCCGAGGGCGCGCGGTGCAGCGAGGCGGCGGTCTCGCCGGCCGAGAGCAGCGCCTTGCTCTGAAATGTCACCAGCGCGTGGTCGAGGCGGTGGATGTCGTCGAACGACAGCGTGCGCCCGCTCATCACCAGCACGGGCACGCGGCGCAGCTGCGGCTGCGCGCACATATACTCGACACGGCAAAACCGTCGACCTCGGGCATGATCAGGTCGAGGAGCACCAGGCTGGGCACGGTGTGGCGCAGACGCTCGATCGCTGCCGCGCCGGAGTCGCTGGTCTCGACGCGGTAGCTCGGCAGCTCGGCCGCGACGATGCCTTCGTACAGCCGCAGCGCCTGCGGGTCGTCGTCGACGATCAGCACCAGCCCGTCGGGGCCGGCCGGCCGCAGTGCGTTCAGCGCGTCGATCAGCGCCGGGCTGCTCAGCGGCTTCACCAGAAAACTCGTGAGCCCGAGCGTCACGCCGCTCTCGCCGGGCTGGGCCTGGCCATACACGATCAGCGGCAGCTGTGCGAGCTGCGGCAGGCCGCGGATCTGCTGGAGCATGCTCCAGTCCTTCAGGTTGGCCTGGGCGAGATCCCAGGCCAGCGCGCTCGGCTGGATGCTGCGCAGCAGCGTCGGCAGGTCGTCGCTGGGGCGCAGCCGCGCCAGCCCCAGCCCTGGCGCTGGCATAGCTGGCCACCGGCGCCACCGGCTGGTCGTGGTGCGCCAGCAGCAGCAGCGTGGGCCGCGCGTTGGCCGGCAGGCTCGGCAGCTGCCCGGCGATGCTCGGCAGGTACACATGAAACGTGCTGCCGCGGCCGGGCTGGCTTTCGAGCGACATACTGCCGCCGTGCAGCGCGACCAGCCGGCGGGTGATGCTCAGGCCCAGGCCCACGCCCTCCTGGCGGCGCTTGCTCTGCTCGCTGGTGACGAACGGCTCAAAGATGCGCTCCTGCAGGTCGATCGGGATGCCCGCGCCGGTGTCTTGCACCCACAGGTGCAGGTGCGGCGGCAGCACGTCGGCGCCGAGCTCGACCGCGCCCGAGGCGGTGAACTTGCTGGCGTTGCTCAGCAGGTTCAGCAGTACCTGCCGCAGCCGCACCGGGTCGGCCTGGATCAGCGGCAGCCGGTCGGGCAGCGCGGCGCGCCATTCCACCGCGCCGCCCGCCGCGCCGCGCGCCATGGTGCCGAATACGTTGCTGAGAAATGCGCGTGGCTCAATCAGCTCGGGGAACAGATCCAGCTCGTTGATCTCGGCGCGCGAGAGATCGAGCAGGTCGTTGATCAGCCGGATCAGGTGCTCGCCGCTGCTGTAGATCTGCTGCAGGTCGTGCAGCAGCGCCGGCGGCAGCGCGGTATCGTAGATCGCCGGGTTGCCGAGCACGGCCGAGCTGTAGCCGAGGACTACGTTCAGCGGCGTGCGCAGCTCGTGGCTCACGTTGGCCAGCAGCCGCGTCTTCAGCTGGTCGGCCTTCTCGGCGGCGGCGCGCGCGGCCTGCTCCTGGGCGTACAGCTCGGCATTGCGCGCCGAGATCCCCAGCCGATCGGCCAGCAGCTGCAGCCCGCCCAGCTCCTCGCGGGTGTGGTGCGCGACGCGCTGGCGGTGCAGGTCGAGCAGGCCGATGATCTGGCCGCCGAGGTGCACCGGCGCCACCACGCGCGAGCGCGTGGCCGGCCACTGCGGGTCGGGCGCGAAGCGGTGGCTGGTGAGTGTGTCGGGGATGAATACCAGCTGATCGTGCGCCAGCGCGTAGGCCAGCGGGCAGGCCGGATCGAGCGGCTGGGCCGCGTGCCGCCCGCCGACCTCGCTCAGCTGCTGGGTGTCGTCGTGCCAGCGCAAGAAGCGCGCGTGGTCGAAGCCGTAGTTATCGCGGATCAGCGCGGTGATCGCCAATGCGAGCTGGCCTTCGTCGAGGATCAGGCCGACCTGCCGGTCGATCGCCTGGCCGGTGGCGAGCTGCAGCCGGCGCTGCTGCTCGTTGCGCCGGTTGATGTCGAGCAGGTGCGTCGGCAGCGTGGCCAGGCTCAGCATCTTGCGCACGGCGACCTCGGCCACATTGTCGGCGGTGATCAGGCGCTGAGCGTAGCGAAAGTGCTCGGGCAGCGGCTCGCCCTGGGCGGCGCGGTAGGCCAGCGCCACCGCCTGCGTGGCGATATCGTCCACGTCGGTCTCGACTGTGGCGGTCATGCTGCCGCCGGCGATCGCCGCGAGCGCCAGCGGGTCGCCGTTCACGCCCAGGATCAGCGTCTGGCGGTTGATCCGGCCGCGCGCCTGGCAGACATCGCGCGCCGCCAGGGCCTGCGAGTCGGAGAGGCCGAAGATCGCGTCGATGTGCAGGTTCGGGTGCTGGCTGAGAAACGCCTCGACGCGCGGCCGGGTCTGCTCGTAGGTCCAGTCGCTCGGCAGCCGGTGGATGCTGTACAGCCCGGCGCCGGCCAGCGCGGCGGCAAAGCCGTCGAGCCGGCTCTGGCCATTGTCTTCGCCGAACGACTCGCCGCCGACAATCAGCAGCGTGCCGTGGCCGGCCAGCCGCTCGTCGAGAAAGCGGCCGAGCATGTAGGCCGCGTCGTACAGCCCAAGCCGCGAGACTAGGCAGGGGTGGCGCAGGGCGATCTCGCTCACATAGATGATCGGGATCTGGCGCTCGAGAATGCGGCTAAGCAGGCTCAGCGGGTAGGTATTGCTGATCAGCGCGTCGAGCTCTTGCACGATCAGGTCTTCGACCACCTCGGACTGCTGGTCGGCGCTGGCAAGGTGGGTTGTCTGGATGTTCACCTCGACCAGCTCGGCGGCGAGCGTCTGCGCGCGCTGCCACATGACCTCGCGCACCTGAACCCAGAACGGGTCGTCGAGCTCGATCTGAATGCCGATCCGCGGCGTGTGCGCCATCACCGTCTCCTGTTAAGCGCGGTGAGTGATTGTACAGGCGATCGGCCACTTCATCAAATTGCCACAAGGTTGCGCGCGCCCGCCAGGCTATGCTATGCTCTGCCTGCTTCCGCTGCGAGTGTGTTTGGGTGCGAGGGAGGGTGCACAATGGCGCATACAGTGCCGCGCCGCCGGCAGCGCGCGACCGGGCCGATCTACGCGCTGGCCGGCCTGCTGCTGTTTCTGGGCCTGCTGCTCGGCCGGCGCGACGAGCGCGGCGTGAATAGGATCCCGCGCCCGCTGCGCATGCTTTCGTCGGCGCTGGTGCTGCTGGCCGCGCTGCTGCAGGCGCGGCGCGGGTCGTCCCGCCTGGTGGCGGCTGGCATGGGCTGCGGCTTTGTGGGCGACCTGATCATGGCCGAGCTGCTGCCGCTGCCCGAGCACGTGCTGTTCGGCATGCTGAGCTTTGGCGTGGGCCACGGCTGCTACCTGCGGGCCTTGGGCGCGCGGCGGCGCGCCGCCGGGCTTGATATTCCGGCGGCCGGCCGCGCCGCGCTGCCGCTGGCATGGCTGGTGGCGCTGGCGGGCTGGCTAGGGCTGGTGCGCAACCCGAAGATCAGCGCGGCGCTGAACTATGCCGCGCTGGCCTACGCGCTGCTGCTGGCCAGCATGGCCGGCGCCGCCGCCGCGCTCGCCACCGCCGACCGGCGCTATACCGGCGTGGCGCTCGGCGGCGGGCTGTTCCTGCTCTCCGACATCATCCTGGCGGCGCGGCTGTTTCGCCAGGCCCACTTCAACCAGATCGGCGACGTGGTGTGGCTCACCTATATCGCCGGCCAGGCGCTGATCGTCGGTGGCTTCGATCAGGGCGCCGATGCGGCCTGATCGGCCGCGCGGCAATATGATACGATACGGCCGGCCAATGTACTGAATGGATATGAACCATGCGCCGTACCTTTCTCGCTGCGCTGGCGGCGCTTGCGATCACGCTCGTGGCGCTGTACTCCTACCGCGAGCTGTGGCAGCGCCCGTTCGCCGCCGACGACTACCAGTGGCTGCTGAATGTGCGCGGCCTGGGCGCCACGGCGCTGCTGCGCGCCGCCTTTGACCCGGCCGCGCAGACGCATTTTTTTCGGCCGCTGGTGTGGCTGCTGTTTGGCGCTCAGGTGCGCGCGTTTGGCCTCGACCCGCGCGGCTTCCACGCGGTGTCGCTGGCGCTGCACCTGCTGAACGCCGGCCTGCTCGGCTGGCTGGCCTACCGATTGACGAACGGCCAACGACCAAGCGCCAAGGGCGAAAGCGCACCTTCTTTCACCTCTGGTCTTGCGCCTGCCGTTGTGGCGGCAGGTATCGTGGCGCTGCACCCCGCGCCTTTCGAGGCGGTGGTGTGGGTTTCGGCCCAAAGCGAGCTGCTGGCTGCGGCGCTGCTGCTGCTGGCGCTGCATCTGTGGCTGCCCGGCCGGGCCGGCGCGCCTGGCCCGGTTTCGCCGCGCCTGCTCGCCGCAACCCTGGCGCTGGGCCTGGCACTGCTGGCGAAAGAAAGCGCGGTGATCGGCCTGCCGCTGCTGGTGCTGCTGGGCGCCTGCGCGCCGGGTACGCGCCTTCCCGCCGGTGCGCCGCGCGCGCGCCTGGCGCCGTACCTGCTGCCCACGCTGCTCACGCTGGCCTACGCCGGCGTGCAGGCGCTTGTCGAGCGCCGCAACTACCTGCTGCGCCAGGGCGGCTATGGCCTTGGCCCGCAGCTGCTGCTGAACCCGCTGCGCAGCCTGGCGCTGCTGGCGGCGCCGCTGCCCGGCACCGAGCACGCCGAGAACGCCTGGCTGGTGCCGGCCGGCGCGCTGGTGGCGCTGCTGCTGCTGGCCTTGCTGGCGGCGGCGCTGCGCCGCGATGGCCCGCGCGGCCCGCTGGTGCTGGCGCTGCTAGCGCTCGGGCTCACGCTGCTGCCAACCGCGCCATTTGCCTCGCCGCCCGACTCGCGCTACCTGTACCTGCCGGCGCTGGCGGCGGCGCTGCTGGTTGCCTTGCTGCTGCGACGCGCCCGCTCTGCCGCGCCGCAGCCTGCGCCGCGCCCGCTGGCGGCTGGCGCGTGGCTGCTGGCGCTTGGCGCCGTGGTATTGGCGCTGTGGGCCGGCGGCGAGCTGCACGCGCGCGAGGCGCGCTTCGCCGCCGGGGCCGGGCCGGGCGGCAGCCTCTGGCGCCTGGCCGCCGATGTGTGCGCGCGCCAGCCGCCCGCGCGTATGCTGCTCGTCGACCCGCCGCTCGCCGCGCCGCACGCCGAGGCGATCGTGCGGCTGGCCTGCGGGCCGCGCGTGCGCCCGCAGATCGTTGGGCGCGATCAGCTGGCCGGCGCGCTCAAGCCGCGCTCGGTGGTGGTTGCCTTCCCAAACGGCAGCGCGACGGTTGAGCGTACGACGTAGGCGCGGAATCAGCTGCTTACAAAGCTGTCATTGCCTCGGATGCCCCCTTTTTTAGCTGACACCACCTTCGGCGCCCCGCTGCGCTCGCCCGCAGGCCTCTGCGGCGAGCGCCGCGCGCTGCCCTGTGCTGGCCGTCGCCCTGGCCGGCAAGCGCTTCGCCGCGCATAGCAAAGCCATGCTGCCGCCTCTGGCCGCGTGCCCTGCCTGTGGCCCACGGGTGTTTCTGGTGCGCTTCCGCGCCGCGCTCCCCGCTGCGGCTGTGGCCCCGGCATACCTGGTAGAGAACATGCTGCGCGGCGGAGCGGCGGCCGGCGCCGGCGCCGTGAACGAATCGTTATCTGCGCCGGCTAACCGCTAGGCGATCTGTCAACGTGTCGCGCTATGATGAGGAGGAAAAACGCCTACTGGCTCCCGTCCGCGAACACTGTTGAGGTTGCCCGTGATATTTCAGAAGACACCAAAGAATGCGACCACCCTCCGGCGCCGCGCGCGGCTGGCCTGGGCGCTCGCGTTTGCGATGCCGCTGGCGCTGGTCGTGGCGCTGGCCTTTCCATTCGCGCGCGCCGCCGAGATCCCCCCGGCCGGCGCCGCCGCGTATGTGGTCGAGTCGTTTGGCCCGACGTTCCCGATCACCCAGGGCGCCTGGTATAGCAACCCGGCGAATGGCGTGGGCTCGGGCTACTACTACTCGCAGTTCGCCATCCCGTGCGGCTGGCCGGCCGACAAGCCGGTGATGCTCGATCTCTACAGCCCCGAATTCTCGAAGCAGGGCGCGGCCGACGAGCTGCGCAACGACCCGGCCCAGAGTACTGTGTTTGAGCTCTACGGCCCGAACGTGACCGTCGGGCCGGGCGTGGGCGACCCGGCGCCCGGCGCGGCCGGCAGCATCATCCAGCGCATCTATGCGCCGACCAACGTGCAAACCAGCTGGAAGCGCTTCTACACCTTCACAGCGCCGGTGCAGTGCGGCGTGTATGTGCTGCGCTCCGAGGCCGGCGGCGATAACGGCAACGTCTGGCGTATGCGCGTCGGCTACGACAACGACAACAACCCGAATAACCGCACCCCGGCGAACTACGACGACCCTGATGGCCAGCCCGGCACCGGCGACGAGATCATCGCAGGCGTGATCCAGACGGCCTTCAAGCATCCGCAGAATCCTTCGACCTGCCTGACGCTGTATGAGTATGTCGCGCCGAACCAGTCGCAGGTGTCGTTCCATAACTTCGACATGGAAGCCTCTGGCTCGGTCACCTACTACAACCCCGGCGGCGTGGCCTTCCCCGGCACAGCCTCGGGGCCGGGCGTGTGGAACCGCGGCACCCGCACCAGCCGCGGCACCGGCGATACCATCGCCAACCCCGAGTCCGGCTGGTGGAAGATCGTCTCGTGCGCCGGCAACGATCGCCACTTCATCCAGGAGGGCCAGCAAAACGTGCCGGCCTACTTCCAGCAGCCGCCCACGCCGCGCGCGGTGGTATCGAAGGACGATGGCCTGGTCGATGTGCACCCGAACGAGGTGCTGAACTACACCATCCAGTTCACCAACACCGCGAGCATGGCGCCGTTCCCGCTCGCGGTGCCCGGCGCCGCGCTGCAGATGGTGATCACCGACACGCTGCCGGCCTACACGTCGTTTCTGAGCTGCGCGATCGACGCGCCGTTCACCGGCAGCTGCGCACAGAACGGCGGCGCGGTGGTGTATACGCTCAGCGGCAAGCTTACCACCGGCAGCCACGGCAGCGTGCGGCTGTCGATCCAGACGACGCCCGACGCGCCGGTGGGGCCGGTGCGCAACGACGTGGCGCTGCTCTACCGCGATAGCATCGGCAACCCGTACCTGGCCACCGGCAACGACATCGACGCGATCGCGGCGGCCGATCTTTCGCTGACGAAAAGCGTCGACCAGCCGCGGCCGAATGTTGGCGATACCGTCACGTTCGATATTGTGGTGCTGAACAGCGGCCCGGCCAACGCCACCGATCTGGTGGTGAGCGACCCGCTGCCGGCTGGGCTTGAGTTTGTGGCCGCCACGCCATCGGCCGGCAGCTACGACGACGCCAGCGGCGACTGGTCGGTGGGCACGCTGCCGGTGAACACCAGCGCGCGGCTGCGGCTGAGCGCCCGCGTCACCGGCCACACGCCGATGATCAACACCGCGCAGGTCGCCTCGGTCGATCAGCCCGACCCCGACTCGGCGCCGGGCAACAACAACCCGGCCGAAGACGACCAGGCCAGCGCCGCAGTGACGCCGCAGGTGGCCGATCTGAGCCTGACCAAGGCCGCCAGCAATACGTCGGCCACCAACGGCGACGCGATGTTCTATACCGTTAGCGTTACAAATAGCGGCCCCGACGCGGCCACCGGCGTGGCGGTGAGCGACCCGCTGCCATCCGGCGTGCAGTACAGCAGCGCCGAGCCGAGCCAGGGCAGCTACAACCCCGCCAACGGCAGCTGGCTGATCGGCAACCTGGCGGTGGACCAGACGGTGCGCCTCAAGCTGTACGTGCTGGTGATTACCGATCAGAAGGTCACCAACACCGCGCAGGTCAGCGCTGCGGCACAGTTCGACCCGGACTCGACGCCGGGCAACAACAACCCGGCCGAAGACGACCAGGCCAGCGTGACGACGCCGGTCGCGCCCACGGCGGTGGTGCTCAGCTCGTTCACCGCCACGCGCAAGCCTGGCGGCGTGCTGCTCGCCTGGGTTACCAGCAGCGAGGTGAACAGCTGGGGCTTCGACCTGTACCGCAGCGCCGATGGCGTGCGCGCGCACGCCACGCGCGTCACCACCGAGACGATCGTGGCGCAGGGGCGCGGCCAGGGCGGCGCGAGCTACAGCTGGCTCGATACCACCGCCGCGCCCGATGCCGCCGCAACCTACTGGCTGGTCGAGACCGAGAGCGGCGGCGATACCCACGACTACGGCCCGGTCACGCTGTCGCCGCTGGGCATGGCCAACGACCAGCAGGTGTTTATTCCCGTCGCGGCTAACTGAGCCGGGGCGGCCTGGTCGCCCGGTATCGGGCAGATCACGTGCTGTATAGTGGGGTTCCGGGGCGGCGCCGCCCCTTCTTCGTTATGAGCAGAAGTTACGTACTTGCATGTTTCGGCTTCCGCTCAGTATGAGATAAGCCTGCGGCAGCAGGGTACTTGCTCATCTTCGTGTTCATTTTCCGCGCTTTGCGCGGAAATGGACACGTGCCGAGTTCGTATTATACCAACTCCGTTTGATTACTTGTGTTTTCTTGTGCGGCGCCCGGCTTTGCCGGGCGCCGCCGGTTGCGGGGCGGCGAAGCCGCCCCAAACCCACCAAAGTGTACGTCATCAAGCGGAATTTGGTATTACTTACCGTAGCGCCACTGGAAGTAGTGCTGGCCGACATTGCCCATCTCGACGCGGAAGGCCGGATCGTTGGCCGGGTTGTACGTCAGCACGCGCCGCTCGAATACCTGGAACAGGATCGGCCGCTCGACGCCGCCGACCTTGGCTTTCACCCAGTACGCGCCCGTCACCGGCAGCCCAAACACGAACAGCGGGTCGTAGACTTTGCCGTTCTTGAAGTTGCCGCCCTCCGACACCAGCCCTTCCTGGCTCATGTAGTCGATGAACACCTTGGCCACGCCGTGGTTGTTCTCGCCGCGCACCAGCAGCGTCGCCGGGTCGTTGGCGTAGTCGTTGAAGCCGGTGATCGCGCCGCCCGGGTTCAGGAAGCCCGTGGCCGGCTTGCCCAGGTCGCCGGGGTTGACGGCGCCGGGGCTCTGGTAGAGCGGCAGCAGGTCGGCGTAGGTCGGGAACTGGTCGGGGTCGCCGATTGCGGTGATCTTCGCCGGGCCGCGGAACTCAAACAGGTTCAGGCCGTTCTGCTGGCGGCCGGTCATCAGCTCGATCGGCAGCAGGCCGTTGGTCACATACCAGCTCGCGTTCTGGTCGGCGGTTGGGTCGTTGATCTCCATGCGGCTTTTGTCGAAGTACTGCACCGTGCGCTTGCCCTCGACGCCCTCGGCGAACTGCTCGCGCAGCACCTCGCTGATCGGCGCTGGCCCCCACGTCCACGAGCGGCCGGTCAGGTGCAGCGCGATCGCTAGATCCTGGCGATCCCACACCCGGCTGAACGCTGGGTTGCCGATAATCGGCGCGGCAAATGCCGGCTGTACGGCAATCAGCAGGGCCGTCGCCAGCGCTGCGATTGAACCAAGTATACGTTTCATCTCTCTGCTCCTTTGATTGCTCGGGTTGTCGTCGTTCGTTAGGTTGAGTATAGCCCCGTACGTATGGCTACACCATGAAAGGCGAATGGGGCCTGCCTCAGGTTACGCTCAAATTCCTGAGATCGCCCTGATGCCTTGTCATGGCAGTATGCCTGGGCTATAATGCCAGTGTTGCGTACGATATGCGACCATAGACCGACCACATTGTTGTTTTCGTTGCGAAGGGTGTGGTATGGCGCAGCACGATCGCCTACAGTTTGATCCGCTTGATGCTGCGCTCGGGCCGCGCCTGCGCCTCTACCTGCCCGCCGATCTCGCCGACACCCTGCTCTGCGCCGGTGCTCCCCCGCCCCGGCCCAGCGTGATCCAGGCGTTTGTGCACCTGGCCTGCGCGCGCTCGGCCATCCACTCGTACCTGCCGCGCATGCTCAGCGATCGGCTGCTGCGCGAGCGCCTGCGGAGCCCCTGGCTGCACTGGCTCGACGGCACGCTGCTATTCGCCGATCTGTCGGGCTCCACCGCGCTGGCCGAACGCCTCAGCACGCTCGGCCGCGAGGGCACCGAGATCGTCACCGCCTGCCTGAACCAGGTCTTCGCCCTGCTGATCCAGGTGATCCACGATTACGGCGGCGACCTGGTGGCGTTTGGCGGCGACGCGCTGCTGGCGTTTTTCGGCGACGACCGGCACGCCCGCGCCGCGGCCCGCGCCGCGCTGGCGCTTCAGGCGGCCATGCGCGGCTACGTGCAAGAGGTGCCCGGCGCGGGCAGCTTCCCCATGCACCTGCACGTCGGCGTCGAGAGCGGGCGCGTAGCGTTTGCGAGCGCCGGCGGCGACGATCACCTGCACTACAGCGCGCTGGGCGCTGCCGTGAACCGCGTGGCCGCCGCCGAGGCGCTGGCCCAGCCGAATGAGGTGGTGGTTGGCCCCGGCGCCTGGCCCGAGCTGGCCGCGCTGGCCAGCGCCGACGAGGTGGCGCCGGGGTTCTGGCGCCTGGCCGCGCTGCGCGCCCCGGCCCGCCCGCACCTGCCGCTGCCCGAAGAAGAGCCGATCGACGCCGCGCCCGAGCAGGCCATCCCGCTGCTGCTCGACGACCTCGACCAGATCAGCCGCTATATTCCGCCGGCGCTGCTGCGCCGCATCCTGGCCGAGCCGCAGCTGCCGCACGTCGAGGCCGACCTGCGCCCGGTGACGGTGCTGTTCGCGCAGGTGCTGGGCCTCGAGGCGCTGGCCGAGGCGCTGCCGCCCGACGCGGCGGCGCGCGCGCTGCAGCTGTATATCGGCGCGATGCACGCCGTCGCCGAGCAGTTTGGCGGCATGGTCAATAAGCTCGACGTGGCCGACCAGGGGGTCAAGCTGGTGGCGATCTTCGGCGCGCCGCTGGCCTACGAGGATCACCCGGCCCGCGCCGCCCGCGCCGCGCTCGAGATGCAGCTTCGGCTGGAAACGGTGAACCGGCAGATTGCCGGCCAGATAGCTGCGGCGCCTTCGCCCGACAGCGCCGCCTGGCCAACAACCGGCGCGGCGCATGCGCCGCCGATACCGCCTGGAGAACGCATGGCGCTGCGCCAGCGCATCGGCCTGAACCTCGGCACTGCGTTTGCCGGCAATGTCGGCAGCGCCGCGCGCAAAGAGTATACGGTGATGGGCGACGCGGTGAACGTGGCCGCGCGCGTGATGAGCGCCGCCGAGTGGGGCCAGGTGTGGTGCAGCGAGGCGGCGGCGCGCGCGATCGGCGGGCAGATCGCCTGCGACGACCGCGGCTACCTCGCGCTCAAGGGCAAGGCGCTGCCGGTGCAGCTGTTCCGCCTGGCCGGGCCGCGCGATGCGCCGGCCGCGCCCGTGCTGGCTGCCGGCCGGCTGATCGGGCGCGGCGCCGAGCAGAGCTGGCTGCGCGCGCAGCTCGACGCGGCCCTGAGCGGCGCCGGCCGCGCCGTGCGCGTGGTCGGCGACGCGGGCATTGGCAAAAGCCGCCTCGTCGCCGCGCTGGCCGAGGCGGCCCAGGCGCGCGGCGTGCGCGTGATCCACGCGGCCTGCTTCTCGTATACCGCCGGCATCCCGTACGCCGCCTGGGGCGAGTGGCTCAAGGCCTTCTGCGCGATCGCCTCGGGCGATAGCGACGAGCTGCGCGCCCACAAGATCCGCCGCGCGCTGGCGCTGCTTGGCCCCGGCATGGACGAGTGGCTGCCGCTGCTGGGCGACCTGGCCAAGCTCGATGTGCCCGACAATCGCCTGACCCGCGGCCTCGATCCGCAGCTGCGCCAGGTGCGCCGCTTTGAGCTGATCGAGCAGCTGCTGCTGCACGCCGCCTCCAGCGGCCCGCTGCTGACGCTCTTCGAAGATCTGCACTGGGCCGACCCGATCTCGCTCGACCTGTGGCGGCGCGTGGCCGCCGCGCTCGGTGGCCGCCCGGCGCTGCTGCTGGCCGCGCATCGCCCCGGCCCGATGTTCGACGCCGAGCCCGATGGCGCGCAGGTGCTGGCGCTCAGCGAGCTTTCGGACAGCGAAAGCGGCGACTTGGTGGCGGCGCTGGCCGGCCAGCACAACCTGCCCGCCGCCCTGGTGCGCCAGCTGGTCGAGCGCGCCGCCGGCAACCCCTTGTTTCTTTCCGAGCTGCTGCGCGTGGTGATGCAGCGATGGGAAGCCGACCAGCTGCGCGCTAAAACCGTGGAAGGCTTACAGGCCATCGAGCCTCAGCCTGCAAACCTGCAAACATTCAAACCTTTAGCCGAAACGCTGCTCGACAACTTGCCCGACAGCCTGAGCGGCCTGCTGCTCGCGCGTATCGACCAGCTCGACGACGGCACGCGCACCGTGCTGCGGCTCGCCTCGGTGATCGGCCAGCGCATCCCGTTCGGCGTGCTCCAGTCGATCCAGAACTTCGACCAGCAGGTGCTGCTGCGCGAGCTGGCGCGCCTCGACGCCGCCGACCTGACCGCGCTCGAGCGCAGCGAGCCCGAGCGCGTCCACGCGTTTCGCCACGCGCTGATCCAGGAAGTCGCCTACCAGAGCATGCTCTACGCCCGCCGGCGCGAGCTGCACGGCCGCATCGGCGAGTACCTCGAGCGCCGCCATAGCGGCGACCTCGACGACTACTACGGCCTGCTGGCGCACCACTACCGCCTGAGCGACCGCCGCGACAAGGCGGTCGAGTTCCTGATCCGCGCCGGCCAGAGCGCCCAGGCGGTGTACGCCAACGACGAGGCTATCCAGTCGTATGGCTGGGCGCTCGACGCGCTCGCCGGCGACGACGCCGACCCGCGCGCGCGGGCCGCGCGCGACGCCCTAGGCGATGTGCTGGCCACCATCGGCCGCTACGACGAGGCGCTGGCGCAGCATGCCGCGGTTCTGGCCACGCCCGGCGTGGCGCCCGAGGCGGCCCAGCGCGCCCACCGCAAGCGCGGCAACGTGCTCGAGAAGCAAGGCCAGTACGCCGCCGCGCTGGCCGAGCTGGGCCAGGCCATGGCGCTCGTGCGCTCGGGTGCCCAGGGCATCTCGGCGCTGGCGGTGGCCATGATCTGCGCCGACATCGGGCTGGTGCGCCAGCGCCTGGGCGAGTACGACCTCGCGATCGCCGCGTGCGAAGAGGGGCTGCTGGCGGTGCAGGACGACCCGGACTCGTTCGACGACGAAAAGACCGAGGCGCGCCTGCACTCGACGCTCGGCGCGATCTACGGCATGCGCGGCGACTACCCGCGCGCCCACCAGCATTTCGAGCGTAGCCTGGCGCTGCGTACCCTCGTCGACGACCTGCCCGGCACGGCGGCGTCGCACAACAACCTTGGCTACCTGTGGCAGCTGCAGAGCGAGTACGAGCGCGCGATCGAGCACTACGCGGTGGCCGAGGAGCTGGCGAAGAAGATCAACCTGCGCTTTTTAATCGCCTTCGCCATCGGCAATTCGGCATACAGCCTGATCTGCCTGGGTAAGTACGATCTGGCCGAACAGCGCTGCGGCGAGACATTGGTGATTGTGTCCCAGCTGAACGCGCAGCATGATATCGCCCAAACGCATAATACGCTGGGCATTGTGTTTTACCACAAGGGGGAGTACGATCGGGCCATTGGTGCGTTTGGCGAGGCGCTGCGCTTGAACAGGCAGCTCGGCAGTGTCTACCAGGAGGCCAACAGCCTGATGCATATGGCGCTGGCGCTGCTGCGCGCGCTTCGCCTCGACGAGGCATACACGTGCGCGGCGCAGGCGTTCGAGCATGCGCAGCGCCTGCACAGCCAGGGGCTGCAGGTCGAAAGCCTGAACGCGCTGGCGCAAATTGAGCTCGAGCGCGGAACCAACGCGCGCACGCGCGAGCTCGCCGGCCAGGCGCTCGATCTGGCTGAGAAAATCGGTAGCCGGCGCGAGGCCGGTGTTGCGCAACGCCTGCTGGCCCAGGTGGCGGCGCAGCGCGGGGAGCCATTTCGCGCGCTGTTCGAGGCCAGCGTCCAGTCGCTGAGTACGATCAAGGATCGTTTCGAGCTTGGCCGCACCTGGGCCGCATATGGCCTGGCGCTGGCCCAAAGCGGCAACCAATCCGACGGCGGCGCGTACCTAAAACGGGCCAAAGATACGTTTATTAGCATAGGCGCGAATGGTGAACTCAAACGCCTGCGTACCGTCGAAGAAAGGAGCGTCTAAGCTATGTCGCAGTCCGAGGTCGAGCGCGTGATTGGCCGGGCCGTCACCGACGCCGAATTTCGCAAGGCGCTGATCGAGAATGCTCGTGAGGCCTGCAAGGGCTATAATCTTACCGAAGCTGAGTTGAGCGCGCTTGAGGCGCTCGACGCCGAGAGCCTGGCGAGCTTCGCCGGCACGCTCGACGAGCGCATCACAAAGACGGGCGGCCTGGGTTTTGTGTAGCGAACCGGGTGCAGCTTGGCCGGGCGGCGCGCAGCCGCCCGGTTTTTTGTTGGCACAGGCGCTACTGTACGATCGATATGATCGCAGCCGTGCCCAGCATCACGCCCAGGCGCCGGCCGTCGGGTGCGGCGAAGGTGCCGCTGCGGATGGTGAATTCGAGCGGCGCGCCGGCCGGCAGTGTGAACGCCAGGCTGTATGCGCGCCAGCCGGCGCCGAGCACGAGCGCCTGGCACTGCCCGGCGGCGCACACCTGCGCCGCTACCGCGCCGCCGTCGGGGCGCGGCGCCGCCAGCCGCAGCCGCAGCAGCAGCGTGGTTGGCGCCGCCAGCGGCGCCGCGCCGAAGCGCAGCTGCCCCTCGCCGTTGGTCCAGCGCGTCGCCGAGCCTCCCAGCAGTTCGGCCGGGTATACGCCGCCGACGTAGCCGAAGTCGAGGCCATCGCCGACGGCGATCGTTTCGCGCGCGGGCGGGCGCAGCTCGCGCCAGCTCCAGTCGGTCAGCGGCTGCTGCGCGACGCTGTCTTTGCCGAACGCGGCGCGCGCGGCGTCGGGCTGGCCCTCGGCGCGCAGCAGGTCGCCGGTTTTGGCGGCGGTGGGGATGTAGTCGGCGCCGATCGCGCGCGCCGCGCGGTAGGCCGCCAGCGCGCGCTGGGTGTCGCCTGCGGCGCGCGCGTGGTCGCCTAGCCGCAGCCAGCCATCCAGGGTTTCGCGCACGTCGAGCGCGCGCTCGTCGAGCCGCAGCGCGCCGGCCTGGTCGCCCAGAGCCCACGCCAGCTCGGCGCGCTGCGCGTACCAGCCGCGCGCCAGGTTCTGCGCGGCCCAACCCCACGGGTAGTACAGCAGCCACGTGCCGCCGACCAGCGCCGCCAGCAGCAGGAAGCGTGTAATGCGCACTGCATATCGCGCGCCGGGGCGTTGCTTGCCGGCGAGCGCTGCAGAGCGCCTTGTTCGCACGAGTGCCCACGCGGCGTAGGGGATCAGCACTGGGAACAGGAAGTGGCGGTAGCGCGCCTCGCCGTGCGTCAGCAGCATGGTGCCGACAGCGTAGAGCAGCCAGCAGATCAGCAGCGCGCGCGGCGTGCGGAGCGCCCCCAGCAGCCTGCGAGCTGCGGCTGGCTCGTTGTGGCTTGGCGGCCTGTCTTCGATCTGCCCGCCCGCGCCGCTGCCCGGTGCGCTCTGCGGCTCCCGCCCGCGCAGCAGCGCTAGCCCGGCCAGGCCCGCCAGCGCTACCACCAGGTATAGCGCGTCGTCGAACAGCAGCGCCGCGCCGAACAGCGGCAGCGGCACGTCGCTGTAGTAGTTCTCCTGAAGAAATCGATCCTCGATCGGCTTGACGCGCCAGATCGCTACCCAGTTCGGCCAGAGCTTGCGCAGCAGGATGGCTGGGTCTTCGCGCAGGCGCGCCAGCCCTTTCGCGCTGGCGTAGTCGCTGCGCTCGGCCGGGTTGCGGATGCTCTCGAGCGTGCGGAAGATCGTGTCGTCGTCTTCGCGCGGCTCGTTGAAGGCCCACAGGTTGTACGAGAGCCCGGTCTCGACCGGGATGGCGCGGCCGTAGGCGATGT